>QHZP01000133.1:27320-43690 GCA_003224715.1 Acidobacteriota bacterium | reverse complement strand
GGGGTCTCCAGTCCGATTTCTCTCATTGCCTCTTTGAAAAGAAGGCGATCTTCAGCGATCTTGATGGCCTTAATCTGAGCCCCGATTAGCTCCACTCCATATTTATCCAGGACCCCATTTTCCGATAAGGCTACCGCAAGATTTAGCGCCGTTTGACCTCCCACGGTTGGGAGAAGCGCATCTGGACGCTCATGTCCCACGATGGCTGCAACATATTCCGGCGTCAAGGGTTCAATATAAGTTTTGTCCGCCAATTCAGGGTCCGTCATGATGGTAGCCGGATTGGAATTGATCAATACGATCTTGTAGCCTTCAGCTCGCAACGCTTTGCAAGCTTGCGTTCCTGAATAGTCGAACTCGCAAGCCTGGCCAATGATGATGGGTCCCGAACCGAGGATCAGGATTTTCTTGATGTCTGTTCGCTTGGGCATGGCCGGTCAGTTGGGGAAGAAGCAACGATCAGTCTGCACTCTGAGACAAACTGTAATCTGGGCAACTTTTGTGCTGAAGCATTAAGGATTTGAATTCTTCAAAAAGGTAGCGAGAATCGTGGGGACCTGGCGAAGCTTCTGGATGATACTGCACACAAAAAAGGGGCAGATGTTTGTGTCGAAATCCCTCCAGTGTCTGATCATTCAGGTTAACGTGAGTAATTTCCACTTCGCCCTTGGGTAAGGAATTACTGTCCACGGCAAATCCGTGATTTTGGGCTGTAATCTCTACTTGACCGGTTTGTGTTCGTAAGACTGGATGGTTTCCGCCATGATGTCCAAATTTCAACTTGTAAGTCTTACCGCCGAGAGCCAGCCCTAAAATTTGATGTCCCAAGCAAATTCCAAAGATCGGTTTTTTCCCCATCAATTCCCGGATCGTCTGAATGGCGTAAGTAACCGCCTCAGGGTCTCCCGGACCGTTAGAGAGAAATATTCCATCAGGGTTCAAGCCCAGGACCTGGCTCGCCGTTGTTCTTGCTGGAACAACGGTCAATTCACAACCGCTGTCCACCAGCAAGCGCAAGATGTTGTGCTTGATGCCGAAGTCAAAAGCTACCACCTTATAATGTACTGATTTGTCGAGGAGGTAATCGCCTGTTGGCTTCTTCCGGGTGGGAAACAGCTGCGACGAACCATCATTCCACTGAAAAGGTCTTTCACATGACACCCCTTTCGCCAGATCGCGGCCGACCATTTCTGGAAGCATACGCGCTTTTCGAATAAGGGACTCGGGAGCCAGATCCAGCGTTGAAACCACAGCTCGCATCGCACCATGGTCACGAATATGCCGGACCAGTGCCCGGGTATCAATGTCCGAAATAGCCACAATTTTGTGCTTCCGCAAATACTCTGGCAAAGACATCTGCTGGCGCCAGTTGCTGGGAACTTCGGTGATCTCCCGCACCACCAGTCCTTCGGCGTAGGGCCGCCCAGACTCTTCATCTTGCGAGTTCACGCCGTAGTTGCCAATGAGAGGATAGGTTAATGTTACAATCTGACCTGCGTAGGAAGGGTCAGTGAGGATTTCTTGATATCCACTAAGAGAGGTATTGAAAACAGCTTCTCCAGAAGCTTCTCCATGAGCACCAAAAGACTTTCCTTTAAAGTACAGCCCGTCTTCCAAGGCGAGCAAGGCTTGCATCTATTCTCCGGATCATAAAGAGTGGAAGCGTCAGTACTGCCTTTCGCAATTACGCTAACGTATTTACCTGAGTCGCATCTCGCCGCATGTGTTTAACGAGATGATCGTTTTCGTTAGCCCCCGTGCTTCAGCGCGGCCCTGGATGAGCAACATTACGCGCGAGGCAACCCAGCCCGTGCTGAAGGACGGGGCTAATGAAAAACTAACAGATTTTAGTCAGGCAAGTCGACAGCTGGCCACAATGGAATAGATCGATACTTTAATCAGTCCAGCTTTATTCAATAAAACCTGCCTTCTCCATGGGCCAGTAACGAAAAACCGCCTTGCCATAAATATATTTGCGCGGTACCAACCCCCAGGAACGGCTATCGTTGCTGGCATTGCGGTGATCACCTAAAACGTAATAGTGATCTTCTTTCACCCGCACGGTGGGAAAGGAATCCAGATCTTGATAACTTCTGGGAACGTAAGGTTCTTCTAATAGCCGGGTATTGACATAGACCCGGCCATTCTTTACGGAGACCACATCTCCCGGGATCCCAATAACTCGCTTGATGAACGATTTGCTGGGGTCCTTGGGGTACCAAAACACAACGATATCACCGCGATGGATTTCTTCGAAGTGGTACACGAATTTGTTCACAAAGATTCGCTCCTGGTCCACCAGTTCAGGCTGCATGCTCGTGCCTTCCACCTTTACGGGTTGGTAAAGGAACACTACCATCAGGATGGCTATTACCACGGCAAGCAATATGTCTTTAACCCATCCCCGAAACTCCCCGAGCATTACTGCTGGAGATTGAGATTGATGACTGAATTTTTGAGGGGAATTCTGCGGGTCTCGTTCTTCAAATTCTGGGGTCATGGAGTCGATTCACGGTCCAAGGAAAAGCCGAGTAGCAGGCATTTCTTATATCACATTTTTTAACGCTGCTCAATAAGGATGAGTACGAATGAGAATCATTACTGAACGCCTGTCTTCTGCTATTGCAGAAGATCAAAGGTGCGTCCAGGGTTGCCTGATTGAGCCACAGATTTTTGCATCCCCCCATTAAGCCAGCCGGAACCCTTGCTCGGCGGGAGTTAAGATTAATGAACAAACCGAAGGCGGTGGTCGTAATTCCAGCTTACAACGAAGAAAAATCCATAGGTCGTGTACTGGAGGAAATTCCCAAGGATTGGATCCAGCAGGTCATTGTGGTCGATAACGGCAGTTCAGATTCCACCTCGGCTGTGGCCAGGAGCAACGGGGCTAAGGTGGTCTTCGAGCCAAGCAGAGGCTACGGCAACGCTTGCCTGACCGGAATCGCACACTTGCCAGAGCTAACTGAAGTGGTTGTGTTTATGGATGGCGATTATAGCGATTACCCGGCCGAGGTCCGGAATCTCCTCTCCAACCTCTGGAGTAAAGAGGCTGACCTGGTGATTGGTTCCCGTGTCTTGGGCCTTCGTGAAAAAGGTTCACTGACCTTTCCTCAAAGGGCCGGTAACTGGCTGTCGACACGGCTCATCAAATGGCTTTATGGACACGCCTACACTGACCTTGGCCCTTTTCGCGCAATCAAGACAGAAGCCTTGAGCCGCTTGAAGATGCAAGACCGCAACTTCGGGTGGACAGTTGAGATGCAGGTGAAAGCCTTACAGCACCAGTTGAAGATTATCGAGGTACCAGTGAGCTATCGGAAAAGAATTGGAAAATCTAAGATCTCTCACACCCTTTCAGGGACCTTTAAAGCAGGCGTCAAGATCTTGTGGACAATTGCGAGACTCTATGGGCAAGGAACAAAAACCGGCTGAATGGAACCAGGGGAAACGTAATTACGATGGCTTATTTGCTGGCTCCCACTTCCCTGGATGTGTTTGGGGACTGCTCGTTCTCATTAGCCCGCTGCTTCAGGGTGGGCTGAGCAGTCTCCCAAACAATTTTCTGACGGGGCCGTCGTCCCCATCAGCTGATGGAGTGGACAGCGCACCGAAATCGGTGTACTCAGCCCGGACTTGAAGGTAAGCTTCACCTATGCAGTAAAGCTAATTTCGCCGATCTTTCTTGGGCTTGATGGTTTTCGGCGGTGGGCTAGTCTGGGGAAGGGTAGCGGCAACTTGGTCGAATAACGATTTGCCCGAAGGTTCTTTCTTCCTTCCGCCTTGACCATGTTGGAAATCATGTTCGTGATGACATGTTTGGCAGCGAACCTTTTTTACCTCTCCATCGACAATGCTGACGATGTAATGATTCATCAGCAGACGACATCGCTTGCAGTAATCATCGATTGTGTCCCCAAGCCGAAGCTCATTTTCTAGCATGGCCAGTTTATCTCCGGATCCAAGGTCCGAAGTATTCTACACGCCCTCAGCTCAGGCGCAAACAATTTTTGCCATGGTTAGAAACGAACCTTTCTTGGTAACCAGAGCTGAGTCCCTTTACTTTTTCAAAATCTCACGTTAAGGTTTATTTTAGTAATTCAAAGCCCCTCTAAGCGAATAGAGGAGGGGAGAAGTTTCCTTCTTTATTAAGTTCATTTCTGGAGGATGCAAATGGGAAATCAAAAAATTAATGGTAATGGGGCTACCTTGTTTGTCGTGGGAAGCCTGTTGGGCGCTGGAATTGCGCTGCTCTTAGCACCCCAAACTGGCAGGAAGACCCGCCGGGATATTCTCTATTTGGGAAAGATGGCCAAGAACAAGTCGAAACAAGTTCAATTGGAGATGAGCCACGCAATCGATAATTTGGTCGAGGGCATTTCGGAAAAGGTTGAAGACGGAATCGAACGAAGCCGAGAATGGACGGATAAGACTACAGAAGGGGTTCTACAAGCCCTAAGTTCAGGAAAGCAATATCTTCAGAAGGAGATCGAGAAGGTGATACACGCCAAGGCCTAGTCTCATGATCTTTGTGAAGATTGCCAATCTGGCAAGGCTAACAGGCCTAAAAAAACCACGAAATCAGAAAAGGCAGGGCATCTAGCCCTGCCTTTACCTTTCTAGAAATCTTCCCAAGCGGGAAGTTTACTTACCCATGTCGATCGTGCTTACCTTGATGTCCCCTTTGGCATCAGCTGTCCCGTGAACCGTCACCTCATGACCCGCGTGTTCCTTTGCCAGTTCTTGGTTATCAAGAGCATGGACCTTTTTGTCGGCAGTGACTAGCACTAACTGCTGACCACCCTCGGCGCACTTTAAAGCGCACTCTCTGTGCTCGGCCTTGGCTCCACCGGCACCGCACTTGGCATCGCTGATCCAGCCTTTCCAGGATCCGTCCTTGGCACTCAAGGAAAGGGTGAAAGCGAAAAGTAGAGCAAAGCTGAGCAGGACCGCTATCCTGTTCTTCATGTGGATTCCTACTTAGCAAATTTTTATTTGTTCGCCGGGCCAGCTCGATTTATTTTACGGGCAAAACGGATTCTTGGACCCAGCTGGGTTTTCGAGAGTCGCGAAACTGTTGCTGCCAATTTTATCGAGTAAAAATTTCGCTGTAAACTCCAATTTTCTTTTCACTCCCGAAGGCTTTTTTGTCTACGTCCTTTGTAAGAAAGCATTTACTTCATAGCTTACGTTTGGCAGTGTGAGTGCATCTATATGAAATGCGGGGAGGAGAAGAAAATTGTGAAAGGTAAGGTGATCCATGAAAGCCAAGACACACATGACAACAGCCGATTACTTTGGCTTAAAAGTGGAGGTCGTTTGCAAAATGGAACACTGTTCATTGATTTGTTTCCAGGGCCGAGAGTCAATTGTTGACACCGCCGATCTCGTGTTTATTCGTCGCCTTAAATGTGCTGCTTGAAAGTGACCGAACGGTGGTACAAACAGGTACGAAGATTTTGCAGGGACAAAAGTGATCTGCGAGATTACGGTCAGATCAGCATATCGAATGGGACGGTCATTGGCTTTATGCCTTGTGTTGGGCCTAGGGCCAGCCTCTGTCCGTTTGGAAGCTCAGATTTTCAGCCTCTCGGAACAGCAGGAAATCGAGCTGGGTCGTGAAGCCTCCAAAAAAGTAGAAACCGAGATGCCTATGCTTCCGGCCGGTGACATTACTGACTATGTCAGCCGGCTTGGTCAAAGCCTGGTCCGCTATTCGCACCGAAGCAATCTCAAATACTCGTTCAAGGTGGTAAATTCTCCCGAGATTAACGCGTTTGCATTACCCGGAGGATCTATCTACGTAAATCGGGGCTTGTTAGAGGCTGCGGACAATGAGAGCGAAGTGGCAGGCGTGTTTGGCCACGAGATCTCTCACGTAGTGGCTAGGCACAGCGCCGATCAAATGAAAAAGGTTGGTATCGCCAATCTCATTCTGGGCGGTTTGGGAGCTGCTCTGGGCGGCAAAGGTGGGGCCATGGCCGGGATAACGAAGCTGGGCGCAGAGCTTGGCACCAACGCAGCTTTCATGAAATTTAGTCGGGACGATGAGCGACAAGCTGATGAACTGGGCGCCCGGAACGTTTACGACGCAGGCTATAATCCAGAAGGAATGGTCACCTTCTTTGAAAAACTGGAGCATCTTCGCCAAAGTGAACCACGCAAGTTAGAAACTTTCTTTTCCACCCACCCTAGTCCCTCTGAGCGCGTGGCCAATGTATCCCATGAGATTCGAGCCTTTCCGCGCAAGGAAAATCTTAAGACCGACAGTCCGGATTTTCATACCCTCAAGAGCCGGCTGAACAAATTGCCCAAACCCCCGGCCCCGAGACAGCCCCAATAACACTCTTCCGATCTCCCAGGCTTTCCCAAATTAATTCCCCTGTCGGCACCTGGTTGGGGATGTTTGTGGTTTGTCTCTTGTCACTTTTTTGACAAAGGCGCCGATTTTGCCAGGGGTGTTCCTGTGCCTTCCTCAAGAATGGCAATTTGATTAGCCTTGAGATTCGAAAAGAATTCTCTTTTCCCGCTGGGCCAAATCACCTCTGCCCGCTCCACTTTTAAGGCATCAGCCAGCCCAAAGTGTAAGCGGAGATCGTTGTGTGAAACATAACTGCTGCCGCTACGGACTTCATCCATTTGCTTTTGGCTGCCGGTGACAAGCGTCACCCGAGCGCCGATCCCGTCCCGGTTGGATTCCTTTCCCACCGTTTTAATCAAGATCCAATTCTTTCTTTCTCCAAAATTCTTGAGTAAACTGGGGGTGTCATTCATATTATTAATGACAATTTCCAGGCTACCATCGTTGTCCAAATCTCCCACCGCGGCCCCTCTCGAGCAGCGCTGCTCCTGAATGCCGGGCCCAGCTTGAGACGAAACATCCAGAAAGGTTCCATTGCGTAAATTCCAATACATCAGCCTTTCTTGTTTGTAAGGACTATCCAGGTTGTGTGTGTCAACGTCGGGATAAACATGACCATTGACCATGAATATGTCCTTCCAGCCATCATGATCCACATCCAGGAAGCCGGTTCCCCAGCCCAAGAATCGGGTGTTAGCTCCAAGGCGAGCAGGATACGTGACATCCGTAAAGGAACCGTCCCCGTTGTTGTGATAAAGGGTAGGGGTATCGTCGGTAAAATTGGTTTTCACAATATCGAAGAACCCATCGCAATCGTAATCGGCCGCCGAAACACCCATACCGGCTTGTTCCTGGCCGTCCTCGTTGAAGGCGGAGCCGGAAATCAGACCGATATCAGTAAAGGTCCCGTTCCCCTCGTTGTGATAGAGGATATTGGGAGTGGAGTCGCATGCCACATAGATGTCGGGCCAGCCGTCGTTATCGTAGTCCGAAACCAGAGCGGTAAAAGAATAGTAACCGCTCGGCTTGGTGACGCCGGTTTTTTCCGATACATCGATAAAAGTCCCATCGCCCTTGTTTTGATAGAGAATATTGGTACCGCCAGGTAGCCCGCGGGGTCCGCACATCACGGGAATGCCCTTCCACTGGCAATATTGGTTAGTTCCTTTGGCTGGGGTCTTCTTGAGATCCAGATCCACGTAATTGGCTACGAACAAGTCCAACTTGCCGTCCTTGTTGTCACCGCACCGCTTTGTGCAGCAACCCCGCCTTCTCAGTAACGTCACTAAAAGTGCCATTCCCATTGTTTCGATAGAGAACATTTTGACCGTAATAGGTGACAAACAGATCGTCGTATCCGTCGTTATCATAGTCTCCCACGCAGGCCCCTTGCCCCCAGCCAGAGCGAAGCAGCTTGGCGTCTCGAGTCACATCCGTAAAGGTTCCATTCTTGTTATTGTGGTAGAGGTGACTGATGGGTTCCTGCCCCTTCGGAAAACCTTCCAGCGTTGTTCCGTTGACAAAAAAGATATCTGGGTATCCATCGTTGTCATAGTCGAAGAGAGCTACACCGCTGCCTGTGGTTTCCAGTATGTACTTTTTGTCATCACCACCTGTAACGTGACGTGCAGTCAAGCCTGCTTTGGTGGCTATGTCTTCAAACTGGATCTTTGGCAGGGGTATATCGATCTTTACCTTGGGAAGGGCTCGAGCTGGGCGCTTGGGAACGGCCACTCCCTGACTCAGAATTTCTACTATCCCGTATAGAGCCAAGATGACGCATAAGGAAAGGCCAAACAAAAGTTTCGCCCAACTCATGTTAAATCTCATAAAGTGAAAGACTCCATAAAAAGAAGTAACCCATTTGGTTTGATCAGAACTTTATGACCTTCAGTTCCCAATAACCTTAGCATAAATGAGTGAAATAAATTCAGAGCAATTTTCATTACTTCGAATCAGCGGGTTCTTGAGCCAGCTTGACGATGCTGCTAGAATCCCAGACATGGGTTTCCTCTCTGCGGCGAAGCTTTCACTTCTCTGCATGTCAGCCGGCCTATTCATCAGTCTTGTTCGACCGGCACAGGCCGAACCGTCAGATATATGTAAGCTTGGTTCGGATGCATTCCGGCAAAGAGATTTGCCTAAAGCTGAGGCCTTGCTTAAGCAATGCATCAGCACCAAGCCTCCTCAGATCCATCCTTACCTGGATCTATGCGCCCTGTATCAAATGCAAGGGAATACTAAAGCTCTGTACGATATCGCCTCGCAGGGACTGCAAAGATTTCCCGAAGAGAGGCGCTTCTACCTCACCGTAGGAAATCAGGCTGGACAGGAGAAACATTATGAGAGAGCCATTGAGATTTTCGCAGAAGGGTTTCGACGTTGGCCGGACGACCTGAGATTTAGGGAAGGCCTGGCAAGTGCCCACCTTCTTCTGGGAATGCAATTCCTGGATCAAGCCGAGAATAAGGAAGCCGAACTGCACTTGCGGCAGGCAAGCAAGCTGGAGGATAAGGATATTGATGCCCATCTGAATCTCGGCAGAGCCTTGCAAAATCTAAACCAGAGCGTCGAAGCGCTGGCAGAGTTTGATCGCGTGCTGGCTCTCGGTCCCCAAACTCCCCTGGCGCGCTTTCATCGTGGCTTCGTTCTTTACACCCTCCATGAATACGATGCAGCAATCGCGGATCTAAGCCAGGAAGTCAAAGTGAATCCCGCCTATCCCCCCAGTTTCCTCTTTCGCGGGGAAGCATTCATGGCCAAAGGAGATTGGGCTAACGCCATCGCCGACCTTGATATAGCCGTTATCAAGATGCCGGAGAGTCCCAAGGCGATCTATGCCAAGGCTCGTTGCCTTAACCAATTGGGGAGGCTGAAGGAAGCTGAAATGGCTTTCAGAAAGACCTTGGAACTCGATTCGGCCAGTCCAGACGCGCTAAACGGGCTGGCACGCTTGCTTAGCTCGACGGGCCGGGAGAGGGAAGCGGAAGCTTTGTTTCAGAAAGCGCTGGAGTTGAATAGAAAAGCGCGGAGCGCCGGGCCGGCAGAAATCCGCTTCGAATCGGCGCAGTCAAAAAAGATCCAGTGAAGTGTCAGCTCTAACCAGGAGACGTGTAATGAAACCTAGTCCCAACCTGCTTGACGAACTGGTCAGGAGGATTGTGGAAGCTGTCCATCCGCTACGGATCATCTTATTCGGCTCCGCTGCTCGTGGCGAGATGGGACCCGACAGTGATCTTGATGTGTTAGTCGTTATGCCGGATGGCGTTCATCGTCGTAACACCACGCACGAGATCTATCGCTGCATGTGGGGATTTGGCTTTGCTAAGGACGTCGTTGTAGTAACGGAAAGCGACCTCCGTGAGCATGGCTCCGATCCCTCTATGGTTATCAAAAGTGCTTTGGAAGAAGGGACAATTCTCTACCATGCCGCGTGATAAACCCATCCCAGGAAGTGCGGAGGACTGGTTGGCCCGCGCCAAAGGAAACCTGGCCCTAGCTTCTCAGTCCAAACTGGATGAGGTATTTTGGGAGGATCTCGTTTTTCAGGCCCAGCAAGCTGCTGAGAAGGCTATGAAAGCTATCTACCGACTCAAAGGGCTTCAGTTTCGCTACACTCATGACCTTGAGGAAGTTGGGCAAGGGACTTGAAGATAGCGGCCTTCCGATTCCGCTTATTGTCAAAGAAGCTGTGATACTGACCAAGTATGCTCTTCAAACCCGCTATCCTGGCCCCATTGAACCAGTCACCGAAGAAGAATACCAGGAGGCTCCTAGCTGGGGCCGTTGTCGCCTGGGCGGAGGGTGTCATAAAGGGAAAGAGCAGTCCATGATTGACCTTACCTGTTGCACCAACTAATTGGGACTATATACCCAGGCTCCGTACCCAGGGTCCCGTCAAAGTCCCTGACCCTCCCTCACGGTCGGGCTACTGAACAGGCCCAGACTCAATGGCCCCCGCGCGTCAGCAAGGGCTTTGCCTCAACCCAATCACTTACCGGTCTTTGACGGGACCGAGGCTCAATACCTTAGAAAGCTATGGTCACAGCACAGGATGGCGTATATTGGGATGTTCAGGTTCAGACATCAAAGTTAGAAATAGGCCACGGAGCGCTATGAAAACAATCCTGGCCCGTCCCTCTTGTGTGCTCAGGATCACGTACTTCTTGGGGGGACTCGGGAGCATCATTGTTGCCTCATACCTCTCTTTTTCTGCAGAGGAATTTTCTCCACCCATCCCCACCTTTCTTGAAAAAGGTCACGAGGCGCATCTCGATTACATTGTTGTCAGTGGTGACCCGCTGGAAAAACGATTCTTGATTGAATCTATTGGAGGTGGACTGGCAGTTATTGATTATAACAATGACGGTTGGATGGATCTCTACATCACTAACGGCGGAACGATTGAAACCACCCGGTCGGGCCAGGGGAGCAAATATCCAGGTGCGCTGTATCGAAACAACCATGACGGTACCTTCACCGATGTTACCCTGCCGGCCGGCGTTGCCAACCGGTACTGGGGAAAAGGCGCCCTGGCCTTTGACTTCAACAACGACGGCTGGCAGGATCTTTACCTGGTCAACTACGGACCCAACATCCTTTATCGAAATAATGGTGACGGCACTTTCACCGACGTAACGGCTAAAGCCGGTGTGGGCGACCCTCGCTGGTCTGCGGCCGCGGCGGCCGCGGATTATGACCGTGATGGGAACCTGGACCTTTTGGTGGTCAACTACCTCGATTACGATATTAATCATCTCCCGGTCGAAGGCAAATTCTGCTCCTACCGCGGGATTCCTGTGGCTTGTGGGCCTCGCGGTTTAAAGGGAGCTGGCGACAGCCTCTATCACAATAACGGAGACGGAACCTTTACCGATGTCTCTGAACAGGCGGGGGTATCTGATAAGGAAGGTTATTACGGCCTGGCAGCGGCTTGGGGGGATTTTGATAATGATGGATATCCTGATCTATACGTTGCTAACGATACGACGCCTAACTATCTGTACCGTAATAACGGAAATGGGACCTTTACCGAGATAGGAGCCAAGGCAGGCGTGGCTTACAGTGAAGATGGCCGCGAGCAAGCCGGCATGGGAGTTGACTTCGAAGACTACAACAACGACGGACTTCTCGACCTCGTCGTCACCAATTTCTCAGATGACTACAATACGCTATACCGCAACACCGGCAAAGGCTTCTTTGTAGATGTTTCCACCAGTTCGGGAATCGCCGAGGATTCCTACCGTGACTTGAGCTGGGGAACCGGGTTTTTCGATTTCAACAATGACGGATTTAAAGACCTCTTTGTCGCCAACGGCCACATCTTCCCGCAGGTAGATCGCTACGGTTTTAAGATTTCCTACCGGCAGCAGAACAAGCTGTATCTCAACAACGGCAGGGAGGGTTTTGTCAGTGTGACTGGTCTCGCCGGACCCGCTTTACAAGCGATGAAATCCTACCGCGGAGCCGTATTCGCTGACTTCAACAACGATGGCGCAATTGACGTTGCGGTAGTCGCGCTGGATGATCGTCCCTCCCTGCTCATGAACCGGGGAGTGCCAGGAAATCACTGGATCTTGATCAAACTGGTGGGGACGAAAAGCAACCGTTTTGGTGTAGGAGCGCGAGTCACAGTAGTGACTGAAGGAGTAACCCAGACTAGAGAGCTCAAAGCCGGCGGCAGCTTCGCCTCCTGTAACGATCCGCGAGCACACTTCGGGGTGGGCAAATCGACGGTCATACAGGAACTCCTTGTTCGCTGGCCGTCAGGGAAAGTGACAACAGTAAAGCAAGCCCCGGTAGACCAAGTCCTCACGATTCGCGAGGGGTCGTGAATAGGCTAGACCAGCCGGCTCCATGGTGACGCAGTCCAAAATTTCGTAGGCCTCTACATTTTCTCATATAGATTCTGGGATCACGACCTTTTCTATTTCAGACCGTTCTTAAATCAAGCATTAGAAATCATTAGGCTTAACCGCTTTAGTAAAGAAGTGTCTTCTCTGGATGGACTTTTGCTCAAGGGCTATTTGTAGCCAGAGACAAACTTGGTCTGTCTTGCCATCATCCCTATTTGCTATTTACACACAAATTTAGTTGATCATCGCAGTCAGGAGGTTTTGTCCCTATGTCTGACACTAAGCTTCCGCTTTGTGCGGGTTTAATGCTGCTCGTTCTAACAGCAAGGGCATACTGCCAGACCACGTTTGCCACTATCACGGGGACGGTCACAGATGCCACGGGCGCGGTCGTGCCCGGAGCGACCGTTATGGCGACGAACGTACAAACCAATATCAAGAATTCCACCAAATCGAACGATGTCGGCAATTACACCATCGCCCAGATCAAGGAAGGGACCTATACGGTACGGGGTGAGGCTGCGGGCTTCAGGAGCTTCGTAGTGGACAACGTGGCCCTAGTCGCCCGCGACGTGCGGCGCGTAGACATTAAGCTGGAAGTCGGCGATGTCGCGACAGCAGTCGAGGTCACGGGCGGCGCGACACTGATCGAGACCGAAACGGCTCGGATTACTAATACGAAAGATACTCTGGTACTCAACTCGCTTCCGACCAAATCGCGAGGCTTGTGGGCGTACCTCAACCTCTCGCCGGGTCTGCAGGGGCAGGACGGCAGCAGCGTGACGCGATTCGCCGGCAGCCGTGTTAACGAAAACAACTGGTCGATTGACGGAACCACCTTCTCCGACGGCGTCGATAACACGCAGACCGGCCCTCTGGCTAACTACATCGAATCGTTCCAGGAGGTCAAGGTTGACCTTTCCAACAATTCCGCCGAGTTCAATTCGATCGGCCAGGTGACCATCATCTCCAAGTCTGGCACGAACCAACTTCACGGGACGGTGTTCGACTACTACTCGACCCCTTTCTTCCGCGCGAGAGGATTTTTCGATAACTCCCGCCCCACCGGTATCCGGCACGCACCCGGATTCGCTCTCGGCGGCCCGGTCTGGCTTCCCAAGATCTATGACGGGCGGAACCGGACCTTCTTCTACTACTCGTACGAAACCTCACGCGGCAGCGCCACTCAGGATAGGTTGAACCCGACCGTCGCGCCGGTGCCTTGGAGAACGGGAGACTTCTCCAGCTTGGGCACGCCGATCCTCGATCCGTTGACTGGCGCGTCGTTCCCGAATAACCAGATCCCGTCGGACCGGATCAGTTCCGTCTCCCAGAAGATCCAGGACAAGTTCTTTCCCCAGCCGAACTTTGGGGATCCGAATACATTCCATACTCAGAACTACAGGGAACTGAAAATCCGGCCCTATGATCCATCGACTTACTGGACCACGCGCATCGACCACAAGGTTACCGACAGGGATCAGCTCTTCGGGCGCTACACCTGGTCACGCCTTTACAACCGGCCGTGGGAGGGCAACCTGCCCACAATCGGGCAACGGTGGCAGCAGCGCGACGACCGCGCTGCCACCATTTCCTATACTCACTCGTTCCGCCCGAACCTGCTCAACGAATTCCGTTGGGGCTTTGGTCTGAACAACAACCCCATCAACTTCGACCTGAACCTGGGATCGACACAGCAGGGTCTCCAGTTGGTGAATGATCTCGGTCTAGTCGGCCTGGCACCGGATCTGCCGGATATCAACGGCATTCTCAACATAAGCTTCAGCAACGGTATGACCGGCCTGTACCAGTACCCCTGGCGGAAGAAGGGGTACCGGACTCACACCGAGGAATTTCAGGAGCACTTGAGCTGGTTTAAGGGCCGGCATAACCTGAAATTCGGCCTCAACGTGCTCTGGGCTGAATGGGACGACTTCGGCGCGAGTGGGAACCTCTTTGGCAACGTCAAGTTCACCGACCGCTTCACGGGCAACCCTTATGCGGACTTTCTGTTGGGTATCCCGACCACGGCAGCCCGGGCGTTTCCGCCGGTGGAGGTCGCCCGGAATCGCTGGTCCTACGACTTCTTTGCGGCGGACGACTTCAAGCTCAACTCGAAACTGACTCTCAACCTGGGCGTGCGCTACGAACTGCACCTGAACTGGAAAGAAAACCACGGACTGATGTCGCTCTTCGACATTAAGTCGGGAGAGCTCGTTATCCCGGACGGCGCCACGTCTCGCGTGAGCCCTATCTTCCCGAAGAACTTCGTCGGGATTGCGGAGGCCAGTTCGGTCGGTTTCGATTCCCAGGCCCTGATCCATCAGCAGAAGCACAACATCGCGCCACGGATTGGACTCGCGTACCGGCCGTGGGGCAACAATACGGTCTTCCGGGCCGGCTGGGGAGTGTTCTACAACGTGGTGCCGCTGGCTTACGCTCTGAATTTCGGCGATGTGCCATTCCTGCTGGGGGAGCCATCCTACAACAACCCGAAAGACAACCCTCAGGTGATGTTCCCACGCGTGTTCCCGGCCAGCGGAACGGGTGGGCCGTCCGACACCAGTCTCTCCGCAGCTCAGAACCCGGATTACAAGACTCCGTATTCGATGCAGTACAACTTCACGATCGAACGGCAGCAGTGGAACACGGGCTTCCGTGCCTCCTACATCGGAACCGCGATGCGCAGAGGCGCTTGGGCGTATAACTACAACACGCCGGTGGCCGACGCGCAGCCGTTCATCTCCAAGCCGCGGCCGTTCCCGAATTTCCCGGAGATCGATTACGTGACCAACGGAGCAGGCCACCAGTACAACGGGCTTACTTTGGAGGCCCTGCGGCACATATCCAAGGGCCTCTATTTCCAGAGTTCGTGGACCTGGGCTCGAGACCGCTACGACTTGGACTATAACTGGGACTTCGACCTCTGGCAGTTCTTCTCGGAGAACCCCCGCGACCGTCACCGTGAAATCGGTCCCGCCAAGGAGATTCCGACGCACCGGTGGACCTCGAACTTCATCTACCAGCTCCCATTCGGCAAAGGCCGCAAGCTCAGCTCCAACGCGTCCCGGCTGGCCAACCTCTTCATCGGCGGCTGGGAACTCAGCGGCATCTACACAGCGCAAACCGGGATGTTCCTGACTCCGTTCTGGACGGGCGACGACCCGGTGGGCATCGCATTCAGCGACTCGAGCACACCAGCCTCGGTCACGTTACGCCCCGACCTCCTGAAAAACCCCAACTTGCCCAGCGGGCAGCAGACCATTGATCGCTGGTTTGACACGAGCGCGTTTGCGCCTCCCCAACCGGGCTACTTCGGCACGTCGGGCAAGGGTGTAATCAAAGGGCCCGGCATAAACATTTGGAGTGTCGGATTCGCCAAAGAGTTCGTGTTTCACGAAAGAGCCAGGCTGCGTTGGGAAATGACGGCAAACAACTTCTTCAACCACCCGAATTGGCAGAATCCCTCCACGGACATCACCGATTCGAGTGTCGGAGTGATCACCAGTGACGGTGGCGTCACCAACGGATCGGTTGGAGATCGGGCCAGCGCCCGTGCCTTCCGCATGGGCCTCCGGCTCCAATTCTAAGCATTCCGTTTGAGAGGGAGCCCGCGGTCCCTGAAGATTTGGACGTTTTCGAGACTGAGCAGCGGCAGGAGACTCCTGAAAGGGCAGCAGACATTAGCCCTGGGTGGCGTGCGGGAGCCAGACGGGTCTCGAAGTTTTGGTTGACGCTGCTTGGAGACTGGAAATAAACTTTTTATTCGTCGTGAATTCCAATTCTAACTTAAGGACTCATTGACGACGGTCGGTGAGTTTGTTGCAGGGCCAAAATATTGCTAATTTAATTTGTCATACGAGGAGACGGACATGATGGACAAGTCGAGATTATTGGCTTCGCAGGTTTTGCTCTGCTTGCTTACTCTTGTGGGCTTCGCTTCGAATGCTTTCGGGCAAGGCGAACGGGGCGCCATCACGGGTGTGATCAAAGATGTCAGCGGCGCAGTCGTGCCAAATGCAGAAGTGACGATCACAAACAAGGCAACCGGAGGTGAAAATAAAGCGGTCTCAACTGAGACCGGAGTTTACCGGGCGCCTTACATCACCCCGGGGACTTACAACATTTCGGCTTCTTTAAGAGGGTTCAAGACAGCA
>QHZP01000133.1:20478-27265 GCA_003224715.1 Acidobacteriota bacterium | reverse complement strand
GCAGAAACGCCTCTGCTGGAGAGCTCCACTTCTGAGATTGGCACTGAAACCACGGACAAGGAATTTCACACCTGGCCGATTCTGGTGGATGATGGCCTCAGGCAATTGCAGAACTTTATTTTTACGGCGATGCCAGGCACTGAGGGAGGTACTTTCCTTGGCTCAATCAACGGCGGTCAGGCTTACAGCCACGAAATTATGATCGACGGCATTACCTTAGGTCGCTGGGACCTCACTGGAGGGAGCAACAACGAAATGAGCCCCAGCGTGGACGCCGCCTCCGAGTTCAAGTTGCAGACAGGCAACTTGTCTGCCCAATATGGAGCAACCCAGACTGCGGTCGCTAACTTTGGAATGAAATCAGGAACCAATGAAGTCCATGGAACCGCTTACTGGTTCCACCGGGACCGATATCTTCGGGCTAATAGCTGGACCGAGAATGCCAACGGCCTGGACAGGCCTCCTTTCCTGGATAATTCTTTTGGGGGAACCATCGGTGGTCCAATTAAGAAGGACCGCACCCACTTTTTCGCTTCTTACGAAGGAGATCGTCGTAAGGAGCTCAATTTTAGCAGTGTCAACGCGACTGTTCCACTCCCCGAATTCAAGACCGGTGATTTTTCCCGAATATTGGATCCTGCCTTTACCGGGGATCCCAATTCTGGAACGGTCGTTGGAAAGGACGCCTTGGGCCGGGATGTTGTCTACGCGAGACAGCTCCCTGACGGCACCTGGATTCGTGATCCTTTCCCCGGAAACATAATACCGGCAGACAAATTCAGTTCCGTTAGCAAGAACATCCTACAACAGGCGGATTTTCCCAATCCCACTTTCTCGACTTTTCAAAGGAATATCCCTGTTGTCAGTGGTTGTTGTCCGAACTTTCACCTTGATGTTTTAACGGTCAAATTAGATCACGTCATCACTGACAAGCACAAAATAAATGGGTTCTTCACCTACAGCAAGCGGGAGCGCGATAACCATGACGGAAGTGGCTTTCTCCCCATCCCAGGCCCCGCTTCAAGCGTGTGGCAGCGGCAGGCAACTCCTTCACGGCTTTTCCGCTTTAGTGAAGATTGGACGATCAGCCCGACCATGCTCAATCACTTCGGTTTTGGGTTCAACCGCTTTGGCAACGTGAATGGGTCAGTGCTTGCGGGTCAGGACTGGGCCGGCAAAATTGGACTGACCGGAGTCGGCACTAACACATTTCCCCGCGTTGCCTTTCAGGCTCCTAGCCCTGCTTTAGGCGACATGGGTGGCACCAGGATGGGGGTTGATTATGTTAATGATAGTCCCAACCAGAGTTTTGTCCTGGTCGATGACCTCACCATGATTCGGCGAAGCCATAATTTCAGGGTTGGAGCGGAGATTCGCCGTTATCATTACAATAATCGTGACCTTTTCAGCGCGGGCAGTTACACTTTCCGGAATGATGAGACAGCTCTGCCCGGATTTGCCGGTTCCACGGGATTTGCCTACGGCAGCTTCTTGTTGGGGACCGTGGACGAATCGCATCTCAGCATACCCTCCACCTTCCAGGGACAGCGGATGTGGTACAGCGCTTTTTATGTTCAGGATGACTGGAAGGTCCGATCGAATCTAACGGTAAATGTTGGACTGCGTTGGGAAATTCCCGGCCCTTTGACGGAAGTGGCTGATCGGATGTCATCGCTTGACCCGACTAAGCCTAACCCCGGAGCAGATGGGTACCTCGGGGCTCTCGCCTTCTTGGGCAACTGTCAGGGGTGTACCGGGCGGAGGAGTTTCCAGGACCATTATTTCAAGGAGTTTGGTCCACGGTTCGGCTTTGCCTGGAACCCAAAGCCCAAGATGGTGGTTCGGGGTGGCTATGGAATCAACTACAGCGCTCCCCTTCAAAACGGCTGGGGTTATAGTCTCGACGCGGGATTCGTCGGCTCCAACCCGATCAATGCCAACTCGGGCCGGTTCCGGCAAGATCCCAGCCTCTATTGGGACCAGGGCTATCCGTCTTATACCAAGACTCTACCCAATTACGACCCGACTTTGGTGAACGGTGGTGATATCTCGTATATAGGCCCCGGAACGATTCGCCAGCCTTATACTCAGAATTGGAGCTTCGGGATTCAATACGAATTGCCTTGGAATACGGCTCTGGAAACGAACTACATCGGAAATAAGGGAACCCGGCTGGTTAATGATTTTTTCAAAGGTGCTCTCAATCAACTCGACCCCAGGTATCTCGCTCTGGGTGATGTGCTTCAGGACGAAATTTCAGCCCACCCCGAAATACCCAAGCCCTATCCCAGTTTCACTGGCTCGGTTGCCCAGGCATTGCGACCGTTTCCACAGTATTTCACAGTGGGCGATAAGCGCTTGAACAATGGTAGTTCCAGCTACCATGCACTTCAGATTCAGGTCACCAAGCGATCCTCGGTCGGGTTGAGCTTTCTCGCTGCCTACACCTTCTCGAAGTCGCTGGCAACCACCGACACGACCATCAACAACTACTACGTCTACGCCCAGAACTTCTACGACCGAAACGGAGAGAAATCGGTCACGACCTTTCACCACCCTCACAATCTCAAGCTCACCTGGATTTACGATCTTCCGTTTGGGCAAGGTCGTCACTGGCTAAAGTCAGGGCCGCTCAGCTATGTTATCGGTGGATGGACCGTCAGCGGCATCCAGAATTACCGTTCGGGCAACCCGATTTGGGTTCATGCCAGCGCCTTTGATTACAACAGCTACCTCTTCAATCCGCCAGGCTGGCGTGCCGACGTGCTCTTGCCTGCCGATCAACAAGAGCTCGGCGGCAGCGGCGTGGATTCTGTGAACGGCACACCCTATTTGAACCCGGCAGCCTTTGCAGCCCCTCCCAAAACCGCAAACGGGGTGGCATTGGGGTTGGGCAACGCGCCGAGATTCTTACCCAACGTCAGAGGTCCTGCTTGGTATGACGAAAACTTCTCGATCATTAAGCGGATACCGTTGAAGTTCAGAGAAACCGCAAACTTCGAGTTGCGTGCTGACATTTTCAACCTCTTTAACCGTGCCGGCAGGGGTGATCCCGCGCATGACGTCAGCGATCCAAGCACCTTTGGGCGGATCTTCGGCAACTCCCATGGACCGAGAACTGTTCAGATGGCGGCCCGAATCAAATTCTGATCGGAATTCCGCTGGGTTTTCGGTTTAGGTGATTGCATCATTTTCCAAGGCCCCGGAAGTCATGCACTGGCTTCCAGGGCCTTTCGTTGTTACTATAGACCTCCCAGAATTGACTGCGTAGTTGTTTTTCCTCCGTCGATCAACAATTGCTCCGACCAGGTTCTGTTACTATAATACAAGTGCGAGCAACCTCATACCGCCGAGAGCCAAGACAATTCCCGCGCAGAGACGTGGAGGCGCAGAGAAGAAATAAACTGAGGATTGGGGTTAGAAAGTCGAGGATCGATAGCAGTTAGCGATGCTTAAGCTCGGTTATCTACTGAATCTTGGCGAAGCACTGATGACGGACAGGATTAAGACGGGCTGTCAATCGCCTTGAGGAATGACCTCTATGCCTCCACGTCTCTGCGCGAGAAAAGTTGTAGGTCGAGAGGAGTTCGAAATATGAAGATCGCGCCGTTAGCAGCAGTCAAAGCGCGTTTGAGCGCTTTTTTAGAACAATGCCAGACAAATGGGCCAGTCGTCATTACCCGAAACGGAAAGGCGGTAGCGGTATTGCTTGCTCCGCGTGATGACGACGATTTGGAGAGCCTGATACTCTCACGCTCACCACGCTTTCAAGCCTTGCTCAACAAGTCCCGGCAGAGTATTAAAGCAGGTAAGGGATTGTCGCGGAGTAAATTTTGGAAAGCCGTTGCAGAGCGCAATAAGAAGCGGGGTGGGGCCAGACGGGTCTCGAACACGGAGGGCTAATTCCTTTTTGGAGCGACGGCTTTGTCAGAGCGATTCGCCTTGAAGATATGACGCACACCTGAGAGTTTGGGAGAACACGGCGAGTATACTCATGGAGTTTTTCTTTACGACTCCACAGTTCACATTCCATTGATCGTAGCGGCCCAGGAGTCCCCAGCGGTCAAGTGGTGACTCAACAGGTCCGCTCCATTGATGTCATGCCCACCATAGCAGACTACCTCGGCATTTCGGCCGGCAGCCAGGTGCAAGGTGCCAGTCAGTCTAATGCCGGCAATACTTGAGGGGAAGGGGGTTCGCACTGATGATTCATATATGGAGACTCTTTACCCTAAATCGCATCTCGGCTGGTCAGAACTTCGCGGCATTCGCACTGATGATTGGAAGGTGATCGTAGCGCCCAAGTCTGAACTTTACCAGATAAGGATTTTCAGGAGCAGAGAGGCAAGAGGCGGCTTGTCCCTGTCACTACCGTCCTAATGAAAAAATGCTTGCTTGGTTGTTCGCCGTGAACTGAGGCCGAGCGCCCGGGCGTTCAACTCAAATATCCAATTTCCCGTCGACCATCATCTTGGACAGTTTGAACGAGACTTTGATCCGCACTGCCTCCTGTTCGGTCACAAATTGGGCTTCGTCGTCCGCCACGTCTAGCGAAGGCTTTCCGTCTGCGCTGCGAGGGAAGACGAAAAGGGCCATCCCATCTTTACGGTCTTTGGGCGACATGTACTCCTTTAACTCTATTTTTTTCTTCTTGTCTTTCTTGGAAAGCAGAAAGGTTTTGGCCTTTAGACTTTCCAAGCTCGCCTGCTCAAAGGGTTTCATCATCGCACCGGAGATAGCAATCACATAGTTCTCCATGGGTTGCTGAGTAAACTCGTTGACTTGTTCCGTGGAAAGCTGGCCGTGCAGTTGGCCCAGTCGTCCCATGGCTTGGCGAACTCTCATGGAAGAGAACCACGAAATTTGAAAAGGTATCGACCTCGAAAAGCCGCCCGTTTCTCCGCCATACCCCGGACTCCCGGCTGTCGCTGGTCCGCCACGACCCGTAACATCTCCTGCTGCGCTTCCGCGGGCACCACCCCCGCCCGCTGCAGCCGGAATACGTGAAGACTCCCGTCTCCCTTCCCCGAGATCCGACTCGTTCCCCGGCAGCGTTACGTTTTGAGATTTTCCCCAGGGGGAATCCGAAAGAATCCTGGAGGCCTCCTTTTCGTTCCAGTTAGTAAAGGGCTTTTCCTCCCAGAAATCTTTGCCTCGCAGCGTCAATAGAGGAAAGAGGAACAGAGCTATGATAAGTACGGTAATTTTGTCGGTTTGGCATCTTGGAGTCATCATGACTTCCTCCTTGGAGTAAAGAATAACTCAATATTAAGTAGTATCTAGATTATTGATAATCAAAGGAACTCGACAAATTTGATGTTCCACCATTCTTCGATCCGACTTGCTGCCGGACTCCCATTTGAAAACTCATCATTCTAAGATGCCATCGTTCTGCGTTTGGGAATGTTTACTTAGGATTTCAGCCAACCTGTGAGAAAATGCAGAACGAGGGATAACTGTGTTGCAGCCCGCCGAGAGTGCTTTTTCCCTCAGCTCCGTTTGAACATGCGAAAGAAAAGCGAGAACGGGCATTGTGCGAAGTTCGGGGTCAGATTTCAACGCTTCGATAGTTTCCAAAGGCTGAGTTGTAGAACCATTGAGGTCCACGATAATCAGTTCGATTAATGCTTCCTTGGTCTTCACAAATTGAACAGGGACGCCACAGCTGTGAGCCGTGGACGCGATTTTGCTGGAGAAGAACAAATCGTCAACAAGAACAACAACTTCCTTTGCCATGATTTTCCCCCGGCGAGATACCTGGTTACACTTCCAGCTTATCATAGAAAGAGTACGTTATGAGGCGTTTAAAGGGCTGGTTGATCCGGCAGGCTGGACAAAGGAACTGTTTCAAGAAAGGTTCTTAAGAGTTCGACCAGAGTTTCAATGTCGCTCAAGTAGACTCTTTCATTTTTCTGATGGTAAGGATAAATCGCCGGTTCAAGGGCTAAGCTGGGTACAGGAGGGGAACTGGCTGAATTTAGAAGATTGCCGTAGATCACGTAGTCATTCGTGTTGTTGCAGAGTCGGATAGAAGGATGAATCCGTTGGATATACTTCTCTACAGCCTGAGTTGCAGCCACCAACTCCTCGGTTGGGCTAACCGAGCTAAATTCCCAAGGACGTGAATAAAGCGCCAATCCTCGGTCGCCTTTAAAAAGAGGCGTCGTGTCCAGTGTGATGACCAGGGATGGGATATTATTCCGTGAGTGGAGGTACGTGGCAATTCTGCGGGCACCCACGCCGCTGGGCAGACCAAGGCAATTCTCTCGCAGTAGTCGTGGGTTTGAAACGCGGCTGATGTTTTCTTCCATTTCGGATAGCAACAGCATAAGAGGAGGGAAGTTGCTTCTTTGACTTTCCAGCATCAGGCCCAAGCAGATCCCAGTGCCCACGGCATCATCAAGCAATCCCTCCAGTGCCTCCGAGTCCTGGCCGACGGGAATCTGCGCGGGGAAATCCAGGCCAAAATGGTTAATCTTGTCCAGATGAGCTGCCAGAGCAACGGGTGGTAATTTACGTTGACCGGGAACCCTGATGATCAAGTTATAGTCCGGCACTAATTCCAGATTCGCAACATCTACTGTTGCCACGATCCTTTTAATCAAGGGATGCAATCGGTCCTCAAACGTGGAGAAAGACGGAACTGCAGCACAGTGCCTGATGAGTTCAATGATGTCCATGGGGTCGGTAAGTGGGCCTCCGGCGACGCATCTCGATCAAATAGAGCGTGACTGCGGATGAGCAAAATCCAGAGAGGGTCGATGAAGATATGGCTCAGATTGAGAAT
>QHZP01000133.1:19905-20442 GCA_003224715.1 Acidobacteriota bacterium | reverse complement strand
TGTGCTATTCGCCGGTAGGCTGATTAGCAGCGATGCGGGGCCGGCACCCGACCCGGAGAAAATGAAGGTCATCCTGGACACTGACATCGGAGGTGACATTGACGATGCCTGGGCGCTGGCCTTTGTCATCTCCCATAAGAATTTCGAGCCGCTAGGCATTACTATTTGCGACGGGAACACCCCTGCGCGAGCTAAGATTGCATGTAAACTGTTACACGTTACGGGGCGAAAGGATATCCCGGTCGCAGTGGGGCGCAAAACGAACAGCAAGATAGACCACCAATTTTCGTGGGCAGAGGATTTTGAAGCTTACAAGCCGATTGGAAAACCTGCTGCAGATTTCATTGTCCAGACCATCAAGCGGCATCGGGGACAAGTGACTTTGATCGCAGTCGGCCCTCTCCAAAACGTAGCGGATGCCCTGCGCCAAGAGCCCAATTTGGGCAAGTATCTGAAACGGGTGGTGCTGATGAGCGGTTGCATCTATGGGACAGCGGACAAGACCTCTCCTATTCCAGAATGGAATGTTTACTCTTC
>QHZP01000133.1:9582-19895 GCA_003224715.1 Acidobacteriota bacterium | reverse complement strand
CGTGCCGCTGGATTCGACAACGCGCGTGCAGTTGAAGGATGGCGAGCGTGAAAGGGTTCGCCAATATGCCTCACCGCTGACCTACTCGCTGGAATGTCTTTACCGCCTCTGGCTGTCGGGTCCTCATAGCCGCATGACTTTGCACGATCAGCTAGCAGTGGCCGAAACGGCCAACCCGGGAGCTTTTTTCGACAAGGAGGAAACCCTGCCCCTGCTCGTGGACGAACAAGGATATACGCGCATTGACCGCACACGAGGCAAGCCGGTAATGGCTTGTCTCGAACCCAAGCGCAACGAGTTCATGGAGTATTACATTTCGCACCTGGTCGGTCAGCGCCTCGGCATGAAGCCTTAGTATTTTTGATAGAACCCTTCAGCTAATTAAGGTTCGACAAGGCCAGCCGAATCTCCTCCCTGACAGACGTATCCTCCTCATCCCCGCTTGCCTGCAACAGTGCGTCGAAAGCCCCCGCCAATCTCGCCCAGTGCCCACGCCGCATGAGCACGTACGAGAGATTCAGAATGGTGTAGGGCCTCCGCCAGAACAGGAACCGCGCGGGTGTCCCGGCTATTACCAAGAGCCACAGCCACATTGCGTACGAATCCCGCGTATTTGGCGCGTTTGATGGCGCTTGACCGAAAACGTTCTTTGAACTCAGACTCGGTTATCCGCATCAGATCGACCAGGACCGGAGTATGGTTGCCTTCGTCAGGATAGAAGGCCTTTTCCAAGCTAGGTTGAGCAAATCGGTTCCAAGGACAGACGTCCTGGCAGTCATCGCAGCCAAAGATGCGAGAGCCAACCAGGTGGCGAAGCTGTCGGGGAATGGCGCCTCGCAATTCAATCGTGAGGTAGGAGATACAAAGGCGCGCATCCACCACATAAGGGGCAACGATGGCTTTGGTGGGACAGGCATCAATACAACGGTGGCAGGTGCCACAGTAGTTCCGGGCTTCCTGGTCATATTCGAGCTCCAGGTTTAGAAGAATCTCTGCCAGAAATACCCAGGAGCCTAATTCGCGCGTAATCAAGTTCGAATGTTTTCCGATCCAGCCCAAACCGCTTTTGTGGGCCCAGGCCTTGTCCATCACAGGGCCGGTGTCGGCATAATGGAGTCCTCTGGCGGCCGGTTCGCGCTTGGTGATCCAGGCGACCAGCGTCTTAGAACGATCTCTCAGGATTCGGTGATAGGCACGCCCCCAGGCATAACGTGAGATTTTTCCATGCTCGAGCTGCTGAGAATGTTGTATGGGAGTGTAGTAATTTAGGGCTAGTGAAATGACAGATTTCGTCTCCTCGAATACCTTCCCAGGGTCAGTTCGCCTTTCTGGACTTCTTCCCATCCAATGCATTTCCCCGTGCCGGCTCTGAGCCAGCCATTCCGCCAAACCGCTGCGGGCATCCAGTTTCTCTAGTCGGCTGATGCCAATCTTTTGAAAGCCCAATGTTTTGGCTTTAGCTCGAATTTCCTCGGTGAGGCTCATTGAATGCTCTCAGAGGCTTCCACGGGGGCATTGACAGTTGCAGGCGAGGCGTGGTGATGAACCAGAAACCATTGATCGTCCACTTTGTAGTAAATGTTGGTAGCCTGGGCCGTGGCTGTTTGATAGTTGGCTTCGCGAGCGCTGGCTATACTCTCAGTGCATACAACCCAGGCAACATCTTTTTCGATTTGAATGGAAAGGTTCGTGATATTAATTTTGAGGTATTGCGTATTGCGAAAAATGTTATCCCAACTTTCCCTTATTTTCTCCCATCCCACCAATATCTCCCATCCAGGATGAACGCATTTTGTCCAAGGTTCGTGTAGCCAAACAGCCTCCATCTCAACCAGATTCTGAGTGGAGAGTGCCTCATAAAATCGGTCATTAGATTCTTTCACCTTTAGACGATCATCCATGCGAAACGACCTCAATGGGCTTGTCCCAATCTCTTCTCTCAGGCCTTGGGATGAGCTTTGTCATATTGCTCCATCAAGTGGCCGATAGAAACATGGGTATATTTTTGTGTGGTGGACAAATTCTTGTGCCCCAACAACTCCTGGATCGAACGGAGGTCTGCGCCGGAATTCAGCATGTGAGTGGCAAAGGAATGACGCAGGCCGTGAGGACTTATCTTCTGATGCAATGCGCAAAGCCTGGCATATTTTTCAACGATCCGTGCCACCGAACGTGTCGTCAGGCGGGTCCCCATATGATTCAGGAACAGAGGCATTCTGGTTCCTTCGGGATTGGACTTGACAAGGGAGGCCCGTTCTCTCAGGTAAGCTTCCAAGGCGCGGTGACAATATTGACCAAATGGCACCAAGCGCTCTTTTTTCCCCTTTCCTCTCACCAAAATGAGAGACTCCTTATAATTGACATCCTCCACATTCAAATCTGAAAGCTCACTGACGCGAACCCCGCAGGCATAAAGTAGCTCAAGAATGGCTCTATCCCTTTTCCCCAAGGGAGTGGAAAGGTCAGGTGCTTCAATCAATCTGGCGCAATCTTCTACTGTCAAATGGTTAGGAATCTTCTTGGGAATTCTGGGTAGTTTCACTAACTTAGCTGGATTTTGCTTAAGGATATTCTGGCGACAAAGAAATTTGCAAAACGATCGTAGGGCAGAAATTTTCCGGGCCATGGAAGATTTCTCTATCTTATGGTCGTATAGGTGACCGAGATACTCGCGGATCACCAGGTTGTCGAGTTGATGCAGGGGGAATTCGGGTCGCTTGCCTTGCTGATCTGAAGGCGTCAAGTAAGCATAAAATTGTTCAAGATCGCTGAGATAATTGCGACGAGTATGAGGTGAAGCGTTTTTCACCTTCAAATGTTCCACAAATTTTTGGATGGCTTGCTTCATGGGTCTAGCTTAAAGGCTCCTCGAAAAGGGACCAAAAGAATTCGCTCGCCCTGGAAAAGTTCCCATCAGACCGATGGTGCCAAGGTTGAGCGCCACTGTAGTCAAGCAGAACCTCGATCAGTTCCTCATTTCCGCGATTGGATGCAAACTGGATTTCGTCAGTTCTTTGACTTTTTGTCTGTACTTTGCATGAAGAAACTTCGTGATAGGGCCAGGAACCCCCGAACCAATCACTTGATGGTCACATCGGACCACCGGAATGATCTCCCGCGAGGTCACAGTGAGGAAAGCTTCGTCCGCCTGCCAAAGATCCTCGGGAGAAAGTGAACTTTCCTTCACCTCTAGCCCATTTAGCTGTGCAATTTCCAGAACCAATTTTCTGGTGATTCCCAGCAAGATGCCACAATCCAATGCAGGAGTGCTAAGCGTTCGATTCTTCACCACGAAAATATTGCTCATGGTGCACTCGGCCAGTTCTCCTTTATGGTTCAGCATGAGAGCTTCGTAGGCTTCATGCCTGGCGCCTTCCATCCAAGCCAGAGTTTGATTCAACAAGTTTCCGCTTTTCACGGCAGGGTTGATGGCGGAAGCCAGGTTTCGGCGCACGGAAACCAGAGCAATGGTGACGCCTTTCTCATAGATTACAGGAGGTGGAGGCATGAGCTGAGTGACCAATATGATGAAACTGGGACTGCTACAAAGCTTGGGGTCGTAACCGATGTCACCTTCGCCGCGCGTAACGATGATTCGAATATACGACTCTGGGTATCGTGCCGCCTCCAACGTCTTAATGAGTTCCTGCTTCAACTGTTCCGGTGAAATGGGGAGTTCCAAATTGATACCCTGGGCAGATTCTTGAAGTCTCGCCAGGTGTAAATCCAACAGGAAAGGTCTACCGTCATAAGTGCGTACGGTCTCATATATGCTATCACCGTAGAGGAATCCGTGGTCAAAAATGGAAACCTTGGCTTCGGATTTGGGAACGATCTTGCCATTGAGATTTATGAGCATAGATATCTGTCAGCGTGAATCCCTTGTGAAACGTGATGCGTGAAACGTGATGACGTGAAACGGGAAGCGTGGTCTGCAATGTTCAATGCGGTGGGCTTGCAAACCTCGAGCTCTGAGCCTGGTATAGTAAAGTCAGCTTGAACCTTCACGGATCACGGTTCGCCCCTCACCACGCGGCTGATCGGCTCTGCCATCACCGCTGAGGCGAATTCAGATAATTCCCTCAATGCTCTTTTGACTTGGAGGAGATGCTTCTCTTTCTTCTCAATTCTTTGGGCTGTCGTTGGAGTCTCCGCAGCCGGCATAATGCCAAAATTGATGTTTTCGGGCTGAAAGTCATTGGGGTCGGCGCAGATCAGGTAGTGGATCAAGGAACCAATGGCCGAGGCTCGCGGAGGGATTAATAGGGACTGTTGAGAAGCCAGTCGAGTGGCATTAATACCTGTGATGAGGCCCGTCGCCACACACTCGACATAACCTTCAACGCCCGAGATTTGACCGGCGAAAAAAATCCTGGGGTCCTTCTTTGCCTGTAACGTTGGATTGAGAATTCTGGGCGAATTGATAAAGGTATTGCGATGGATTTGCCCCAGTCGAGTGAATTTGGCCTGTTCCAAGCCAGGAATCATCCGAAAAACACGCTCCTGCTCCCCAAAGCGCAAGTGATTTTGAAATCCCACTAAATTGTAGCTGTCGGCCTTCAACGTCTCCTGACGCAATTGAACGACCGCATATGGCCGGTTCCCGGAGCGCGGGTCAATCAGCCCCACGGGTTTCATCGGCCCATATCGCAAAGTGTCAACACCACGGCGCGCCATTTCCTCGATGGGAAGGCATGCTTCGAAATACAGGGCTTTCTCGCAATTATGCAACGGGACCGACTCTGCGTGGATGAGAGCCTCGTAGAAAGCCAGGTATTCCTGCTTGTCCAAAGGACAATTGAGGTAATCGGCTTCCCCTTTGTCGTAACGTGAGGCGCGGTAAACCTTGTCGAGATCGATGGTTTCCGCGTCAACAATGGGGCTAATCGCATCGTAAAAATACAGGTGCTCCTGTCCGGCAAATTCTCGGATCGATTGGGACAGATCCGGGCTGGTTAACGGACCAGTCGCAAGGATAGTAACTTCTTCCTTGGGAATTTCTCTGATCTCTTCTCGTACGATCTCCAGGTTTGGGCATCCGCATAAGACTTCGGTAACGGCCGATGCAAACCGTTGCCGGTCCACCGACAGAGAAGCGCCACTGGGGACGCGAGTCTCATAGGCAATCTTCATCAGCAATGAATCTAGCAATTTCAGTTCTTCTTTCAACAGCCAGGGGGCCGTCCCTTCCTGGTCCGATTTGAAGGAATTACTGCAGACGACTTCGGCCAAATGATCCGTTTTATGGGCTAGCGTAGCCTTCACCGGACGCATCTCGTAAAGACGAACCTTAAATCCGCGCCGAGCGATTTGCCAGGCTGCTTCCGACCCGGCCAGGCCGCCCCCCACAATGACGATCGGTTTGGTATTCATACTCCCATGAATTTTAACATTCTTTGTTCAGATTCTGATGAGCGTTTGACGGCATGAGGAGGGAATTGTTTTCAAGGGAGGTCTCTATACCCTTGTGGGCGCCACCAGGAATGAAAACGTGGGAGGCGGGCCGCGCGGCGACTAGTCATTGCTTCCGGCCAAGTCGCCGCTGAGGACAGCGCCTCCCACTTTCACACATTCTCACAGGAATTGCCCATGCCGCCTGGGACGGCGCCATTGAGCATGAAAATTATTCCCCTCCGTTGGAGGGGTGCAGGGGTGGGTTGTCCCCAACCGGAAGACCCACCCCGAAGGCTGACGCCTTCTGCCCCTCCCATGAGGGGATTTTCACAGGAGCGGTGCAGGAGAGCGATTCAATGAGGCTTCTTTGAACTGCGGACGCCATCAAAGAAAATTTTTACGAAGTTTTCTACCACCTGATCGGTCGTAGCTTTGGGGTAATACTTGTCGGCGTTAAAGAGGAGCTCTGCAGTAACGTAGGTGTACAACATCCCTGTAAAGGCGCGAGCTACCAGTACAGGATCTAGATTACGAAAAGCACCTTCGGTGGTCCTTAATTGAATGTAGTCCACCAGCTTCATGACTCTTTTGATTACATGAGTAGAATAAAAAATATCTGAAAGAGCGTGCCCCTCGAGCGCACTAAAATAAAGGAGTCGCAGCAGGGTGGGATCTTGAGCTGTCTTTTCGAGCACGAACCTTGCCAGAGTCCCGAAAACCCTTTCGTCGTTTCTTTCCTTGATCGCATCATCGGCTATCGGTTCCCCAACTTCCTGGATGCGTTGGTCAATAATCGCTGTGTAGAGTTCCTGCTTGGAAGCAAAGTGTCGAAAAATCATCGCTTCGCTGATGCCGGAGGCTTGGGCGATCTCCTTCGTGGTTGTGCCGTTGAATCCCTTCTTGGAAAAGAGCTGCTTGGATACGTTAATAATCTGGGCCCGCCGGAGCGCGGCGGTCATTTTTTTCATTCAGCGCGTTCGCCTTAAACCGGCTGAGCCTCCTCAATGAATTCTACGGTCTCTTTGTAGTCGCAAGACTCTGAATGACAATAATGGGTGGTTCCCTGCTTCTTAGTGGTTTTTTCCAGCACGAAACCGGCTCCGCATTGGGGGCAAGTCTTACTAATAGGTTTGTTCCAGAGCGTAAACTTACATTTAGGATACTGGTCACACGCATAGAACACTTTTCCTTTACGCGACTTTCTTTCAATCAGCTCGCCCTTGCAATTAGGTTCGGGGCAGGCTATTCCCAGAGTTTTCCTTTTGACATATTTGCACTCCGGATAATTACTGCAGGCTGTAAACTCCCCGTAGCGCCCGTGTTTGATGACCAGATTTTTCCCACATTGAGGGCATTTCTCGTCAATGGCAATGTCTGGAACGGAAACCTTGCCCGCTCCAGAGGTGGCAAGTTTCTTGGTGGTCTTGCATTCGGGATAGCCCGTGCAAGCCAAGAATTGTCCAAATCGCCCCCGCTTCAGAGTCATGGGCCTGCCGCAGTTTTCGCAAACCTCTTCGATCTGCTCGACCTCCACCGGCCCTTCCGTGGCTGGGGCAGCACCGTTGGATCGAGCAATCTCGCGAGTGTTCTTACATCCGGGATAGCCTGAACAGGCCAGGAACTTCCCGTGCCGACCCCATTTGATGACCATGGGACTCCCACACTTTTCGCATTTTTCATCGGTGGGTTCCTCCATCTTCTTAATGTCAGTCATGTGTTTGTGCGCCTGTTTCAGATCCCTCTCGAATTTGCCATAAAACTCTTCGAGCGCCTCTGTCCAGGCTATCTTTCCTTCTTCGATTTCGTCCAATTCCTCTTCCATTCGGGCAGTATATTGAACGTCGAAGATGTCGGCAAAACTTTCCACCAGGAGATCGTTGATGATAAAGCCTAGCTCGGTTGGCGAAAACTTGCCATCCTGTTTGATCACATACTCTCGATCCTGGATGGTTGTAAGAATGGTGGCGTAGGTGGAAGGCCGGCCGATTCCTTTTTCTTCCAGCACCTTGACCAGAGTGGCTTCGGTAAATCGAGGAGGAGGTTGAGTGAAGTGCTGCTCAGGTAAAAGCTTGTTCAGCTGCAGAATCTCGCCCTGTCTCAATAGCGGCAACTTGCGCTCGAGTTCTTCGTCCTCCTCGTCTTTCTCATCTTTGCCTTCCTGATAGACCGCCAGAAAACCGTCAAACTTCAAAACGGAACCGCTAGCTCTAAACAGGTAGTTATCCGCCAGAATATCCACTGAGGTTTGATCAAAGAGGGCAGACTTCATCTGTGAAGCGACAAAACGCTGCCAGATCAGCTTGTAAAGCTTGTATTCATCAGGACTCATATAGCCCTTGATCTCCTCAGGACTGCGAGCCACCGAAGTGGGTCGGATAGCTTCATGCGCGTCCTGAGCACCTTTTTTGCTACGATAGAAAATGGGTTTTTCCGGAAGATATTTTTCTCCAAAATTGGAACTGGAGGCAATGTAGTGGCGGACTTCCTTGAGCGCGTCGTCGGAGACTCGAGTTGAATCGGTTCTCATGTAGCTAATCAAACCGATGCTGCCTTCACCACCTAACTCGATGCCTTCGTAAAGGCGTTGAGCTAGCATCATGGTTTTCTTAACAGAGAATCGGAGCTTACGGGAAGCTTCTTGCTGGAGCTGGCTGGTAATAAAAGGTGGAACTGGATTTCGTTTCTTCTCTTTGGTCTCAACCTTGTCAACAATGAAACGCGCTTTTTCCAACCTTTTCACAATATCCTGAGCCTGTTCGCCCGTCTGGATTTCGATATTTTTCCTGGAGAACTTCTGCAAGCGGGCATCGAAGGCTGGGGGCTGGTGCCCAGAAAAATTGGCGGTAAGAGTCCAATATTCCTTGGAGACAAAGGCTCGAATTTCGCGCTCGCGCTCCACCACGAGACGCACGGCCACACTTTGGACACGTCCGGCTGACGTGCCCCGGCGCACTTTCACCCAGAGCAAGGGGCTGATCTTGTAGCCGACCAGTCGGTCCAGGATGCGTCGAGCTTGTTGCGCCTCTACCAGTTTTGAATCAATTTCTCCGGGATTCTTGAAAGCCTCTTTAACCGCTTTCTGAGTAATCTCGTTAAACAGGACGCGATAAATCTTTCTACTTTTGGAGGACAGTTCTTCGGCGACATGCCAGCCAATAGCCTCTCCTTCGCGATCCGGGTCAGTGGCTATGAAAATAGAATCTACCCCCTTGGCAGCCGATCTCAATTCTTTAATGACCTTTTCTTTTCCCGGAATGATTTCGTAGCTCGGCTCGAAGTCGTTCTTCAAATCAACTCCTAAGCCTTTCTTGGGAAGGTCTTTGACATGTCCCAAGGAGGCCTTCACTGAGAAATCACTTCCTAAATATTTATTGATGGTTCTGGCCTTGGCCGGTGATTCGACAATAACCAATGATTTGGACATAAAATGAGCCTACTCCGAGACGACTAGATGTAGCGAGCAACCTCAGACCGCCAAGAGTCGGGTCTCCTGAAGCACCTGACCCCTCACCCGATCCGCCGTCTGGCGGACCACCCTCTCCACGGGGGAGAGACATCGGAGCTTTGAGAAAGCTCCCTGGGCGAGGAGACGGCAGGTTAATAAACTTGACCAAAGGTTGAACTTCGTCGCCACCAGGTAACCCTAGACCTTTCTTACAAAATTTTTTCCTGGAAGCTGTTTAATTTTGTCCTTCATCTCAAGCTCCGATAAGGTGGACAAGAGCTCTGATGAAGTCAGTCTGGATTGTTCCAGAAGCTGATCGACATGAGAAGCTTCATCATCGCGCAGTAATTCTAACACACACTTCTCAGCCGCTGTCAAAACCTCGGAGAAGAGAGAGGGCTCGGACGGATGGGACGAGGTTTCGGAACAGGACAGGACTTGTTCCTTGATCGGCCGGGGTAGTTCTTCCACAATATCCTGCCAATTCTGCACGAGTTTAGCTCCCTGTTTTATCCAAAGGTTGGGCCCAAAACTGTTTTTTGAAGTGATGTTTCCGGGAACGGCAAGTACCTCTCGACCTTGCTCTAACGCCAGTCGCGCCGTAATCAATGAGCCGCTGAATTCAGCTGCTTCAACCAGGCAAACTCCCAGCGAGAGGCCACTGATAATGCGATTGCGAATCGGAAAGTTTTGGGGAGTAGGACTTGTCCCCATTGGAAATTCCGAAACGACGCAGCCGCTGCTTTCAATTTGTTGGGCCATCTTTCTGTTTTCTCGCGGATAGATATGATCCAACCCGCTGCCCAACACGGCGACGGTTTTCCCCTGCACTTCCAAAGCTCCGCGATGGGCCGCTGAGTCAATCCCCCGGGCCAATCCGCTGCAGATTGTCAGGGTGCGTTGCGCCAGTTCACGCGCCAGTTTCTCGGCTGCATTAATTCCATAAGGAGTGGCCCGTCTCGATCCCACAATGGCAATAGACGGCATATTCAGGCAAGTCAAATCTCCCTTCACAAACAGGAGGATCGGCGGATCAAAGATTTGCTTTAGGATTTGCGGGTAGGCATCGTCATGAAACGTCAATATTTGTATATGGTTTTGCTGGCACTTAGCCAATTCAGCTTCCGCTTGGGTCCTTTTCCTCCCAGATAAAAGGCTTTGGGCCACGGGCTCTGAAACCCCTTGTTGAATTAGATCTCGCATCGAAGCCGCAAAGATGGCAGAGGGCGTTTGGAAAAAATCCAGCAGACGGTGTGCCCCGCGACAGCCCAAGCCTTCTATGGATGCCAGAATCAGGAAATAGAGGAGATCATTAGGCATAGGGTTTGAGAATGTGACAGAAAGATTACTCGCCACGACTCGGGGTGTCAAGCCAGAGACAGATCCTTACTGAAATTTAAAGGTTGCTCTGATCCCGCGACGGGACAGTTCATCCCAAAAAAGTTCACGCGGAACAGAGGTTTCCGGGCAGTGC
>QHZP01000133.1:0-9531 GCA_003224715.1 Acidobacteriota bacterium | reverse complement strand
TATTTTCCAGACTGGATGTGGAAGGATCACCGCCTCTGCCAGTCCGCTAATTTCTTTCCCTTGCTTTCTGCCTTTCGCCCATACTCGCAAAACATCACAGTCCTGCGGCCCCGATTCCGATACGGGCACCGGCTGTTTCGCGGCAAGCGCCAGCAGCATTTCCCGCGGTGACACGCCACGGAGACCGTTGCCCCGCGCGGCAAAACCGAGCCCTACCAGGAAACGCATTCTCTGGCTGAATGCCTGGGGAAAAGCAATCTTAAAACTGGCTTCTCTCAATCCCGGAAATGACCGCGGAAACATGGCAACTTCGGAGTGCAGCGTGTAAAATGCTTCTGTCCGGCCGACCGGAGCAGGAAATTCCACAATTTCTGAACCGCTCAGGGCCGGCACAGTGACGGCCTGACCATTTCGAAAAACGATGGGTTCTAGAGCAAATTCATCCAGGAGCGTGTCCAAGGAATAAGGGATGGGCAGATGGATTGTGGCGGACTCATCGTGACAGGCAACGCGAACGTGGATTTCATCCACACAATCCATTAGCTGCGCCAGGGCCCCAGCCATGACATTGGTGATGCCTGGTGTGGAACCCATTCCGAGGATAGCCGTTACCCCCTGGCGCAGGAACTCTTCATGCAAGGCGAACTGCTGCAAGGTGACGTGATAAAGACCTCCCAGGTCAACATAAGGCACTCGTGCGCGCAATGCAGCTCGCATCACATTGGGATTTAACGGGTAAGGAACACAATTGACCACTACATCGTGCCCTTCTATCAGGCGGGCGGTGCTCAGTTCATCCTGGACATCCAACCTAACAGGACGCAAAGGGAGGTCCAGCAATTTGTCAGGTCGCGCATCCCCGGCCGTGACCGACACATTTTCTGCGAATTGCAATAGATCGCGGATGGCCACGGCTGCCATGGCACCGGCAGCGCCCAGGACGATTACTTTCATCAGAATCGCGCTCGCGCGCGGACCCACGCTCTTGCTCTCTTTCGCATGATGAGAGCTACCAAGAACACGAACCAGAACGAGAGAACCAAATGAAAATCTGACCTATTGATTGCCGCTCAGGTTTTCTTCCAGACCTAACGCCATTTATAAGGATACCAGTAGGATTTGGGTTCGATTTTATAGTCAAGGTGAACGTGTTTGACATCCCGAAAGTTATCGAGTCCTTCTGCCCCCAATTCGCGGTTCGACCCACTCAAGCTCATTCCGCCAAAAGGTCCCGCATGGCGTACAGGGCATACTCCATGTTGTTCGTGTAAATGCTGGCCCCGAGCCCATAATCCGAATCATCGGCGAGTTGTACAGCTTCTTCAATGTCCTTCACTGGCATGATGGGGGCGATGGGCCCGAATGTTTCAGACCGCATGATTTCCATGCTGTGATTCACGTTGGTAATAATGGTAGGTTCATAGTAGAAACCTTTTTGAAATTGGGAAGGGACCTTTCCGCCCTCCAACAAATGGGCGCCCGCTTGAAGAGCCTTTTCTAACTTGGCTTCCACTTTTTCGCGCTGGGCTTGGGTGATCATCGGGCCTAGATCAACATCTGGCCCCAACGGATTGCCGAGTCGCAGCGATCTGGTGAAGGCCACAAATTTTTCAATGAATTTTTCCAGGACACTTTGAAAGACATAAATCCGTTCGGCTGAAGTACAGACCTGGCCCATGTTTAGATAGCACGCCCAGACTGCGCCACGCACCGCCACATCCAGGTCCACATCATCACATACGATCAAAGGATCGTTGCCACTCAATTCCAGGGAGACCTTTTTTAGGTGCTCGGCGGCCATGACGGCAATCTTTCGACCGCTGGTCACGCCGCCCGTAAATGCAATCTTGCTGACTTTGGGATGCTTGACTAAAGGTTCACCCGCTTCGGGCCCATACCCGGTAACAATATTAGCGACGCCCCGCGGAAAAGCTTCCAACATTTCGGCGAGCGCCAGGGTGGAAAGCGGCGTGTATTCCGAAGGTTTGATCACCACGGTATTGCCGGAGGTCACGGCCGCTGCGACTTTCCAGCTCATTAGAAGCAACGGATAGTTCCAGGGCACAATACAAGCCACCACCCCATAAGGTTCTTTCACAGTAAAATTTAGCTGGTGGCGAGAGACCGGCCCGATTACCTTTCCTTTGTAGTCGCGTCCGATTTCCGCATAGTAGTCAAAACAGGCAGCCACCCATTCGACTTCATCCCGGTTTTCGATAAGAGGCTTGCCTCCCTCTCGGGTAAGCAGGATAGCAATCTCTTCTTTCTTGTCTCTGAGGCGCCGAGCAAACTCATGCATCCTCTCGGCCTTTTCAATCCCAGGCACAAACTTCCAGTCTCTTTGTGCGGCGAAAGCCGCCTCGACAGCTCGATCTACGTCGGCGCCATGGCCACGAGCAACGTGGTCAACTACCTCTTCAGTAGCAGGGTTGATAACGGGAAAGGTCTCTCGCGAGGCGCTTTCGACCCATTCTCCATTAATCCAGTGAGTTTTCATGTGGCATAAACTCCACAGGGCATTAGTTGGTAGAAGGCCGATCAAGAGCAGGAGCAAGAGTACGAGCACGAACGCAAACCCACGGCATTCCTCAAATGATGTTCCGGCCAAATTCTCACAACGTATTGGCCATGACCCCGCCATCCACCACTAGTGTTGAGCCAGTGATGTAACTCCCCGCTTCACTGGCCAGCAGGAGGGCCGGCCCAACCAGCTCAGAGGGATTTCCCCAACGTCCCAACGCCGTCCGGCGCGCAAATGTCTCCTTCTCGGCTTCACTCAGGATTCTAGCGGGCAAGTCGGTTAAAAAGGGACCCGGAGCGATGCAATTGACGGTGATACCGTAGGGTCCAAGGTCCAGGGCACTGGCCTGGGTCATTCCAATCAGGGCCGACTTTGTGGCGGAGTAGGCATTGCGAGCTGTTTTCGATCCCAGTCCCAAAATGGATGAGATGTGGATCACCCGGCCCCAACGCCGCTCTTTCATCGATGGGACCAAAGCCCGCGTCAGCACCATGCAAGCGCTAAGATTCAATTCAATGAGACGATCCCAGTCTTCGTCGCGGACGGCGTCAATTGAGGCAGGGATGTTGGTGCCCGCGTTGTTCACCAGAATATCCACACGCCCCATCCTTTCCTGAGCAGTCTGGGCCAACCGTTGGGCATCCGCCCGCCTGGCCAGGTCGGCCACCAAAGAAATTCCGCGTCGGTCAGTACCTTCTAGAATTTCAACCAGAGCCTGCCGCAACTCCTCTTCGTGCCGGCTGCTGATGACCACGTCTGCGCCAGCCTGGGAAAATCCTCGGGCCATGGCTTTACCGAGACCCTTGCTTCCGCCAGTGACTAACGCCACGCGTCCGGAAAGGTCGAACAAGCTGTGATTGTCCATAAGAAGTCTCCAATGTAGGTTTGTGTCGTCAATATGCCTCCTACCGCCGTCCGAAAATGGTAACACAGTATCCTGTTTCGGAGATACGCCGACATGTCTGCCGGCCTAATTCCAAATTATGCGCGAAAGGGTCATCTTACTCTTGCTCGATTCGTTGCCGCGGAGGCGAGCAAGAGTAAGAGCATGAGCACGAAAATACGTCGCCGTATTTTTGAAAAAGGTGGGGCAGGTTGGGAGGGCCCTCCCGACGTGTCACTTCCTTTCAAGGCAGCAACAAGTCCTTTCCCTAAATCGTGAGGGAAGTCTCGTCATTATGGTCAACAGGCGTGGACCATGCCTGGGGGCAATGGTGGAATGTTTAATCTGAGAGCAGATGCAATAAGCAGTTAGATCCTGCTGTTCGGACTGGAACTGCCGAAATTGAGGCGGCAGCGGTTGGGGCAAGAATCTAATGGGCTGCACCCTCCTGAAGAGGAGGAGTCACAGAAACCTCAGAACCCGCATTATTGGGTGCTTTGCTCAACAGCAGTTTCTCCTGGGTGCGTTCGATGGCGTGAAGTTTATTGAGATAGACGAAAGTCTCATGTCCACGATTGCTCTTGAGCCACTGGTATTCCAGGCGTTCATTTTGGCTCAGCCTTTTCTTGTTCGACAGGTTGGTGAAACGAACCACAGGATGCAGCCAATCGACACCAAAATGTTGCAGACCATAATGCACCCGCCTCGGCCCCCCGTTGTAAGAAGCCCCCGCCGCATATTTTGCAAAGCCGGACCCGATCAAATTGGGATACGTCCTGGAGAGATCTGCCAGATCGTGATCTAGCAAACAGATTTCAGCCTTTATTGCGTTGACAGGCTCACCGGTGGCGTCCAGAAAGTCTCGGGAGATACCGGCTTCCGGATATTGGTCCCACACGACCCGCATGCCCACAGGAGTGAACTGAGTGAGTCCGCGCGCACTGGCGTAGTTTCCGGTGAAACTGTAGGCGTCTTCCTGATTAGCTCCAAGGATAACCAGGATGCGCTCTGCCAGTCTCATGATCTCGCTCACTTGCTCAGGAGACAACTCTGTGTCACCGGACGCAATGGAACGAAAACGTCCCGGGTCCATTTGTTCGGTGAGGATTAAGTTGAAATAGTCTTCATTGCTCATCCATCCCGCACTCTCCAAGGACATCCCGGCAAAGGCGTGGGACCGCACATGGGCAAGTTCTTTACGGGCCTGGGCAATCTTTTCCATCAGATAATTCTTTCCAGCCTCGACTAATTCGGTCTGTAGCAGCGCGCTGGAATAGGGGCAATAAATGATCGCATCCTGCCTCAGAAATTTCTGGCGCTCAGGCTCTAATGCATAGAGCAGCGCGACCACACCGGTGTTGGCAGGCTCCAGGATCGTCATCGAAGAATTGAACCCATTCCACCAGTCCACCCGGAACCGGACATCCGAACCGAGGAGAGAAAATTTTTGATTCGTTTCTATCCCGGAGACGATTTGAATCTCTCCCGTTTTGAAATTGGCCAAGGCCAGCTTGATTTCACGTCGTGAAGTTTGTTTGCGAGAGCCAGGAAAGCTGAAAGGCGCTTCACTTAGTGGCGGCATGGGTTTTAGTGAACGGGAGACTTTCAAACGGCGGTGCCGTCGGCGGCCCTTCTTGCGGATCAGCCGCTTACGCTTAGACGCTTCTGGTGTTGGCGAAGCTCCCGTTTGGTTTGGCTTCACCTGGCTGGATTGCGCCGCCCAAGCCTCCAGGTTATGCAGTAGGAAGAAGCAGAGCAGAGGCGCCAACAGTTTTGACAGGACTCGTATCCTAGGACTAACTGAGAGCTCACATACTTTCATGTCGATCTACCACGTTTCGTTTATCAAAGTACAGCGACTATCTCGACTCCGTTCGCTGGCAACCCCAAGAATTTTCTCTATTGAACAAGCATAAGAAACCGTCCCTTATTGATTAGAGTCAGGCCTCGGCCGGAACATGGCGTTCTAACCGCCTGGAGCCCTTGTCTTCTGCCCTCTAAAAATTTATTTGGTTGGAGGAACCACGAGGAATTGACTGATTGGGATCAACCCTCGCAAGAAGAATTCTAGCCTAGTTTGGGGGATTTTAGGAAGAAATTAATTGGGTACTTCCTTAATGGTCCCACGATCACCACGAGCGGTCACAATCAGACACAAAGGGAAAGTGCGAAAAAATCAGATACCGAAAGGATTGGACTCGCCTCCTCACGCTTGGCGACTCTCCCACGATGGGGCCGAGGGGAAAGAATATATTACAGTTAACTCCCTCGCCCTTGTTTTGTTTGGGGACATAGCTGGGGGGAGCGGGGTGAACGCTTGATACCCAAATTATGCATCCGCGGCGTCATCGGTTAGCCCCGGAGGGGCGTCAAATGATAGCCCACGGCGTCAGCCGTGGGTCAGGGTCATCCAGGAGCCCAGCCCCGGCAGGGGCGAAAGACTCCGGAGGGGAGACAAATTGTTTACACCTTGTCTTTCGCCGGGGCTCATTCATCCATCTGCCTTGTCCCACGGCTGACGCCGTGGGCTATTGTCTTGCGCCTCTCCGAGGCTAATCCCAGTAGTGCATAATTTGGGTGATAAGCGTTCACAAGGGCGGGTGAGGGGGCGCGGGATTAGCTTCGAGTGTTGGGGTTACGTAAAGCTCGAAAACAGGGAAGACCCCCAGTTGGTAACACGACGAAGGCGAGCCTTCAAGGCATTAGTCCCAAAAAACCGTGGGAAGCCGTGGGCCTCGGTTAGATCATCAAAGAGCGAGTAGGCCACCGGCGTTAACAGCAACGTAATGACCAAGCACATGCTCTGTCCGCCAATGACCGCGATCGCAATGCCAGAGTTTTGAGCCGAACCGGGTCCCTTAGACAAGGCTGCCGGAATCAATCCGGCAATGATGGAAAGAGTCGTCATCAGGATTGGCCTCAAGCGTGCATGGTTCGCCTCCAGGATGGCCGCGTCCCGGTTCCGGCCTCGATCCCGCAAGGTATTGGTGTAATCAATTTGTAGGATTCCATTCTTCTTGACGATTCCAAACAACAGGAGAATTCCCAAAGCGGTGCGGATACTCAAAGTCCGTTGCGTCAGTATAAGCGACAACAAAGCGAAAGGAATGCTTAGAGGGATGGAAGTCATGATTGTAATGGGATGAATAAAGCTATCAAATTGTGAGGCCAGGATCATGTACATGAAAGCCAATGAGAGCAAAAAAGCCAAGGCAAAGGCTTCAATAGTTTCTTCCAGCCTTCGGGCACGTCCCGAAAGCTGAAAATCGTAGCCGGGCATGAAATTCGTTCTCTCAATGATATGACTGATATCACGCATGCTGGATTCAAGCGGCTTCCAGGCTTCAAGATTACACATGACCGTCAATTGCCGCTGGCGATTGTAACGGTCGATCTCCGAAGGTCCCAATCCTCGTTCGATCGAGGCGATGTTACTGAGCTGCACCTGACCCAGCTTAAAGGAAGGGATCATCAATTGCGAAATCGCCTCGGCATCACTGCGATCTCGCTCCAGGACGCGCACGCGCACCTCATATTGTTCATCGCCCTCTTTGTATTTGGTAATCCGCTCTTCACCGCTGACCAGCGTCCTTAAAGCCGAAGCCACGTCAGCCACGCGAACTCCCAAATCCGCGGCTTTCTCCCGGTCGACTTTGACTTTCAGTTCCGGGTTGCCGAGGCTCAAACTACTGTCTACGTCGATTAATCCGGGCACTTTTCGCATATCGTCCATTATCTTTTGGGCAAAGGCGGCCAGCTGATTCATGTCCGGTCCCCGGATGTTGAACTCCATCTGACTCTGACCTCGCCCTCCACTCCCGAAGGGAGAGATGAAGGTGACAGACGTCCGCACACCAGCAAACTGTCGAAGCATTTCGCGTGCATCACTCATGACCTCAAACTGAGTAAAATCTCGCTGTTTGAGGGGGAGCAGACGAATGTAGATGTCGGCGTCGGTCACAGTGCTGTGTCCGGAGGAGTTAATGGAAGCCAGCACATGCCGGACCCCACGAAGTTTCCAGACCTCTGCTTCGATTTGCTTCAGAACGGCATTGGTCCCTTCCAAGGAGGTTCCCTCTGAAGTTTGGATATTGATCTGGAACTCGTCTTGATCATCGGCTGCGACGTATTCTTTTCCGATAAACTGATAAGCGGGATAGATGCCTGCCAGAATTAATAAGCTCAGAATGACTATCGATGCCCGATGGGCCAGGGACCAGCCTAACATGCGTCCATAAGCCCGATCGATATAACCGTAAAAGGTCGATTCTTTAGAAGCGCGTTTTTTTTGGCGGCGCTCAATCAGGGAGGGAGCCGCCCTTTTCAAGAATCGGGAACACAGCATGGGCGTCAAGGTGAAGCTGACGAGCATCGATATAAGGATGGCGAAGGCCATGGTCAATCCAAAGCTATATAAAAACCGCCCGACAATTCCACTCATGAAAGCTACCGGCACAAATATGACCACCAGAGAAAGTGTGGTGGCCATCACGGCCAGCCCGATTTCCTTGGTAGCCGCTACAGCGGCTTCCACAGGCGGATAGTTTTCTTCCTCGATATAGCGAAAGATGTTTTCCAAAACGACGATGGCATCATCAATAACGATTCCCACTGAAAGCATGAGAGCCAGGAGAGTGTAATTATTGAGCGTAAAGCCCATCGCCTTGATGACGGCAAAGGTGGCAATGATCGAAGTGGGCACTGCCACCGCGGCGATAAGGGTGGACCGCAAGTTTCGCATGAAAAGTAATACCACCAAACTGGCCAGAAACCCACCCAGGATCAGGTGTTCTTCAATAGCGTGAACGGACGCTTTGATAAAAAACGACTGGTCTCGAATGATATCCACCGAGAAATCGCTCGGCAGATCGGCCGTAATCGGGATAAGGTAATTTTTGACCAGATTCACAATCTGGACCGTGTTAGTGCCAGACTGCTTGCGAATCAGAAGGGTCACGGCCTCCTTGCGGTCCAGTCGTGACAGCGTCTTAATCGGTTTCTCGACGTCGTCTTCGACATGGCCCAGGTCGGAAATCTTGATAAATGTCCCACCCCGATTGGCCACCACTATCTGGGCAAACTCCTGTGAAACATCCACACGCCCCAAGACACGCAAGGAAAGATCGGATTTGCCTTGCTCGACCTTTCCTCCCGGGGTTTCGACGTTTTCTCTCTGCAAAGCCGCTTTGACCTGATCAATGGGAATCCCTAAAGCCCGAAGTTTCTTAGCATCGAGAATCACATTGATCTGACGTTTGCGTCCCCCCACCATTAAGACTTGCCCGACCCCATTAATGGTTTCCAAGCGCCTTTTGATTCGCTTATCCGTGATTTCAGTGATCTCCCTGAGACTACGAATCCTTGAGGAAACGGTGATAGACATGATCGGCGTGGAATCTGGATCAAACTTTTCGACCAGGGGAGGCTGGACGTCAGCCGGAAGGTCGGCCAATACACTCGAAATTTTCTCGCGCACATCTTGGGCTGCCTGTTCCACATCCCTTTCCAGCACGAAGGTAGCAAAAATCTTGGCCACTCCTTCAATTGTGGAAGATCGAAGCTCTTCGATGCCGCTGATCGTATTGAGTGCCTCCTCTACCGGCTTGGTTACTTCGCTCTCCATCTCTTCCGGCCCTGCTCCAGGCAGTAGAATGGTCACGGTGATCGTGGGAAAATCCACTTTGGGATAAAGGTCCACACCCAGTCCGCGCATGGAAACAATGCCAATAACGATCAGGCAGACTGTAAGCATTGTGGCAAAAACAGGGTGTTTGACGCAGATTTCAGCAATGCGCATAAAAAGAGTCCGACAAAAACTTCTTCAAGATGACGAAATTCTCTGTCATCGGTTTGCGGATGAAACTTCGTAAGCGGGAATCATACCATAGACCGTTAATGCGGCGACATGGCAGGAATTTTGTTCGCGGTTGGCACAGGTCTGAAAGCCCGAAGCGCGAGCGAGGGTCGGCCGCGATTACCCCCGCTGGCGCTTCGTGCTCTCAACAGTCGTCCGGATTGTTCGGTTCGCCGTTTGCTGCCATTAGCGTGAGAGGGCGGCAATGGCCGGAATAACTATCGCACTTCTTGAGACATTTCTGCAATTGACAACCGCGGTTCCTATTGGTAG
>QHZP01000132.1 GCA_003224715.1 Acidobacteriota bacterium | reverse complement strand
GGTCATTAACCAATTGCGTCCGAAGCTTCTGACGGTCCCGGGAATTATGGCTTTTATGCAGAACCCGCCGCCCATTGAAATCGGGGGCCGGTTGACCAAGAGTTCTTACCAGTTCACCCTGCAGAGCACAGACTCCCAGGAACTGTACCGGGAGTCTGGAAAACTTCTTGCTAAATTGAGCCAGCTGCCAGCTCTTCAAGATGTCACCACCGATCTCCAGATCGCCAACCCTCAAGTGAATGTCGAGATCGACCGCGACAAGGCGTCGGCTTTGGGTGTGACAGCCTTTCAAGTCGAAGATGCTCTCGCCTCCGCTTATGGCGACCGCCAGGTTTCAACCATCTTCAGGCCGGACAATGAGTACAAGGTCATCACGGAGCTTGAGCCCCAATACCAGAGGGATCCGGCTGCGCTTTCCTCGCTCTATATCAGGTCTTCGACTGGCCAACTGGTTGCCCTGAGCGCCGTGGCCAGATTAACCCAAAGTGTAGGACCCCTGGCGGTTAACCATTCCGGGCAGCTTCCCTCCGTCACGCTCAGCTTCGGGCTCAAGCCCGGCGTCGCCTTGGGCGACGCGGTGAAGGGAGTGGAGGAGCTCGCGCGCAACACCTTGCCAGCCACAATCAGCGCTAGCTTTCAGGGGGAGGCTCAAGCCTATCAAGCATCGCTCGTCGGTCTGGGGCTCTTGCTGACGCTGACCATCCTGGTGATTTACGTCTTGCTCGGTATCCTTTACGAGAGCTTGATCCACCCGCTTACCATTCTCTCCGGGCTGCCCTCGGCCGGCCTGGGAGCCATCTTGACGCTGATGTTCTTCAAACATCCGCTCAACCTCTACGGGTTTGTGGGGATTATCATGCTGATCGGTATTGTCAAGAAAAACGCCATCATGATGATTGACTTCGCCCTGGAGGCGGAAAGAAATGAAGGGAAGAATACTCTGGACGCGATCTACGAAGGCTGCCTGGTTCGCTTTCGCCCCATCATGATGACCACTATGGCTGCGTTGATGGGTACTCTGCCAATTGCACTCGGCTTTGGGGCTGGAGCGGAATCGCGCCGGCCTCTGGGTCTGGCCGTCGTCGGAGGATTGGTGGTTTCTCAACTGATTACCTTATATATCACCCCCGTTTACTACACTTATCTGGATTCCTTCCAGAAGAAGGTTGGAGCCCTCTTCCGGCGCCGCCCATCCAGCCCTGTGGTTCAGATTCCGGTCGAGTAAGTTTCAGCCACAAATTCCAAGTTGCAAATGGCACACTACGACTAACTTGATAAATAAGGGGCATGGCGCATTCACTGTTAGTCGATCGAACCTGTCCGAGGTCAACCACTACATTGAAAATCAGCGCGAACATCAGCGCAAGAAGACTTTTCAGGAGGAACCGGTGATGCCGCCCTTGGGCGGCGCCACGAGGGGATGAAAATCTATTCCCCCTTCGAAGGGGAGGTGTGAAAAAATTGGGAGGGCGAGGCTCCCGCCGAGCCGTCGCCTAGCAAGTCCTAGCTCCATGAGGCTCGGCGGGAGCCTCGCCCTCCCGACCCCGGCCCGTTTTGAATTTTTTCACACCTTCAGGGGGTGCAGGGGGGATGTCCTGTGCTGAACGTGGCGCTGAAAAATCGAAGGCCCCCATACACCCCCTTGATAGGAGGATTCTCAGGAGAATGTTTCTGCGGGAAGCATGGGATTGAATACGGCGAACGTTGGTTGTGGGGGAATCAATCGTCGCTAACGCGACGGGGTTAACGGTTGTTACGTTGTCCCAGCCTTGAAAGGCCGGGCTAGAATCAGAATGCCCCTAGGCGGCATACCGCCAGCTTCGGCTGCCGCGTTGGTCATTGGTAAGGATAGAGAAAAGGTCCCTCGGGAAAGCGGCCGACTTGCACTCGGTTAGTTGTTTCCGGGTGTTATCTCCTCTAGGGTTGATTTCCCCGAACTAGCCCAGTCAACATTTTGACCAGCTTGTATTTCGGCACTCTTTTGGTTTTGGCGAATCAGGGGGCGGGCAACCAGTTCCTCTCCTAGAAATCCTTTCAGATCCCCTTTTGTGCCTTTGTCTTTCCAAACTCTGTCGTAAACCTTTTCCAAGCTTTCCCTTGTCACTACCTTCATGGCTATCTGGTTTGCCAGAAGCTCGGTCTGGAGGTAGGGGTGGTGGGTGAAAATCCAGACGTGCCCTAACTCATGGGCGATTGCAGCAGTTAACTCGCTATCACCCAAGGTATCAAGAAAGTTCTGATCGAGAGATAAGATGAATGCCTTATGCCGGTCCTTGGACCGTTCCACTGATACGAGTCGCTGATTTTGGGGGACGATAAAAACGAATACTTCTTCTGGAATCGAGAGGTTAGTACGAAAGCGTTCAACGATAGTTCTAACTCTTTCATTTCGGCTTTTCTCTTCGGGCTTGTTGTTGACGAGGAGTTTATTTCCCGACAAAGGCTTGTTTCCCGACAAAAACAAGAGCAAAGACAACAAGGCCAGGCCTGTGGATAGACATCGCCTCATTGACCTACAGAGCTTTAACTGGTGGCGAGATACCTTCCGTCGATTCGCATGACGACTTTGTAAGTGGAATTTCATTTACGGGTTCTTCGTCTCCTTTTCGTGAACTTTTCTGGGTGCCTGGTCGGCGCTTCTACCCTAAAGGCAGCAGACTTGTGCCGAGGTGAACCTTGGACGCGATGGCCCACTAGGTTGGGCCGACTGCTACGCGCTCAGTCTAGCGTCGGTCATCTAATTCGAATGCCGACTGAAAAGCCTGCTTCTTTGTGGTGGGAGCTTTTACTTGCGGTCAGACTTCCTAACTTTTCTACAGACCTTTGATCCCTAAAACACCCGACAAGTATACGACAAATTTCCTCACTTCCATAAGGAAAATTTTTTATTATCGGCAGGGGAAATTTTCCCTGGATACAGAAATTTTGCTTTGCCTAGCCAGTGCTGCTCAGATGGCTTGAGGGCCCTCTAAGGCGCTGATTTGGCTGGACGGTTAGAGGCGGCTGGTGGATTTCAATTGTGATGGCAGCTATCGTGCCCTAAGAAGAAAGCGAAAGGAGGTAGGACTCTATGAAAAAAATTTATCCCACCCTCACAGTCCTGTCCATTTTCTTTCTCTTTACCGGGTTGATCCTAGCCCAGCAACCTGAGCGGCAACAGCCTGCTCCGGGCCAGGCACAACAAAGACTACAAACCTTCGACGGAGAGTTGTCGAAGGTAGATGCCGCGGCCAAGAAGCTATCGGTCAAAGGCTCGGACGGAAAAGAAATGGAATTTGGATACAATGAACAGACCCAAATCATCGGTGCTCAAGGCAGTATCGAAGGACTCGCTACCATGAGTGGAGCCCGTGTCAGGGTCCACTATGACGAAGCGAGCAAAACTGCCGCTGCAATCGAGGTACAGGGTAAGCAACCCAAGTAAGGGTTGATAGTAACAACCTGTTTGTTTGGGCCAGCACTGTAGGTACAAGACTGGCCCTTTTTACTTTAACTCTCATGACGCTAGACTCATTCTAGCGGTCCCTTCACATATTCCCTCCAGCCTGCCGCCCCGACCAACACAAGCAACCACTAATCCCAAACTCCGAAGTTATGGGGATCAAGAATTGTATTACCGCTAGCTCCAAACCCTCACCAGGGAGCTTTCTCAAAGCTCCCATGCCTCTCCCAAAGGGCGAGGGGAAGGTCTATCTAACTCCTCATTGGGAGAGGGGTGAAGGCTTGATACGCAAATTATGCATCCGCGTCGTCATCGGTTAGCCCCGGAGGGGCGTCAGATGATAGCCCACGGCGCCAGCCGTGGGTCAGGGTCATCCAGCAGCCAAGCCCCGGCAGGGGCGAAAGACTCCGGACGGGAGATCAATTGTTAGGCGTTGTCTTTCGCCGGGGCTTATTCATCCATCTGCCTTGTCCCACCGCTGACGCCGTGGTGCATAATTTGGGTGATAAGCCTTCACAGGGCGGGTGAGGGTGGCTCATTCGCAGTGCGTGACCTCGGTACGAGGGATGCGTGTCCTGTAGACCCAGTAGCCGAGTGCTCACACCGGAGGCGCCAAGCAGGAAAACCAAAAACGGCCAGGGACACACAGCCGAGGCCATCAAATCCAGGACCGCGGCAGGACCTAGAAACTTTTCCGCAGTCGGAAATCCACAGCAAAGCTTCCATTCTCGTCCCGGACAGCCGTGACAGACCAGCGCGGACTGATCTGATACTCGGCCTGGATGACCTCACGTTGGGTTGAAGTGACATCGGTTGCGTAAGTGAAGATGAAATCTTTGGTCACACGGTGCTGAATGGCCAAACGAGCTGAAGGGTTTCGCTGATTATTGCCAATTAAGGGATCGATTTGCAGGCTGGAAAGGCCGGCCAATTTTTCAACCCGACTGCTGACCTGACTCGCCAGCCCCTGAGCCAGGACAGAGTTGGCACCAAGACTGGAAGGGGTATTTGCGCCTTCCGTGGTTTTTCCAACGGTGAGCAAATTGATAATATCGACGGGAGGAAGCGGAGGATCGGAGACATAATTGGTACGCAAATTATCCAGGCTGCCGGAAAAATTCAAACTCAAGTTATATTGGTTAACCACGGTGGTGACCAGCAAATTGATGACAGGCTCGGTGCGCGAAGGATTGACGAAGTCAACCACTCCACGCTCAATCCGGTAGCGCTTGTTCAGAAAGAAAATTTCTCCATCGGTGACATTGGCTCTCCCTAAGACCACCGGCCTGGCAGCCGTTCCGCGCACCCGGAGGTTTGCCTGTCCTTGCAAGGTCAATTTGCTGCTCATCAACCCCAAGTTCTCGGTGGATTGAAGGCCCACGTCCAGTGTCAGGTTCTTAGTGGCACCCTCCGGGGCAGAAGCCGGCGCTTGACTCGCAAAGCCAGCGAGGAACGTGCCCAGATCAAACTCCTGTGTAAAGGACAGGCGATTGACCAGGACTCGGCCGCTAAGAGACGAGGCTTGTGGCGTCCCTTGCAAAACCAGATGGGGATCCACTTCGGAGCGCATGCCTTCCGGGTAGCGAAGGCGAATGTGATTCCCATCGATTGAAATATTAAACCGGACGCCGGATTGATAGGTGACAAAACCGTGGACCTGAACATCTCCTCCTCCGCTTTTGGCAACCACCTGTTTGATTTCAATCCGGTTTGGCTGGATTGTGAGCTCCCCATTGAGGTTCTGGAGTCCCAGTGGAGCGGTGCTGGTCGCAAACGACCCATTCACAATACGCGCCTGACCTTCCATCCTGGGATGGGCGCGATCTCCTGCAGTCACGATATTCAGGGCCAATTCTCCGGAACTGTCCAGATCGGGATTTAACATCTTTAAGAGTTCAAGATTGACCGTACCTGAGGCAGACAGGCTGAATGGAGAGTGGCTGCGCAGGGGGATCGAACCCTGAACTTGCACTTCAGTCCCGGTGCCTTTCAGAGTTACGCGTTCAAGATCCAAGAGGCCATTTCGGTAATTGAGCCGAATGGGCGTGGTGCTGGCCAGTTGCATGGATTGGTAGCTCGTGCTCAACACGGGAATTTCGATTCGGGCCTCCAGGCGGTTTGGGTTTTTCAAAGGCCCTCTGAGTTCTCCGTGAAGTTCCATTTGCCCGCGCAGCTCGCCGGCTCGGCCCGGCAAGTAGGTAGCCAGCAAGGATTCCAGGACAATGCCGCGGGTGTCGAGTTTAGCCGTAGCATTATAGTCCGATGTAAGATCGACTTCCCCTTTCACCTGCACGAAGTTAGTTGCCACACTGGAATCGAGGTTGAATTTCAATTGCTGGTGATCCAGGCTTGCCCTGGCTTTCAGCCCGCGCATAATTTCCTGGTGGACGCGGAGCTCACCGATTTCCGCCTGTGCCTCAAGCCGCGGCTCCTTTAGCGTTCCCTGGCCCTGGACCGAGGCCGTGAGAAGGCCTTGGATGGGGAGATGTTTGGAGCGCAATGTCATAAGCCGATCCAGGCGAATCCCCGGGGCTTCTACCTGAACCTCGTATCCCTGGTTCTTGGGGTAGACAACGAGATTCCCTATCACAGAACCAGCCGCGAGCCGAGCATTGATGGAAGAAGCCAGACGATCCCCGGTCGCCTGGAATTGGAGGGTGAGGTTCTGGACCGGCTCGTCCTGGATTTTTGCTTGAGTCAGTTGAGCCGTGCCTTCGCCCAAAGGATTGAGTTGGGAACCGTGCAGCGACACTCTGGCCGATAAGATCCCGCTGACTGGAAGCTTCAGTTGGGCGGCCCTCCCAATCTCAGCCAGCGGCATCTCAGCCACCGAAACTTTAGCAGTTAGCGGTGCAGAAGGAATGTACTTCCAATCCCGCATTCCTACTTCGAGTTCAAAATGAATATTTCCTTGGTTTGAACTTTCGAGGGATCCCTGTCGCAGGAAAAAGGTGGAGGCGCCCAGATGGACTCCGGTCCTCAGACTGCGCCATCGACTTCCTCTGACCCCGAGATCCCGTGCTGACAACTGACCTGTAATTCGAGGGTCCTTTAAGGAGCCTTCCATCGTTCCATCGAAACTGGCTGAGCCGGTGAGACCCAAGGCTTGAGGGCTGGGAGGCCCGGCCGAGGTTGCGTTGGACGGTCCAAAGTTCAGAGCGATCCTCTCCAGTTCACGCAAGTCGTCCGTCCGCGCCTTCACTTTCAGAGAGCAATGGTCACCCAGGATGCCATCCAGATGGACTGCGGTGTGGGGACCTTGCAGAGAAGTCTGGGTTAAGGCCAATTGAGCTTTGGCGCCGTCATAGCTGAAATGAAATTCTCCCTCCAGTGGGACGTGCGATCCCTGGTCTCTGACGTTGCCAGAGGGCAACTCCGTAGTGGCTTTGACAGTCCCATCTGACCGAACAATAAGTTTTTGTAACGCTCCCTCCCATTTTGCCTCAGCCTCTCCGTCGAGGCTCCCGGTAATGGCCGGCGAGGCTAAGGATTTGCTTTGCCGAGCGGAGGCTATCGCGTTCAGTGAGAGTCCAGCGGCCGAACTTTTGAGGCGGAACTCCGGTTGGTCAAGCAAATTTCCTACGGCCAGGTTAGCCAGGACACGACCGCCCAACATATTAGCTTCCAGGCTGTTCAAGTCCAAATGATCCTTTTCAAGCTGGTAGCGTCCACCTATCTCGCGGACTTCTAAGCTGAAGTCAGGCAGGCGGACCGTGACTGACGGACTGCTCAGGTGCCCGGTCATGAAGAGTCCGTCTAGCCATGACTGGTCAGGCTGGCTGCGATAGCGTGCAGAGCCCGTGACTGACACATAGCCCTGGGGTAGAGACGGGTTGTTCAAAAGCTGCCGGAGGTCATTGCTAGAAACCCACGCCTGGTAAGTGCTTTCGACCAATGGCCTCTCGTAGCCACTTAAGCTTATCTGAGCAGCAATACGAGAAGGGCCTGCAGTGGTCAAATTGCAATTCAAGCTGGCACGGGTGCGGCCAGCGTTGAATTGTGCTTCCAGGTCATGCGGCAACTCTTTCAAAGCCCCAAATGCCACGCGTCCTTGGCGATAAGTGAGGTATCCACTGTAGAGAGTTTGAACAGGGTCGAAAGAGATCTTTGTCCGCAGATCCTGGAGCGCTGCACTAAAAGATTTTTGGTTGTCGTTGTAGTAGATAACCCCGCGCTCGAGGAGAAATTGCTTTATGGCCAAATCAAAAAGGTCCGGCGGCTGGGTCTCTTGCCTGCCTACTCGACGCCCGGGGAAATTGCTCTTTCCCTCCTTATCTACGAGGAGATGAAGGACCGGCCGCTCAATGTGGATCTGGCTGAGTTCGACCTGGCGGCGCAAAGCAGAAATAATTCTGAAAGTCATGGTGATGCGGTCCACTCGAAAGAAGGGTTGCTGAGAAGGTTTCTCGTTGCCATGAATTACCAGTTGATTGAGGTCGACGCGCAAGGCATGCCAGTCAAATGCAAAACCCCCAAGTTCAACCTTGCCTCCCGTCGCCTCGGCAAGCTTGGCAATGATCCTGGTGCGAACGTATTCGTGGAACCGGTGGCTGCGAAGAATGAGGTAGAGCGATACGCTGGTCGCAATCAACAGGGTCAAGACCACAGCCAGAGCTCTAACCATAATTCTCTTCCAGGCCATAACACTCCTCCTTAATTGCTAGCTTTTGCAATCACGATGACGTATTTCACGTGATTTTTGGTTGTCCGGGTTGGTTTGATACATGCTTGTTTTCATTAGCCCGCGTTTCAGCGACGCGGGTTCGGTGGCATCCACCACGGTTTTTCTTCGTCCCCGCCCACTGACAGGGAGCCCGAAGCGCAAGCGAGGGTCAGTGGCGATGATCCTCGCTTGCGCTTGGGGCGCGCAGACCGGCGGGCGGCCACGAGGACTCAAGTTCGGACATTTTTTATTCCCCGAAGGGGATGCGTAAATAGCCCAAGGTTGTGCGGCAACGCACTACCCTGGGAAGAGGTGGGGCCATTCGCTCCATCCCTGAAGGGGATGAATACGCCGGGGCATTTAGTATCTATCCCCTTCAGGGAATGGGAAGGAGGCTATCTGGCTGTCCCAGGGTAGCGGCTGGGCCGCAACCCTGGGCTGCATTATTAATCCCCTTCGGGGAAAGAGCCGCTTCGTTGACAGATCTCGAGGATTCCAAACGAAGTATCTATTTCGAGTGCACCGACTCTGGCCCAAGAGTTAGAACGGTGGTCCCACCGTTACAAAGAACTGAGTTGCCTTTATTCCAGCCACGGGATTCAGATTGCGCCCGATGTCAAACCGTATCGGACCGATCGGAGTGTTGTAACGAAATCCAAATCCAATCGTGTGGGTATAATTGTTGAAAAAATCCTTAAGTCGGACCCGCTGGTATACATTTCCGCCGTCATAAAAGATTGCCGCGCCAAATCCCTTCTTGATGGGAAGCGGAAAACGCAGTTCCGAGTTCAAGAGCAGCAACGCATTCCCACCTACTGGCACGCGAATGTTAGTACACGAAGGCGGATTGGTCGATTCATTGCAGATGGGGACGAGACGCTGCGGCCCGGCCCCATTGGTGGGGAAGCCCCGCAAAGAAGTACTTCCGCCCGAGAAAAAGCGTTCGCTAAGCGGAATACCCCTGGCCCCAAACGGCTTGGCCAGACCCAAACGAAGAGAATTAGCCCACACCATGGAGGACCTGAGCGGCCGGTAATGAGCCATTTGACCTAAGAAGCGCACGAACCCGGCGCTGGAACCCAGGAATTTGGGATTGATACCCAAATCCAGCGTCTGGTAGAGCCCGCGACTGGGATCCAGCGGCTTGTCACGTGCATCGCGGATCCACGAACCTGAAAGTGTGGAAAGATGGATGGAGCGATCCTCGGGTAATACTAGCTCCGGAACGAGCAATCGCCCTAAGCTTGTCCGGCGAAACCCGTATCGCAAGAATAGCGTTTGTGATTCTTTGAGCCGGCGCTCAAGCTGAAGGGAGGTTTCGAACAGACGGGCAGTAAACAAGGGGTTTTCGCTTGTGCGCTGGCCGGAAAGGCTAAAAAGAGAACGCCACTGGGAAGCGCGAAAATGAGGATCGCCAAACGTGAAGAGTCCACGCTGTTGCAGGCGGGCCAGCCGTGTGGCCAGGGAGACGGTTTCCCCCAGCCCGCGAAGATTTCGGCGTGTATATTCGAAGGAGGCTCGAGGGCTGGCAAATGTTTTCTCACTCTGGCTGACTTGGACATTCCCGACGTCGATTGGGGGTAAACCAGGAAGAACAGCGGAGCCCCCGGGAAGGCTTCCTCCCCGGCGTGCCGTTTCAAATCCAAATCCATAACTGATTGTGTTCCGGCGCGCCTCATGAACCTTGAGGAGGACCTCCTCCTGCTCCTGATCCGAGATGGGACGCCGGGGGCCAACATTGGTCCAATCAAAGATACCCTCGTTGTAAAGGCGACTCTCGGACTCCAGCAGCTTTTTCTGGCTCAACGGTTCGTCTAATTGAACGTTTGCGATTTTGTTGATGAACCATGGCTTGGTTTGCTGGGGACCCAAAACCACCACCTCGCTGATGCTCACCTGCTGGCCCTCCTCTATGATATAGAGGACTTCAACCTGGTGAGGATTGGCCGCTGACCGCTCAATACTCCATTTGAAGCGAGCATTGAGGTAGCCACGTTCGAGATAACTGGCTAAGATAAGGTCCCGGTCTAATCCCAGCAGGTATTCTGAAAACGGTTGGCCGGGCTGCAAGTTTAGACCCTCTGAAAGCAGCGAGGCCACCTTTAAGCGATCACTGCCTGCTATGCGCAATCCTTTGACCAGTGTTTGTGAGCCTTCGGTTATGGCGAAGGTCACACGAACATGGGGTTCCTCATCCACAACCTGCGGTTGAATCCTCACCTCTTCAAATCCGGCATTTCGGTAAAGCGCCGTAAGGTTGTCAACGCTGCGCTTCACCAACTGATCACTGAAACGTCCGCGTGAAAACCAGCCGCCCCTCTCAATAGGCACATTGTCGAGGAGATCCTCTGCAGAAAAGTAAGTGTTTCCGCGAAACGATACCGACGCCACTTTGTGACGTTTTCCCTTAACAACCTCGTACTCGACCTCTATCTTGGAAGGAAGCTCCTGGATATGGGTGTCCACGTCTACATCGAAATACCCCTTCCCTTGGAAGTGGGTCACCAGGTTGCGTTCCCCCTCTTTGACAAGATCGTGGTCAAATGTGTTCTCTTCAAAAATGGGGATCAAACGACGCAAGGTCCGCTTCCAAACTCTGGCGCCGCTGGTTCGAACTTCAACCAACGAGCCCGGTACTACCTCAAACGACACATCCACCCTATTCGTGTCAGGCTGAAAGCGGGTTCCAGTCATGCGCACCTGGCTAGTCAGCCGGCCCTTTCTGCTGAAATAATTCTGTAGACGAGTTCTCGCCTTCTCAATCCGTTCCGGCAAATAAGGCTTTCCAGTCTTCAAACCAGTAGACCGCCTCAGCCGATTGGAGTCGGCTGTCGAGGAGCCGGTTACCTCCACACGGCCTATTCGAGCTCGCTGGTTCAAATTGACATGAAACAGGATGTTGGCAAGTTGATGCGCCTCATCAAACTGAGTTTCGACGTGCACACTCGATGTGAAATATCCGTTCGTTTGGAAGAAATGCGTCAAGGCGCCTTCTGCCTCCTCAATGAGACCTCGGGTATAGATCTCTTGACTGCCCAGATTCACTACTTGAACCAAACGAGCATAGCTGAATGATCCTTCAGCTCCGGGAAATTGAACGAGTCCAATATAGAAGACCGGCTCCAGAACGAAGATTAGGTGCAAGCCAGCCGCCTCGGGCCTAATTTCCAGCCGAACTTTGCTGAACCGTCCAGCCCGGTTGAGAGCCTCCATGCTTTCCTGAACTTTGGCGTTGGAGTAAGGCTCGCCAGCCTTTTGGACAATGAAGGGCAGCAACTTCTCAACCTCCACCTTTGGATGAGCTGCCACGTCAATGTGATTCGCTTTCAAGCCTTCATAGGAAATTTCTTGTCCCGCCAGCCGCGGTATTTGACAAATGAAGAGGATCCAGGCAAAACCGGGAATGAAAAATCGAAAGCAATAAGCTTGCATCCCATTCATACCTCATTCATCTTTTCCTGGGAGGCACCTGGTTACTGGTTCAGCTTGCTAGAACTTTCAACCTTGTGCGGACCAGGGACAAGCCTGGTCCGGACAACGTTCGAAACTTGTGGAGTTGTTCACTCTTCATTTGCGAAAAGGTCTAACACTTCTGCCTTTGAAGTGCAGAAGTTTTAGCTGAAGCGCCTTATCTTGGGCGACAGGAAGGCTACGGGCATCGGTGTCAACCTAAGCCTGGGCGAACCGCAGAGGTCGAATACGAATTGCCACGGGTGAAGCACGGGTAAATCTTTTGCCCAACCCCCGGTCCCCTCCGGGATTGTGTCCGATCGCCTGCATCGGTGGCTATTCAAATGTTCCCCTCTGCATCACGGCCTAAGTTGACGCTAAGAAGGTGTGAAAGAACTGCAGGCGGCCGCCGACCAAGCCATTGACAACAACGGCAGACGGCAGTCACTGCCGCTATAGCCAATTCCTTCACACCTTAGTTAATGGGCGACCGGGCGAGGTGGATTCGCTAACAAGAATTCCCTGGATGTAAAGAAGGCAGGGACACCAAAGCGACAAGGGCTGACTTTGCTCTAGTCTGAAGCCTTTTACGTTCACCACCTTGCCTCAGACCCTTAAAACGAGACTTCCAATATCATTTTGAGTTCTCATATCTGAAATAACTGTTCAAAATTGCTCAAATGCTTTTTCTGTTCAACCTCCTGAAAATCCGCCAGGCCAGTCCCTGTTAGGACAGGTCTCCAAGAGCTTCTCATGATCCTTCGAATCACCTGGAGTTTGGACATTTCGACGCCATACGAACCAGACCAAATGCGACACGCCTGGGCGGTGCGGGCGAATTAAGCGTTTCGTTGCTCAGTCCAGATTCATGCAACAGCCCAGGGTTGCGGCCCAGCCGCTACCCTGGGACAGCCAGATAGCCACCTTCCCATTCCCTGAAGGGGATAGATAACAAACGCCCCGGCGTATTCATCCCCTTCAGGGATGGAGCGAAGGGCCCCGACCTCTTCCCAGGGTGGTGCGTTGCCGCACAACCCTGGGCCCATTTATGCGTCCCCTTCGGGGAATAAAAACTGTCCAAACTTGAGACCTATGTACTCGTTCTCGCGTCAATACGAGGCGAGGACGAGTCGTCCCCTTGGCTGGGACAATATGCTAGGATGTCTCGCGTAAACCTTGGAAATTCTGACCGTAGGGGAACTGCCAACAATGAAGGTTCGACCTGGGAATCCCTACCCGCTTGGCGCTACTTGGGATGGAGCAGGAGTCAACTTTGCCATTTTCTCCGAGCACGCCACTAAAGTAGACCTCTGCCTGTTTGATTCCCCCAATGCGAGGTATGAGTCCGCTCGGATCCCCCTCCCCGAACAAACCGATCTCGTCTGGCATGGCTATCTCACTGGCATCGTTCCAGGACAACTTTATGGCTATCGTGTTTCTGGCCCCTATGAGCCATCGCTCGGCCATCGATTTAATCCAAACAAAATTGTTTTGGACCCCTATGCCAAAGCCATTGGCCGCGGCATGCGGTGGCGTGATGAGATGTATGGCTACCGCATTGGAAACTCAGACGCGGATCTCTCAATGGATGACCGTGACAATGCACCTTGCGCTCCCCTGGCGGCAGTGGTCAACACGGCCTTCCCCTGGGGGGAGGACCGGCCTCCTCGAATCCCTTGGCATAAGACTGTGATTTACGAAGTGCATGTCAAGGGCTTCACGAAATTACATCCCGGTCTTCCTCGAACGATGAGAGGAACTTATGCCGGCTTGTCTTCCGAGCCGGCCATTTGTCATCTCAAGGATCTCGGCGTGACGGCCGTAGAGCTGATGCCAGTTCATCATCATGCCTACGAGCGTGCCCTGGTTGGAAAGGGCCTCGCAAATTACTGGGGCTATAACACCCTTGCTTTTTTTGCCCCGGACACGCGCTACGCGATGGCTTCGGCTCCCGCCCGTTCTGTTTCTGAATTCAAAACAATGGTTCGCAACCTTCATGCCGCTGGCCTGGAAGTAATTTTGGATGTGGTCTACAACCACACGGCGGAAGGGAATCATCTGGGACCGACTCTCTCTCTACGTGGCATTGACAATGCTTCCTACTACCGACTGGCCCCGGACAACCGGCGCTACTACATCGACTATACTGGCTGCGGCAACACTCTCAACATGGTTCATCCGCGCGTTCTTCAGCTCATTATGGACAGCCTGCGCTACTGGGTCTTGGAAATGCATGTCGACGGCTTTCGTTTTGATCTGGCCAGCACTCTGGCCCGCGAACTCCACGAGGTAGACAAACTGGGAGCCTTTTTTGACATCATCCATCAGGACCCAATCCTCTCCCAGGTAAAGCTCATTGCAGAGCCTTGGGACCTGGGTGAAGGTGGCTACCAGGTTGGAAACTTCCCGGTCGGATGGACGGAGTCGTTTCTGGAAGGGAGACGGTGGCGTCGTCTCGGAGTTAGCGACACGTCTGGCGGGAAGCAGCGACCTCTATGAAAGCAGCGGACGCCGCCCCTATGCCAGCATCAATTTTGTCACCTGTCACGACGGATTCACGCTTCACGATCTGGTCAGTTACAATCACAAGCACAACGAAGCTAACGGAGAGAATAATGTCGACGGGGAAAACAATAACCTGAGCTGGAATTGCGGAACGGAAGGGCCGACAGATGACAAGACGATTAATGCCCAGCGGGAAAAACAGAAGCGAAACTTCGTTGCCACTCTGATGCTTTCACAAGGAGTTCCTATGCTCTGTGGCGGCGATGAGATGGCACGAACGCAGCTCGGTAACAACAATGCCTATTGCCAGGACAACGAAATCAGTTGGTTCCACTGGAACTTGACTCCAGTTCAGAAAGACTTGTTGGAGTTTACGCGTTACCTGGTCCGATTGCGCGAGAAACAGCCGGTCCTGAGGCGGCGGCGGTTTTTCCAGAGCAGGGGCATTCGCGGCGCCGGTGTCAAGGATCTTGCCTGGTTTGAACCGAGCGGCAGGGAAATGACCGATACTGATTGGAATGCACATTCTGCCCGCTGCTTGGGTGTCTTTCTCAATGGAAAGGAGTTGCAAGAGATGGACGAAGAAGGTGAGCCGATCGAGGGCGATACTCTTTTCGTTATGTTTAATGCCTACCAGGAATCGATTTCGTTCGCGCTGCCCAGGCTAGGGACAAGTAATCGTTGGGAGCGATTACTCGACACTGCAGCGATACAGTGGAAACGGCGGCAACGACTGCGCAACCCTACCTACAAGCTGCGCCCGTGTTCGCTGGCCGTGTTCCACTTAGCCAGAAAGAGCAAGAAGTCGTAAGACCGTATTTGCATGAAGCTGCTCAAGGCATCACTGGAGTTTCTTGCAGACAGCCCTTTAGAGCGGCGTGCAGCTTGACCCGGGCAAAGGCTGACTGTGGCCGTCGGCTCACGGATGGGTCAAGCCGCCACCAAACGTGCAGCCACCGCACTACAAAAGGAACGATCACCTTTCTTTCTCGATTCCAAACGCGTTACAGGCCCTCTCCATCATGACTGAGTATGATAGAGTTGGT
>QHZP01000522.1 GCA_003224715.1 Acidobacteriota bacterium | reverse complement strand
TCGTTTTGATGTGTTTAATGTCTTCAACCTCGTGAATCTCGGCGCGTCCCACACCGACGCTCGCTCCACCGGTGGGGTCGAAGGGCGTCTCTCTCGCAGCACATTCGGTCAGATCATCAGCGCCGGCGATCCACGCATCATTCAGCTGGGTCTCAAATATAACTTCTAGAGTTACTCGGTGGCGAAGAGGTTCATCCTCCTCTGAAAATCTCCTCCAGGGAGGGGCAGAAGGCATCAGTCTTCGGGGTGGGTCTTCCGGTTGGGAACAACCCACCCCTGCACCCCCTTCGAAGGGGAAATGATTTTCATTTATTGGGGTTGCCACCGGAGCGGGGCATGAGAGGCTCCGGTTATAAGAGCATCCAACGAAATTGATTACTTGCGAGGTCATGAATCCATATGCAGCGTAGAACCTTTTTGAAAAGTGCGGCGACGCTTGCCGCTCTTCAGCGATTACCCTTTGTCAACGCCAGCGCCAACGACAGGATTAGGGTCGCGGTCATCGGAGTGAACGGCCGGGGGAAGGATCATATTCAGGGTTATCAAAAACTGAGGAACGTGGAGGTGGCCATTCTGTGTGATGTAGACCGGACGGTCGCCGCTCAACGTGCCTCTGAGTTTCATCAGACCTACGGGAGAGCCGTGCCCATAGAGACCGACCTGCGTCGAGTCTTGGAAAACCGGGATATCGATGCCGTGAGCATCGCGACACCCAACCACTGGCACGCTCTGGCCACCATCTGGGCATGCCAGGCCGGCAAAGACGTTTATGTGGAAAAGCCAGGTTCACACAACCTCCGGGCGGGTCAGAAGATGATCGAAGCGGCCCGGAAATATGACCGCATCGTCCAGCATGGCGTGCAATTGCGCAGTTCTCCAGCCTTGCAGGAAGCCGTTCGGAAGCTGCGGGAAGGCGTGATTGGGAAGGTTTACATGGCGCGTGCTCTGATCTATCGCTGGCGGCCATCCATTGGCAAGCATCCGGAAGAACCGGTACCAGCCCATATTGATTATGACCTCTGGCAAGGGCCGGCCGAATTGCGCCCTTTCTCGCGAAGCCTGGTTCATTACAATTGGCACTGGCACTGGGATTACGGCAATGGTGATATTGGCAATCAGGGTATTCATGAAACCGACATGGCCCTTTGGGGGCTTGGCGTGCAGTTGCCCCGGCAGATTTCCGCCATGGGCGGCAAGTTCCTCTGGGAGGACGACAAGGAAACTCCGGAAGTTCTGTCGGCTTCCTGCCTGTACCCGGAGCAAAACAAGCTCATCGAGATTGCCGTGCGGCACTGGTGTACCAACGAGGAGCAAGGTGTCGGCGTAGGCAATATTTTTTATGGCTCCGAAGGCTACATGCTCATCAAGGGCTATACTCGCTACGAGACCTACTTGGGAGAAAAGCGAGAGCCGGGTCCACACGGCGAAGGCGAAGGCGACCATTATGCCAACTTTATTCAGGCTGTGCGCAGCCGCAGGAAAGCCGAGCTCAACGGGCCGGTTGAAACAGCCCACTACGCCTCAGCTCTGGCGCATCTCGCCAATATCTCATTCCGCCTGGGGCGCCGCCTGGAGTTCGCTCCCGAAACCGAACGATTCGTCAACGATGCTGAGGCCGACCAGTTGTTGACACGTCGCTATCGTGCTCCGTTTACAGTCCCCGAACACATTTGAGACCGCGACCCACGTCCACACCCACAGAAAGAAGACTGCCGCCTTCCTAGGCCCGCTCAGATCTACGTTACAGTTAATTTTTTCACACCTTCTAATACCTTAGAAATTCAAGTAATGCGTTAATTGCTGGGCGTGGGGAAACAGCTTTGGTAGCCACGACGAATTTTGCTTTTCTAATTCATCGTGGGGTTGTCTCAGCCCAAAACCCCACGGCGAGCGACGGCGGTCGCGGAGAAAGGCCCTCGCCTTGGCTACCAAGACCGAGTTCCTCTATGGCCCTCCGTAACTGACGCATTAGAAATTCAAACACATTTACATTGACTCTGCTTGATGGAATAGTATTAGGCGGTCTGAACGGTAGTCAGAAATGGTAATCGAATCCATTAAGTCTGAATATCAGAGATACAAGTCTCTAGCTGAGATGGCCATCTCCCAAGTGCCGGACGACCGTTTGCACAAGGTACTTGGTGAAGATGGTAATTCAATCGCGGTGGTCATCAAGCATATATCCGGGAATCTAAAATCGCGCTTTACTAACTTCCTGACCGAAGATGGCGAGAAGTTGTGGCGCAACAGAGACGAGGAATTTGAGGAGAAATTTGAGAACAGAACGTCTTTACTGAATAACTGGGGCGAATCGTGGAGAATCTTGTTTGATCAGATAAATTCACTCAAAGATTCTGATTTGGGCAAAGTGGTGAGGATTAGAAGTAAGGAATTGACCGTGTCAGACGCACTACAAAGATCATTGGCGCACGTATCGTACCATGTGGGCCAGATTGTTCTGATGGGGAGAATCCACGGGGGGAAGGACTGGAAATCGCTAAGCATACCGCGCGGTAAGTCCCAAGAATATAATTTGGGTCCAACCAGAGAACGGCAGGCTAACAAATAGGAGTCTTTGCGTAGTCGCACAGGAGCAGGAGTGACCCTGTTGCCTTAGTCCCTTTTCCGCATGACGGTGCTATTTTATGGAAGTAAATGAAGTTTGAAGTTGTTGGGCCAATCACCCACGCGGAAGTTATTGCCGCTGGCCCCGGAATCCGGGTTCGCTCGTACCTCGGGAAAGCCTATGGTCGGTCGATGGCGGAAGCTGAAAGGAATCGCGACAGTCAGTTTGCCGAACGGGGCTCTCCGCAAGGTAGAATTGCATTGGTATGAGGCGCATGGAATTGGAAGGAAAGACCTGAAAATCAAGCGCTATTTAGAGGAATAGTGATGAAACCACCAACAAAGCCGTTTGCATTGTGTATTGATAACACCGACTATGGAGCGTCTCTCGTCGTTGGCAAAGTATACCGGATTCTTCCCGATCCCCGTGCTGCGAAGGATGACCTGGTGCGCATCGTGGACGAAAGTGGGGA
>QHZP01000131.1:20086-32255 GCA_003224715.1 Acidobacteriota bacterium | reverse complement strand
GCCACCTTGTCGTCCCGCCTGGTGACCTGCTCTTGACGCGGATCATGGCAATCTTCCTCCAAAAGGCTTGGATGTTTGGGCCGGCTTGACTATCATAATCTTCTGGCCCGCTGGACAATTCCGCACCCGTTAGTAACGGTACGAGAAGCGTAGGATTTCCTCATTCGGGAAAAGGATTCAGCCACACTGACAAGTAATATTGAGCAGAAATCACAACCCTTTACCAGCCCCAATTCCAAAGGCTCTCCGAGCCGCTGGTGGATGATGGCTTTGCTGGCCACGGCCATGGTTATCTGTTATGCCCACCGTGGGACGCTTTCCGTGGCTGCGCCCTTCCTGCTCAAAGAACTGAATCTCTCCGCCTCGGTCATGGGCATTCTCTTATCGGCGTTTTACTGGTCCTATTCGATCATGCAATTGCCGGCGGGCTGGCTGGTGGATCGCTACGGCGTCAAACGGTCATACAGTTGGGGGTTTGGGTTGTGGTCATTAGCCTCCGCGTTCACCGGGTTCGCACACAATCTTGTATCACTCACACTGTTTCGCCTGATTCTGGGAATCGGTCAATCCGTGGCCTTCCCCGCCAGCGCACGAGCCGTGGCACAATGGTTCCCCGACAAAGAGCGCGGCACCGTCACCTCCACCTACTTAACCGGAGTCCGGCTAGGACAGGCTCTGGTAGGCGTTGCGGGTGCCTTCTTTCTTTCCAAGTACGGTCTGAAATTTTTCTTCCTGTTGACCGGAATTCTTCCCTTGCTCTGGCTCCTTCCGTGGAACAGCTTCCTGGCACGATGGGAGAAGGAACCGGTTGCAACTCCAGCACACACGCTTAGGAGTACTCCCAGCCAAAGGGCCACGTTTGTCGAGAGTCTGAAGTTACTCAAGCAGCGGAGCGTGTTGGGCATCTTTCTTGGGTTCTTCGCCTACGATTACGCCTGGTTCGTTTATGTCACATGGCTTCCGGGCTATCTAGTCATGGAACGCCAATTCAGTACGCGAGAAATGGGGATTTACAGCTCGGTTCCCTATGTTCTGATGTCCATCATTATCTTTCTTTCCGGCGTAGCCAGCGACTGGCTGGTACGGCAGGGCCTTTCTGAAACCAGGGTGCGCAAAGCGTTTATTATCGCTGGTCTGGCAATTGGGTGTTTGATCATTCCTGCCGGGATGGTCGAGGATAAGCTGAAGGCGGTATGGCTGCTCACCCTCTCTCTTGCCGGCCTGGGGATTTCATCCCCTAATACCTGGACGTTAACACAGGCTGTCTGCTCCAAAAGTATGGTCGGCACCGTTTCTGGCATTCAGAACTTCGGTGGCAATCTCGGGGGTATCATGGCGCCGGTGCTAACCGGCTACATCGCTCATACGACGCAGTCTTTCGCTCTGGCCTTGGGCCTCACCGGTGCTATCCTGATCGCAGGAATGGTTTGCTATTGTTGTCTGATCTCACGGAAAGTCGTTCAATAGCCCGTGCTTCTGCGCGGGGTGAACGGCCTCGCCCACAATTTTTCTGGTCCGGGACCAGATGGAGGGAAGAACAAAACGGCTAGACCTCCGCGCTGAATCACGAGGCTATTGAGAGACCTTAAATAAGTGACAGAAAGGATTACCCTTTTTCTACTCCAGCAATGGCATAAACGTCCGCGGGCTTCCCCGGGAAACGATTTTCCCCGTGAAACATGCGAATGAATTCCCGCTGCATCCCGAATCCGTATCTCTCCACCATAGCTCCAGCGTGGGAATTGATCGCTTGAAGGACATCTAAGAAAACAGGCTTGCCTGCCAGAGCACCAATCCCAGCCTTAAAGAGTTCTTCAGCCGCCTTGGGCTCTTTGCCGACCCAGGGACCGATTTGGTGGGCGTTTTCTCCGGGCCGCGCGAAGAGATACCCGACGATTTCAGGGGACCCCGATCTCTGAGCCACAAAACAGAGCGATGGATTTTCTTCAAAAAATTTTTCCAACAATCGCTGGCGACTGATCCCGAAAAGACTCATGTCCATCTGGACGACCTCCCACAAATCCACCGGGCGCATCGGATGGACATTCTCATATTTCTGAAGGCGTCCTTCTCCCTGCATCCTTTTCAACCGGTACTCGTCCTGGTAGCCAAGTGTGTCATAGAGTTTTTTCCCCAGGGGGGTGGCGTCTAATTTGATCACTGCGACACCCTGGCGCTGGCAATAATCCATGGCCGCCTCAAGCAGTGCTGTTCCAAAACCGTGACGACGGTGTTCAGGCGAAACCAGCACCATCCCGATCCAGGCCAGACGCTTCTCGTAAAGTGTGGTGGTTACGCTCCCGACTGGCTGCCCCTCGCTTTCCAGTATAAAACAGCCTTCCGGCTCCAAATCGATAAGACGCTTCCAATCGGCAGGCAATTGATTCCAACCGGCGGCCGCTTTCAGCTTCATGCCGAAGCCAATATCGGCGTAAGTCATTTGGCGAAGTTGAGTGGGCATGGACGGGTCCGAAGGTCCGGAGTCCGAAGTCCGGGATCACTGCTATTGCTCGCAGTTGGCCAACACTTGAGACTGAAGGAAAGATCTTCCTTGCTCTCGATGAAAGGTTACGCTCTCAGACGATTGATATGACAACTGACCCCGGACTCCGGACCTCGGACTGCGGACAATTTCTAATTAGCCTCGCTCGCGGCCAGGATCTGGCGATAAGCCTGGCGCGCCCGCTCATAGGCTTTTTCCGCCTCTGGGAGTTCTTTGGCTGAAATCTTGGGGGCCTTCTGGCTCCAGCACTGGTCAACCGCTTTCAGGCACCACTCGGCACTTTGACGCGAGGCGCGGATTGGTTTGTTGTTGACCGTAACGAAGATCGGGTTCGTGTGAGAGGATGGCAAGATGCGCAGTGCCACCCAACTGCTGCGCTCGATGGGCACATCAAAAGCGACCTCTTGTGCTTTACCATCTGCCAGGATACTTTTCTTAGCGACAGACTTCCCGTTAACGACGGCTTCAACGGGCACCTGGCGCGAGGTCTCAAGGCGTGCTCGTTCGATATCCCAATAAGGTTTCTGGTCGTAAGATTTGCCATGAAGGGTCTGATTGGCCTGCTCGTCAAGCCATGCCGCCACCTTGGCAGTGACTCGAACGGTCCCAGGCTTGTCCAGTTTAACTTCACTTCCCCTGGTCCCTGTCAGGAGGCCGTTAACGCGAAAGTCCATCAAGTGGCTCTTGCCGTCGGAAACAAAAGAACGCCCATCACGAACTCCGTTAACCCAGGCCTCATAATCCAGCTTGCCATCCAGCTGGACATAAACTCGCCCCAAACCCACACGCTCGCCGTAAATGCAGGGGAAATCCGTCTCCCCGCTAATGCGCCCGCGAAAGCCGCAATTCAGCGTGTGGTACCAGATATTGAGCTCCCACGAGAACGGCGTGTCCACGGTCGAGATAAAATCCACGGCATCGTGCACAATGTCGACCACGTATTCGTTGGCGCCGATCCCGTCAAAGGGCGGCATTTCGTAGTTGGGCAACTTATCGGTCTTCCCATCCAGTCCCCAGCCTGAATGGGCGAAACCCACAACCGCTCCCTGGGCTTTGCCCCACTTGAGAATAGGCAGATCCCAGCTCGGCCAATCCTCAATCTTCTTGGTGCCTGGGTAGTCTTGATCTTTGAGGCGGAGTAAAACCAGATGCCCGGCATGAATGGAAGGAAATCCGGAAACTTCCAGGTCATAGCGCATCAGATTGTCAGCCGTCGAGAGCTTGTTAACCCTGGCCTCGAAAAACTGCTTTTGAAAATAGTAGCAGGGCCCCCAGGTAAGGACACAACCGACATTCAAGGCTTCGCCCAAAATATGGCGCATCATGTCTTGAGGGAATACCCCTTGGGTGGGATTCTCGTAATGCAGGCACCCTGCGGCGTGAATGTGATGATCTCCCGAATACCAGCCATATTTTGCCGGATCGATCCATCGCTCGAGGCGACAGGTAAACGTTTGGGGTTTGCCTTCGACGACCTTGATCGCCTGGTTCTTAACCAGGTACTCCGGACCGCGGGAGAACTCGATCATATAGTCGCCTCCAGGGAGTTTTATTTTTTCACCGTCAGAACGGTAGACTTGAGGGTGAAAGGCAAAATCAGGGGCCAGCCGCTTGGCTTGCGAAGGATAGACGTGGTCGTGTGAATCGCGGATAATAAAGGACCCCGTGGTCGGTTTGCCCGTTTCGTCCAGGATTCGCAGGGTGACTTCAGTAGACGGGCGGCAAGTGAAAAGGATGTCGGCGTCGTTACGGAAACCGATGTCCTGGGTACCCTGACCGACGTTGAAGCTAATCTTGGCTTCGCGTTTACCGGCGTCGCGGCTGTAGAGCTGAATGATGCGATATTCAAGTTCGAGGCCAGAAAGCTGGGGCTTGAGGGGCGACGTGTTAAACATGAGGATATCCAGCCAGCGATTGGGCACATCGCTCGGCTTGACCGTTTCTTTAGGACTCGGGTTGCCGGTTGAACGTGTGTAGACGGGCATGGCATTGGGACTCTCGGCTTTAAGCTGAGCGGTCACTCCTGCCTCGTTGCGGACTTTTACCAGGAAGGAGCGCCAGCCGAGCTCCAGGAGTTCAGCTTTGGCAGGACCTTGAGCCACCTTAACGCGGCTCTCGGGATTGATATGAACATCCAAAAGGCAATACTTATCGAGCACATCTTGAATTTCGACCGCGGCCCTGCCGGAATCAGGCTCTCCAGTAGCCCGTTCCAGTGATTGTTTGTCGGTAGAACGCAGGGGCACACCCAGGTAGTCCATAGCTTCTACCAGGCGCTTGACCTCGGCGGCCAGCGGCTGCAGCTCCACTTTCTTAACCTTTGGTAATTCTTGAGCGCTCAGCGCAGCGCACCAAAGGAGCCAAATGACCGGCAGACTCCCCCATTGGATACCTTTGCCTGTTATGGAAGTTCGCAAATCAATCTTGATGTCCATCATGGCTTATCTCCTCAAAAATCGCCGGAACTAGCGGCTGCTAGTGGGCGAACAAGTTCACAATTAGGTCAAGTTTCGCAACCCATTTAAAAACGACGAAACACAGGAAAACACAAAAAGGCAACGACCAAGAAGCCATTGAATAGCCACAGGACCAACTTCAGTCCTCCAGAACTAGTGGTCCTGGCGCGGTTTCGTATGAGATCATCCCACCCGCAATTATAGCCAGGACAATGCCCGTCCATTGCAGTGGAGTCAAGCGTTCCGCCAGGAAGACCATGGCAAGCAAAATAGTCAGCAATGGATTGAGGGCAGTCAGTGGTACAGCGATCGAAGCTTTCGCGCCGCTCTCCAGGGATGCAAATAGAAACCAGGCCCCCAAACCGTTGGTGACGCCCGCCAATGTCCCAATGAAGATGTCATGCCCTCTCAGGGTCGAGAGACTGGTAGTGGCCAGAAGCCACGGGAGTAAGAGAACATAACCCGCCATTAGCCAGATCAGTAGAGAATCGGCCGATACACGGTTAGTTCCTAATTTCTGAAGTAACCCGACAATCCCCCACAGCATAATCACTAATAGAGAATAAAACATCCACACCGGCATGAAGACACCTCAGATGGAAAGAATACTTATGGAAATCAGCGCGAGAACAATCCCGGCGACCTGAACGCGATTCATTCGTTCCTTGAGCAACAGCACCGCAAGCACGACCGTGAGTAATGGAAAAAGAGAGGTGACGGGTCCAACAATGGAGGCCTTGCCGTTTTCCATGGCGGCAAAATAGGCCAATCCACCCAGGCCGGCAAAGACGCCGTTTAACACACCATACGTCGCACCGAGTTTGTCGGTATTTACCTTCATTTTGCTCCGCAGGAAAGCGAGGATGACGAGTGGCACCATTCCTATCGTGAAAAGGATTTGCATGTGCTTGGCAGAGATTCTATCCGCCCCCAGTTTAGCCAGAAATCCGAAGACTCCCCACCAAAAGATGCATAGTAGCGCATAGAGAAGCCATTTGGGCATGTCAGTCGCGCCTCTAGATAAAAAAACAAAATGGTCACCCCAGGACACGAAGGGTAGCAAGACAAAAGGCAAAGTCCTTGAGGGCAAAAAACGATCGGATTTGAGCATCAGATCAAAGGACTGACCTGTTCGCGGCACTAGCAGTTGACCTGGTGCTTTGGTGTCTTGGTGGTGGGACTCCACTTCTCATTCTGACTTAGTCTTGCCGTCGCTCACCAGTCCCATCACGTCCACATTGGCCTTGAAAGCCATATAACCGCTGTCAATCGGGAAAATGCCGCCGGTGACTGCGGCTGATTCGTCGCTGGCCAGGTAGACGACAAACGGAGCAATTTGTTCTGGTGTGGCTACCGGCAAGAGATGAAGCATCTCCATCATCGACGCTGCTCCCGGCTTTCTAAACCAATCAAGCTGTGGCTCCGTGGTTACAAAACCCGGGCAGATCGCATTGACCCGGACGCCGTCCTTAGCCGCGCCGGCCGCAAACGAGCGCGTCAGTGACACGACTCCACCTTTGGCTGCGGTGTAAGCGTCTAGACCAGCGCAGCCGATCAGAGCGTCCACCGTGGCGGTCAGAATGATAGAACCAGACTTTTGCCGGATCATCTGTTGTCCGACATACTTGCAGCAACGAAAAGTCCCCGTCAGCACAAGGTCGATCATGCGATCCCAAGTCTCTTCCGGTAACTCGGTCAAACGCCGATCCTGTTCGTTGACAAAAGGCACATCGACGGCGTTGTGATAGAGCACGTCAATCCGGCCATAAACCGCAAGGGCTCTTTCAACCACGGCCTGAACACTTTCCCTCCGACAAACATCCACCTGGATGAAGGTGGCTTCGTTTCCCGCCTCAACAATGGATTGGCAGACGCGCTGACCTTTTTCCTGGCTGATATCTGCAATAATCACCCGGGCACCTTCGGCCGCCAGCAGCGTCGCGCCGGCCCGGCCCATACCTGAACCTCCTCCCGTTACGATGGCTACTCTACCTTCAACTCTTTTGCCCATTTTTGACCCGTGCCAGCATTATTGGAAACTGAATCTGAGTGCGCGTTTTAACTAACCCAAGTCCGTGCGCACTCACTCGGTGCCGATCAGCCTTGGATCATAGGGGACGAATTGGCCGCCCTGGTGGTACGTCTTGTGATAACGTGCAACTTTCTCTTCGTCCACCTCAATGCACAACCCGCTTCCTTGAGGAGTTCCCCAGTTAGGCCCGGAGGCAATGGGAAGCGGATCTTTCAGAATGTCGTCCTGCATCATGTGGGCGGTTTGCTGGTTGCCATCAACGACGTTAGGCAAAGTTAAGAGAATATGATGAGTTGCAGCGGCGACAATTCCAAATTCGCCATGAGTGTGCTTGACAACCTGAAGGCCTTCAAAGTGTGCCACGTGACAGAGGCGCTGCCACTGAGCCAATGAGCCGACCCAGTACGGGCTGAAGCAATAAATGTCTGCGCTGCGATGAGTCATGTGCCGGTAAGCATCTTCGACGCTCCACATCCCCTCATTGGCACAAACGGCGACCGAAGTGCGGGATCGCACTTCTTGCAGGTTGGTTACCGGGTCCTGGCTGACCGGCTGCTCGATGAAGTCAATTCGATAAGAGTCGAAGCGGGCCAGGTTCCGTATGGCCTGGTTGACTTTCCAGGCCCCGTTAGCATCCAGTCGAATCTTACAATTGGGTCCCACCGTTTCACGCACGGTGCGAACCATCTCTATTTCTGCTTCAATATCAATCCCGACTTTCAAATAAAAAACATGAAACGCCTCAGCCAGACCCTCACGGCATTGACGGGCGATATCTTCGTTCGAGCCCTGAGAAAGATAATAAAAGTAGTTGGCTTGTTCTCTGACCTTACCACCGAACAGGTTGTAGAGCGGCTGGCCACAGGCTTTTCCACAAATGTCCCACAGCGCCATATCGATTCCGGCATAAGCGAAGCTGGCGGTGGGCTTGCGAAATTGCCAGATCCCCCGGTGCCAAAGTTCAGCCCGGATTCTTTCGCTTTCCCAAGGACTGCGTCCGACCACGAAGGGAACCATTGCCTTTAAAGCCTCTTCGACAGACTCGACATTAGCGCCGCTGCAACTCTCTCCCCAGCCGATCAGGCCTTCATCGGTGACGACTTTGACAATGATGTCAGTCACACCGTCGCGCCTGATCTGCGAGCTGACTTCGCGGTGGGTGTAGGGAATGCTGATGGGAATCAATTCAAGGTGTGTAATCTTCATCGGTGCTTATCTCATTTCCGGGCAACAAGTCCTTCGGATCACCAATTGGTTCTTGCTCATGCTCTTACTCTTGCTCTTGCTGCCTCATGGCTGACGAGTAAGAGCTCGAGTATGAGGACGAGGGCGTCCAGGAACTCACTATGATCTTGGCTGCAGGGCTGGTTGTCACACTGAGATGTTGGCCTTAAATTCAGCTTTGCCTTGTATTCCCAGGTTAAGGTGATACAAGCGGCCGCCAAAATAGCCGGAGTCGGGATCGTAGCCCGGAGGCATGACCGGCATGGGTTCGGACTTCGCCGCAGTCGTAATAAAAATGTCGGTCAAATCCGGGCCTCCGAACGCGAGCGACGAAGTTTGCTTGGCGGGGGTGATGATCCGACGTTCCAGCTTGCCGTCGGGATCATAACGGACAATGCAACTGCCATACCATTGAGCTGACCAGACGAAGCCCGGTGCGTCGACGGTCAAACCGTCGGGCAACCCCTGGTCATTCGGGACCTTCACAAATACACGACGATTACGGACACTCCCGGTTTTCATTTCATAATCGTAGGCATAGATCAGCCTGGCCGCGGAGTCTGTGAAGTAGAGTATCTTGCAATCGGGTGAGAACCCCAACCCATTGGCTAAGTGAAAGCCTTCATCCACGATACGGACCTGGCCGTTGGCCTCCACTCGGATCAACTTGCCCAGTTCGTATTTTTGAGTGGGGTTGTAAAAGCAGGAGCCCACAAAGAAACGACCAGCCGGATCGGCAATGCCATCGTTCATCTGGCATTTGTGACCGTCTACCTCACTGGCGATTAGCTCGGCTTTGTCCGCACCATCCCAGCACCAGATGCCGCTGTTGTTTGAGATCACAAAACCGCCAGGCTGATTGAAGGCGGCCCCGTTGATCTCCAGCCCGTCTTTCACCAGCTCATGTTTTCCAGTATTCGGATGATAGCGGTAAAACTTCAGACCCACGCAATCTGTCCAGTAGAAAGCGTTGGTAGTCCCGTCCCAGATGGGATTTTCGCCGCAAAGATCTCCGTAGTCAGCAATGACGGTCAGTTCAGGCATTTCAATCCTTCGGCAGATGGACGATGCCTCAGTATATACATTCCAACTAGACGGTCAATGAAAAATGGATGCGATAGCCTATAATCCGAGCCGCCGTTAATTCGGTCTCTGGCATACCCTCACTCGGTAGTCTCAGCAGCCCAGACGGGAGGCGCTTTTTGGTTCGTCATGGTCTTTTCCGGCTGGTCCAAAAACCCTTCATGGCTCCGATTCGTCTTCCGTGCTACCTGCCGCCTTGTATTCCTCCGGGCTGATGTGGTGATACTGAAGCATACGAGACAGAATGAGGTCCAGACGGTTGTGGAGCCGTTTCGTTTGGCGCAGGGGATTCATACGGCGCGGATTGGGAATCACGGCAGCCAATAAGACCGCTTCTTTGACATTCAAATCTCGAGCTGATTTTCCAAAATAGACCTGCGACGCCGCTTCTGCTCCATATATTCCATTTCCCCATTCGATGACGTTGAGATAGATTTCAAAGATACGCCGTTTGCTCAGCTCTCCTTCCAACCTGCGAGCAATCAAGAACTCCTTCAGCTTTCGCAGCGGATTCTTGGAGGTTGAAAGATAGAGGTTTTTCGCCAGTTGTTGAGTGATGGTACTGCCGCCTCGAACCCAACTCTTCTTTTCCCAGTTCCTAATGAACGATTCTTTGATTTGTTCGAGGTCGTAACCTTCGTGCTGGTAAAAGGCATCGTCTTCGCCAATCAGGACAGCGCTTTTCAGATAGCTGGAAATGGAATAATAGGGGACCCAGATTTGGTTTTTTTTCGGCTTCCTGCCTGCCGTTTGGGCTTCCTGAGCCCGCTGATCCATTAAAGCGGTCTGCTTTGGGTTTTCTTTTTTCAGGCTGGAGACATCAGGCAAAGTAAGGTATTCGTAGGCTATAAGAAAGACCAACAGAGCAACAAAAGCCAGCCAGAATTTTTTCATTCAAGGGAAGCCTCGAGGATTCAGGGTTCCGTCAAAGTCCCTGACCCTCCCTCACGGTCGGGCTACTGAACAGGGCCCAGCGCAACTCAGTAGCCCGCGCGTCAGCAAGGGCTGTGCCTCAACCCAATCACTTACGGGACTTTGACGGGACCCTGCCTCGAGGATCGTCGTGCTTGAATCAAAAGGGAAAGTAAGATATCCTTACTTCACGGAGTCAGGGAAATGCTAGCCAAGAAAACTGTTAAAAACCAGATTACTCTTCCAAAAGCCATTGTGGACAAAATTCCTGACACAGATTATTTTGAAGTCAGTCTTCAGAAAGGGGAGATTATCCTTAAGCCAGTACACATCGAAGGTTCGACTGCCAGACTGAGACGCATACGGCGCAAAATTAGAGCTCTGGGGCTTACGGAAACAGACATTGAAGAGGCGATCCACTGGGCCAGGAGCCGCTAGTGCGGGTTGTGCTCGACAGCAATGTATTTGTATCTGCCCTCTTGTTCGGTGGTGTTACCTCAGAGCTGGTTGCTCTGTGGCAGAAGAGCGATATCACGCTCCTTCTCTCTCGCAACATCCTGGAAGAATATTTTCGAGTTTTGGCATACCCCAAATTCCAGCTCTCCAAGGAAGAAATCAGGGGGATAATCGAAGGGGAATGGTTGCCCTTTGTGGAAATCATCAAACCTGGAATTCGGCTGAAGGTTGTCAAGCGCGATCCCTCTGACGATAAGTTTTTAGAATGCGCCGTGGCAGGAAAAGCAAATGTCTTGATTTCCGGAGACAAGGAACTCTTGAGTCTTAACCGTTATCATGGGGTACAGATTCTGAGCCCCTCCCAGTTTCTAAAAGAATACTTCCGGTAAAAATCTCTTGACTCATTCAGCCCACGTGTCAACGATTGCTTTGTTCCGCCGGTGGATTGGCAACCACTCTTCTCGGTTCGGCATGCCGCAAAGCTTCCTTCTTGAGCCCTCTCCGACCGATATCCCGCCGATAGTGCATCTTATCAAAATTGATTTTTTGGGCCGCTTGGTAAACCAGGTCTCGGGCGGCCTCCAGGGTTTTGGCTTTGGCTGTGACTCCCAAGACTCTTCCGCCTGCAGACACGAACTGACTCTGCTTAGCTTCGGTGCCGGCGTGGAAGACTTTCACATTCGCTAAACACTCTGCCTCTGCCAGTCCTGAAATCACTTTTCCCTTTTCGAAATTTCCAGGATACCCGCCGGAGGACAGAACCACGCAAATGCTACAATCCTTATCCCATCGTAAGTCCACCCGGTCCAATTGGGCGTCCAGAATCCCTTGGAACACGTCCACAATATCACTTTGCAAGCGGAAAAGAATGGGTTGCGTTTCCGGATCCCCCAGCCGGGCGTTAAATTCAAGTACCCTGACACCGTCCGGAGTCAGCATCAATCCAAAATAGAGGATACCTCGATAGGGCCGGCCTTCAGAGGCCATGCCGTGAAGCGTTGGCGTGACGACCGCATTCATGACCTGCTGGTGAACTTCGGGCTCGAGGATCCAATCTGCCGAGTACGCTCCCATCCCACCCGTATTCGGCCCCCGGTCTTCGTCAAAGACGGTCTTGTGGTCCTGAGAAGGAACGAGGGGCAGGGCATGAATCCCATCGGAAAAGACCAGGAAGGAAACTTCCTCTCCCTGCAAAAATTCTTCCAGAATGATTCTTTCTCCAGCGGGCCCCAGGACTCTTTCTTGCATAAGTTTCTGGATGGCTGATTCGGCTTCTTCCAGGTTCCGGGCAATGACGACGCCTTTTCCGGCTGCCAAACCGTCAGCCTTAATGACCAGAGGAAAACCCAGACTACCTCGTCGCACCAGTGCGGCGGCTTCGACAGGAGACGAGGGCGTGAGGTAACGACTGGTCGGAATGCCATGCCGCTGCATGAATTCTTTAGCAAAGATCTTGCTTCCCTCGAGCTGGGCCGCGGCCGCGCTGGGTCCAATGATCTGGAG
>QHZP01000131.1:16144-20043 GCA_003224715.1 Acidobacteriota bacterium | reverse complement strand
TTGACGAATTGAACCAGTTCGTCGATCCGACTGACCCCCACGGGGGGGCACCCTGTCTCCAGGGTCGTGCCGCCATTGCCGGGCTCACAATATACCGCAGTTACCTTTTTGGATTGACAAATCTTCCAGACCAAGGCGTGTTCACGCCCGCCGGATCCCACGACCAGGACTTTCATAACTGCCCTTTACTCGATTCTCTTTGGATAAAGGATTGCCATCAAGGCCAAAGAGGCAAGGGTAAAGCGAATTAAATGGCTGAAGGCTCCACCAAGCAAGCATAATACTAGTCCCAGAAGGCTGATCAATTCACTCAGGACAAAGACCAGGATATTTCCAGTTCGATACTTTGAGATCAAGCCCGAAATTTCTGCGGGGCCAGCCACAAAACCTGCGCTGGAAGGAATCAGCCATTTGCGCACGCAAAAAATGATGACGATAATGACCGCAGCCAGAATGTAACAAATTCCTGAAATCCCCTCATAGGTTGCTGCGTTTACGGAAGCGGAGAGATTTCTACCGATCAAGTAGCCTATTCCCGGATAAACGAGAATCGAAGCCAGTAGACCGCCATAGAGCATCAGGACAACCCGGTAGTGTCGATCAAATTCGGCCCTGGCAGAGGGATCTAGCAATCCTATCCTCGTTTGGATTTCGATTTTAAAAGTCGATTAAATCAGGAATGGTTTTTGTAAAGTGGCAAAACTTCATTGAGGGACCCGGAGCGATAACCCTCCAGATCAATGGTCACATACTTGAAGCCGAGGGCTTTGAACTCTTTTCTTAGAATTTCGACCATGGTCAGGTTTAACGCCTTGGGAAGTTCTTCCGGAGCAAGCTCCAGCCGCACCAATTCTTCATGGAAGCGAACCCTAAAAACTCGAAATCCGAAACGACGCAGAAGCTCCTCGCCTCGATCCACCACCGAGAGCTTCTCGGCCGAAATGGAGGTTCCATAAGGAAAACGGGACGAGAGGCAAGGCAAAGCCGGCTTATCCCAGGTGGGGAGACCCGCCCGCCGGGAGAGTTCTCGAATATCTAACTTAGTCATTTGGGCCTCGAGAAGGGGGCTGCGAACGGAATATTCCTGGGCTGCCCGCCGCCCGGGTCGAAAATCACCCACGTCGTCCAAGTTGGTTCCATCAAGGACGGCCCTGTAGCCTCTCTCCAGGGCCAGCGCCTGCAACTTTGCAAACAATTCCGTTTTGCAGAAATAGCACCGACTGGGCGAATTCTCGATTCAACGATGAGATGATTGAGCTGATAGCGATCTACAAAATCAGCTGTCTCCTTCTTTTGAAAGGTAGGATAGGAAGGACTGATGGCCGTGACGCAAAGGGCCTTCTTCCCCAGGATGCGATTGGACGTGTAAGCCAAATAGGCGCTGTCCACCCCTCCGCTGAAGCCCACAACCACGGAGTTCAATTCTTTTAGAATTTCAGCCAGGCGCTCTTCTTTCAGACTGGCATCGGTCAGTGTGGCGGTGGCTTCAACTCGCGGCATGTGAACTCTCAGGATCCAAGCTCGCTTCTAGACATATCTCAGCACCGATTCTAACACGTTAATTGCTTTGCCGTATTCAGTTATTTCGATATGTTCTTCAGGAGTGTGATCCAGTGAAGAATCGCCCGGCCCATAAGCCACTATGGGGCACTTCCAAAATGGCGCCACCACGTTCATATCTGCTGTTCCCGTCTTCAGCTTGAATTTGGGTCGGCCTTGATTTTCCCGAATGGCGCGCAGGAAAGCTTTTACCAACCCATTAGACTTCTCAGCGCGAACGGCCGCTTCTCTTCCGGAAAACGCTAGCTGGGCGGTCCCGGCCTTGCGGAGTAACAGGTTTTTGAAGTCATCTACGCCAAAGCCAACCGGGAGGCGAAATCCCATTATCAAGCGGGCCACCTCAGTCATCCCATTATGTTCCGAATTAAAAGAACGAATGGATGGATCGACTGTTTCGAAAGTACTCTTAGTTTGATTAAAGTTCTCGCACCAAATTTTCACTTCATTCCAGAAATCGACCGCCTGTTCACAAACCAGCTTGCCAGGCGCCGCCGAGTGCTTCAGGGGTATTTCCAGGCGATACTCCAGCAGGAGCCTGCCTTTATAGCCCAAGGTAACCGCATTCCAACTGCTGGGTTCGCCGATGACGCAAAAATCGGGGGACCTGAAATCGTTCAGGGCCTGGTGGGCACCGCGGGAAGTTGCCGCTTCTTCCTCGACAGCGCCAATGACGATGATTCGCTTTCCGAGTGAATCGAGTTCGCCCTTCAGTCGATGGGCCGCGCAAATAAAGCTAGCCATAGGCCCTTTGGCATCGACGGCTCCTCTACCGTAAAGCTTGCCGTCCCTCGTCTCGACAGGAATCTGGCCGGCCACGGTATCAATGTGCCCCAGAAGAATAACCGTCTTTTCCCCGTCGCCTAAAATGCCGATGGCGTTCTTCACTGCATCCTGATAGGCCTGGAAGCCCATTGACTTCATCTCTTCAACCAAAAAGGCAGACACCTCGGCCTCCTGCTGCGACGGGCTATAAATCCGCAGCATCCTTTCCAGCAGGCGGACTTCCCTCTCTTGAAGGTGGCTACACAATCCTTTTTCCGGAGCCGGCGAATCAGAGCTTGCGATCACTCCAACCTCAGGTCTGCTTTTTCTTCCTCGCACTAAGTATTACCTTTCGCGATTACGCTGAGGTAGTTATCTGAGTCCCACTCGCCGGGTGCGTTTGGCGGCATGCTCGTTTTTACTAAGTAGACACCACACAGCCATGCACCAAATTCCTTATCTGTATTTTCACTAGCCCCGTGCTTCAGCGCGGAACACTCCTTCGAGACTCTGTTCTCCCTTCCCCTTTCCGGCCGCGGCGCTGCACCCAGCCCCGCCGGCTGGAAAGTGGTGAGAAGGGGCCCTCTTCGAACCCCGCGCTGAAGCAAGGGGCTACGGAAAAACTAATAGGTCTCGGGAAGTCATCAGACACACACCGGAATGCCTCACCCTATTTTTGATTCGGTACACTTAAGTAAGCCACCGAGAGCATCAGCACGATTTAATTCTTGCGAGGTCATTACCTCAGCCACTCAGGCAAGGCTTGAGCTTTGCGTCCTTCGTCTTCCACTTCTTGAATGGACTTCACCACCTCAGCGCGCTTCTGCTTCAAGCCGTCGATCTTGCGTGAGGTCGAATTTCCGGTATCTTGGGAGCGCGCTCGCCATCGGCCTCTCCTTGACACTCTAATTCCGCTGGGAGTGGGGCTAGCCTCTTGTTGCGCCTGCAAGGTTTGGAGTTGGGAATCCAGCCTTTCCAGCTTGGTCCTCAAGGGCTTGATTCTTTTTTGCCAGTACTCACGGTTACGACCATTCAAGTCTCGATAGCGGGTCAAAGCGGTAGCCGACTCAGAGTTCTTTGGGACGGACTTATTTGCTTTTGGTTCCTTCAACTTCTTATTGGGGTTGGCAGACTCAACGTCGTTGTGATGACTTTTCTCCGTGGAACGACGCAAATCCTCATTGCTAGACAGCTTTTTTGGTTGGGTCTGGTTATTACTGTCTGACCCGGAATTTCCAGCCAAGGGCGCTGGTTGAGCCGATTGGTCCCGGGTTCGATCCAGCGCGGCACGCACACAAAGACAGATGAAGCACAACAAGAAGACTCTTTTTACTTTTGATAATGTCATAAAAAATCCTAATCAAGAATTTGAAGCTGCCTGGGGAGCCATCCATGCCGCCTTCGGCGGTACCTGGAGTTTGGACATTTGGGGTCTGGCCCAGACCACGACGCGTATTGTGAGATTCCTGCAGTTACGAAGTTCCGACCATGAAACACGCATTTTACCGAGAGATGAGATTTGCTGGGCACCGAAACGCCGGTTTCGCCGCCGCATCGCGGCGCTTGACAGTAGGCCG
>QHZP01000131.1:0-16080 GCA_003224715.1 Acidobacteriota bacterium | reverse complement strand
GCCATCTCATCCGTCGCTCCGCGACGAGGTATGGGGTTGGGTTGCCGACCGGCCTTGAAAGGCCGGCCTACCCTCAGATGCCGCCACGCGGCAATAAAAATGTCTAAACTCCAGCAAAGGCTACGCCTTCTGCCCATTACCCACTATTTTCAATCATCATTGGTCTCATCTCTTCAACACCTCAGCCGTCAGGCCAGCCACACGACTCAATTCCTCGCGTTCAATTACGAGGGGAGGTAAGTAGCGAATGACAGTGGGCCCGGCGGCAAGAGCCAGTACCCTTCTTTCCATGAGCTGTTGGAGGTACGGTCCGCTTTTCTCTTTCAATTCTATGCCTACCATCAAGCCTAGCCCACGAACTTCGCGAATCCGATTCGATTCGATCCTTCGCAGGGTGTCCATGAATTCTTGGCCCAGTTCGCGTGCCCGTTCTGCCAGACGGAAATCTTCAATGTATTGAATGGCCGCGCTGGCGGCTGCGCAGGCGAGGGGGTTGCCTCCGAAGGTGGAGGTGTGAGCCAACTTAAACAATTTGGAAGCGACAAAATCGCTGATCCCGATGGCACCCATGGGAACGCCGCCGGCAATGGATTTGGCCAGGCAGAGGATGTCCGGCTCTAGTGCAAAATGCTCCAGGGCAAACATCCGTCCCGTGCGGGCAAAACCGGTTTGGACCTCGTCCAAAATGAAGAGAGCCCCCATTTTGCGACAATGCTCCTGCACCCCTTGAAAATATTGTCGAGAACCGGGCCGGACACCGCTCTCACCCTGAATCGGCTCGACCAGGAAGGCTGCGGTCTTGCTGGTGATGGCTTCACAGGCTTTGGGCAAATTATCGAAAGGCACGTGCGAGAACTCGGGCACCAGAGGTCCAAAGGGCTCGCGGTACTCCTTATTCCAGGTGGCACTCAGTGCACCCAGCGTTTTGCCGTGATACCCACGCATGGTCGCCACAATTCCGGTTCTGCTAGTTGCTAATCGAGCAAATTTAATGGCTCCTTCGATGGACTCGGTTCCCGAATTACAAAGGAAAAATCGAGTAATGCAAGAAGGAGTAATTCGCGCCAGCTTCTCCAACAAGAGTGCTCTCTGGTCGTTATAAAAGAGCTCAGGGCAATTGATCAGATGGTGGGATTGGTCCTGGATAGCCCGGGTAACATAAGGATTTTGATGCCCCAGATTGGCTGCCCCCTGTCCTCCGACGCAGTCTATGTATTCCCTGTCCGCTTCGTCCCACAGCCTGGCTCCTTGACCTCGTACGATAACCACTTTGCGTTTGAAATAAGTGCCGGCGCTGTAATGGTCTTCAATTTCCTGAATTGAATTTTGGATCTGCCTGGGCATGAGGCTCCTCTACAGGTAACAAAGTCTGTATTATACTGAAACCGATGGGCCTTTGCATGGGATCTTTGAATTCCGCAAACCGGAGAAAAAATGAAAAGACTTCAAGCTCGACGGGTCATTTGTTTTTTGTTGTTTCTTATCCTGGCTTCACCACAGGCGTTGCCCATGGCCCAGGATCGGCCAAGGTTGTTTTTTAGAGAGGATTGGAAAGAGATTCCGCCGGCGAAACCTGTGACGCAGGAGCATATCAACAACTCCGAACTCACCATGACTCGCTATGGACCGGGAGAGTCGGGAATTAAGAAGAGTCACCATGACAGTCCGCCCGATGATCCATGGTATATCTGGTCTGGTGAAGCAGAGGGGAATTGGGCGATTGCTTTGCGTCACAAAAATGCCTGGGTAGATTTAAGAGGGATGGCCAAAATCCGGTGGCGCTCGAAGCAGGCAGGATTTCGGCAGCTGCACGTCCTGCTAAAGTTGGCCAACGGCATGTGGCTGGTCAGCGACCAATGTGACGATCAATCGAGCGATTGGAGAATCAAAGAGTTCAACGTGTCTGACATTCATTGGCGGCAACTGGACATCAAGAAAATATTAGAAGGGCCTTGGGAGCAGAAACCGGATTTGAGTAGAGTCGACGAAATCGGATGGACAGACTTGATGTCGGGTGGAGGAAGTAACGCCTGCTCTCGGGTAGATTGGATTGAAGTCTATGGCACAGCCATTCCCAGGAAGAATTGAGGTCCAATGGTACTGAATGGGCGCGGAGACAGCTTTTTTTGTTGACTTTCGCTTTTTATTCGTCTATGCTCTCTTGCTAAAGTCAGGAGGGCAGCAATAGCAGGAGGCGAGAAAAATGGATCTGATCAAAGAGCCCCGGCCGGAAATCAGTTTCTGGGAGTCCCGCGAATACGAAGCTTGCCGGTTGTGTGGTGGAACCGGGTTTCAGTTGCTGGCGCGAAACGGTCAAACTAAAGCCCGCAAGTGTCGCTGCATTTCGCAAGAACGGATCAAAACATTGCACCTGAAGTCCGGCATCCCGACCATTTATTGGAAGGAGAGCCTGGAGAAGTTTCAGCCCCAGTCATTGCGAGGAATCTGCCTGCTTGATTTCTTGAAGGATTTCCTGTACCAGCAGGATTTGCAAACGGTACAGTTGTGGATAGCCCTCAGCGATAAAAGTGAGCGAACAATCGTCTGTGCCTTCGCCAATGACCTCATCCAGGTGCATGGCTATTCATGTCTTTGGATCAATTGTCCAACTCTGGGACAGAGTGCCACGGGTGTCAGACTTGAGAAGAAAAGGCTGGGGCCCAGTCCTGGCTCGCTGGAAGACTTCGTCTTCATCGAGAACTACCAACCTGGATTGTTGCGCTCCAAACACCAGCAATGGTTGGAAGAAACTTTGTGGGAAAGGATTGGCTCCGATAAGTCAATTCTGCTAATGGGGTCACAGCCCAGCCATCGGAACCGGAGACTGTTTTCTGATAGAGAACTGACTGCCACCGTCCTGAAGAATTTTAAAGTAATTGAGCCCGGAAAAAACCAACCTCGTGGTCACAGGAGCCGATGGCTGTTTTGAAACCAGGGCCCCACTCACTGGGATTCCTCCAGCTGACTGATCCAGCACACAACAGCTCTCGGCGATTACCGCACCTGAGGAGTTCTTTTGGCAACCACAGTGATTATCTGGTAAGGCGCGCCGTCACACGATCTTTTCAATAACCTTCCCCTGCAATTCGGTGAGCCGCTCTTCACGACCGAGGTGCAAGTAGGTCAACTGATTTTGATCCAAACCCAACTGATTCAGAATGGTGGTATGAAGGTCTCGAAAGTGGACTTTGTCCTCAATAGCGTGAATCCCCAGTTCGTCAGTTTTGCCTACGACCGTTCCACCTTTCACCCCGCCGCCGGCCATCCACCAGGTGAACCCAGTGGGGCTATGGTCACGACCCAGCGTGGTAGGGTCCTCACCTTCGGCCAGCGCGGTACGTCCAAATTCCCCGCCCCATACAACCAGCGTGGACTCCAGCAATCCTCGACGTTTCAGGTCCTTCAACAAACCTGCCACCGGCTTATCGGTTTGACTTGCCAGACGGTGATGGTTTTCCTCGATGTCGTTATGAGCGTCCCATTGTAAATCACCCGGCCCACCTCCTGCGACCACGCAAACAAAACGCACACCCTTCTCGACCATGCGGCGAGCCAGGAGGCAGCGGCGGCCATAATCGTCGGTGGGCTGCCTTCCAATTCCATACAGTTGTCGGGTTTCTTCCGGTTCAGTCGAAATATCCACCAGTTCGGGAGCTTCGGTCTGCATGCGAAAAGCCAGTTCATAACTGGCAATCCTGGCTGAGATTTCATTGTCTTCCCGAGCCAGGCCGGCCTGCCCCAATTCCCTGATCAGATCAATGGTTCGGCGCCGCTGCTTAGGACTTATGCCTTTTGGCAAGTCCAGATTGAGAATCGGATCCCGGCCCGGTCGCATCATGGTGGGCTGATAAACCGCCGGCAGAAAACCCTGTCCATACATGGGCTGGCCGCCTTCCAGCGCACCTTCCGGAGCGGGCATCACCACATAAGAGGGCAGTGATTCACTCTCTGAGCCTAATCCATAAATAATCCAAGAACCCATACTGGGGAATCCAGGAACCAACCTTCCGCTCATCATCTGATATTGTGCAGCCGAATGGACGATGATGTCACAATAGCAAGAGCGGATCACGGCCAGGTCATCTACACATTCAGCAATGTTAGGAAGGAGATCGGAAACTTCAATGCCTGACTGGCCGTACTTTTTAAAGGTCCTGCGTGTCCCCAGCAGTCGGGCATTAGGTTTAAGGAACTGGGATTTGATCGGGCCGAAGCTAGATGGGAGCGGATGACCTTGCAGCTTGTTCAGGAGCGGCTTGGGGTCGAACGTGTCCATCTGGCTGGGCCCCCCGGCCATGAACAGGAAGACAACGGACTTGGCTTTGGCCGCCATGTGAGGCTTCCGGGGAGCCAACGGATTAATAAGTTTAGCAGCATCGGCCCGAAGGATGTCGCGGTGCAGCAAAAAGGCCAATGCCATTCCGCCGAAGCCGCCGGCCGACTGACAGATGAATTCGCGGCGCGAACGCGGGATGCGAACGTGGGACTCGAAAAGGGTTAGGTTAGTCATGGTTCAAACTCCAAAGGGGATGGGACGCAGATTGACGCAGAGAAACGCAGATAAGAAGTGATTGGAGTTTGGAAAAAACCCCTAAGTGGTTGCTTTCTTTGTCCAAGACAATGTTCCTTTGCGGGTGTTTTCAAAGGCTTTGCGTTTGACCTGCGGTTCTGGTCCAAAATTTAAGAGCAATCCGACCTCATAAGCTGTGGCCTTGAGATAATTCAATAGTTGAGCTTCATGTTCTTCAACTAGTGCCACTGCGGCCTTGATCTCTGCAATCACGAGATTGTTCACCAACAAGTCCGCATAATAGTCACCCACAACTTGACCCTGGTAATAAATGCTAATAGGCGCTTGCTCGACAACTTTCAATCCAAGCCTCTGCATTTCGATCGCGAGAGAGTTCACGTAAACCTTCTCTAAGAACCCATATCCTAAATTGTTATAAACAGCATAGAAGGCCTTAATAATCAGGTTCGTAAGGTCTGTGTGTTTGTAGGTGTCTTCCATCGGTCTTTTCTACGGATTTCTAGTCTGCGTCAATCTGCGTTGATCTGCGTCCCATATCAATTTAGATACAAAAATCCGGGCAGGTTGAAGACGGCCAGCGCGAAGTCGCAGAGGGCAGCACCTGCAGCCGGTTCCATGTCAGAGGGCATCCAGGTTGGGAGGACCAACTCCTCTCCCCCATTAGCCCGCTCTCCCAAAAGTGCGGTCTGCTTTGAAAGAAAATCTCTGGCAATGGTTAGTTCTTGGGAGGTTGGTGGACGACCTGTGGCCAGGCGAAACGCTCGTTCAATTATTTGCGCCGGCCTGGCGCCTTTTTCTCTCAACAAACGGCCGGCCAAAACACGGGCTTGAGCATTGCTGAAGTCACCATTCATCAGCTCCAGTGCCTGCAGCGAATGAGTGCTCTGCTCGCGACGAGCGCAAGAGTTCTGCATATCGGGCGCATCAAACACATCCATAAAGGGCAGTCTCAAATTACGCTTGGCGATAAGGTAGACGCTTCGCCGCCGGTGTTCTTGCACCTCTGGCGTCACGGCCCACTGCTCCGGTTTGTAGAGCTGTCGCATCAATACTTCTTGGACAGGAACAAACACTCCCGGCCCCCCAGCTTTGAGATTGAGGTTCCCCGCCACCGATAACATTTTGTCTCGTAGCTCTTCAGCCTCAAGCCGCCTGCGATTAAACCTCCAGAAGCATCTATTGTCCGGATCTTTGGATCGGTTCTTCTGTAGCATCTTGTCGGGTTCTCCCTCACTGGCCAGTTGATAGGTATTGGAGAGAACCATCAGACGGTGCAGGGCTTTAATATTCCAATGCTGCTGCACCAATTCAGTGGCCAGCCAGTCGAGTAACTCGGGATGAGTGGGTGGAGCCCCTTGCGCACCAAAATCGTTGGGAGTAGCCACTATCCCACGATTAAAGTGGTAATGCCACAGGCGATTCACCAACACGCGCGCCGTCAATGGATTCTCCGGGCTGGCCAACCACCGAGCCAGCGCCAAACGCCTGCCAGTGGTTGGAGATTCCGCAGTGTCGGAAACGTCCGGAGCGTTGTCAGGCAAAAAAACTCCGGGAACACGTGACCCAACTCGCTTGCCTTTATGAGAGGGCTCGCCCCGTTCCAGGATATGGATTTCGGGAGTCTGTTTCGGATCATCGGTCAGGCTCCAGAGTGCCGGCAAGGGTGCGGGCATCCTGGCTTCCAGCTCTTCCAGAGCCGTCATCATTTCCTTCTTCTTTTTTTTCAAATCGTTGATCAAGTGCTTGCTGGTCTCATCCCCTTTGCTGGCCAGTTTCTTTTCGACCTCGGCGACAAGAGTCGTTTGGTCTGCTGTACGCTGATCTGAAGAAATTTCCAGAACCTTTCTCTCTCGATCACTGAGCTGACTCAGTTTGGCATCTCGGAATTGCTTCCGCCAGGCTTTTTCCATTTCTGAAAAAGTCTTTTTAAGCCGTTCGACCTGCTCCTTCACCGCTTTGGCTTTTATTTCCCAGGCTGATTGCTCTTCAGGCGTAGCCAGGGAAATTTCCCTGGGAATGCTGGGAGCAAAGAAAGCTTGCAGGCGGTAATAATCACTTTGCCGAATGGGATCAAACATGTGATTGTGGCAGCGGGCGCAAGCCAGCGTAGTCCCCATGAAAGCCGCTCCGACAGCATTGGTTTGTTCCGTCAACACTTCATTGCGGTTCATATCTTCATCCTGGTTACCGGCATTCTTGCGTAAGGCTCCCATCCTGTTGAAGCCCACAGCCACCAGAGCCTGCTGATCCGGAGAGGCAACCTCATCGCCAGCCAATTGCTCCAGGAGGAAACGATCGTACGGTTTGTCGTCGTTGAAGGATTTGATGACGTAATCCCGATAGCGCCAGGCATGAGGTCGCAGCGAGTCGTACTCAAAACCATCAGTATCGGAATATCGAACCACATCCAGCCAGTGACGGCCCCAGCGCTCACCATAATGAGGACTGGCAAGCAGACGTTCTACGACTTTGGGGTAGGCATCAGGACTGGAATCCGTCACAAAGGCATCAATTTCTTCCGGCGTTGGAGGCAATCCAATAAGATCAAAAGTGACTCGCTGCAGTAGAGTGGCCCTCTCGGCGGGCTTCACCGGCGACAATCCCTCTTTCTCCAATCTTGCCAGAACGAAGGCATCTACCGGAGTTTTCAGCCAAGCTGGATCGTTTACTCTAGGAATGGGCGGCCGTGTCGGTCGCCGATAAGCCCACCAATTTCGTTCTTTCGAGCTGTAAGTTTCAAAGGGGTCCAGCGGCACCGGTTCTGTTTTTGCCTCAACAGACGCCGGCTTTTGACTCTTTTCAGCCGGCCGATACGGGTCGGCTGGCTGCTTCTTTTCTTCCTGGGCCGAAATGGTTAGCATCAGGGGGAGGAGAAGGTGGAGGGGAACGAGTCGAGCCACAGAACCCCAGGTTTTCCTCCCAGGAACACCCGATCGAAGCAGCGTATCAACCATCGTTTTGAGTTTTTTACCGAAACTTTGCGAGGCCGGGAAGGCGTCACATTCAATGGAGTAATAGTCTTAAGGTCAGGACTACAAATGATAGCAAGGACAGAAAGGGCGGTCAAGCTTATAGGTGTTAAGTTGGGAATGTGGGAGGCGCGCTCCGTGCGGCGACCAGCGCAGGTTCAACAGGAAACAGCGACTGTAAACCACAAACTTTTGATTGATGCGCGGAGCGGCGTCCGCCTTCATCGCGGGTACAGGGGAGAGTATCCCAGAAGACGAAGGAGGTTGGCGATCACTGCGTGGCCTGTCGCATTGGGGTGAAAGCTATCAAAGGCAATATAACCTTTGGCAATTGGATCCTCGTCGCCCCCTGAACCATTAAATGCCTTGTAAACCGAGGCATGTGGAATGCCGGCAGCGTCCGCTGTGGTCGCGATGTAGCTGTTTACCTCGTCCAGATAGGGCTTGAGTGCCTGAAAATCATTAAGGCCGTCGTCGGGCCAGCTGTCGGAATGACTATCCACCACGACAAAGGGATTATAAATGTCCATTGTGCGCACAATGGTATTGCTGGAGCTGCGTAGAGACAATATGGCTCCCATAATTGCGTTCCAGTTTATCTTAAACGTGGCTACGGCTACTTTCAGACAATCTTGGTTGTCAGGGCCTCCACAGGTGCCCCCCTTATAACTATTGCGAGCCGCCCGCAAATCATTACCGCCGATATCCCATGTTACCACTTTCGATTTCGCGACCAGCACTCGGAAAAGAAAATTACCCTTGAGCGCGCCGCGCAGATCATTGCTGGTCCAGCCAGGGACCCCCAGATCGTAGAGAAACACGGTCGCGCCCGTGTCGGTCGCGATGTCGTTTCTGTACAGATACGCATACCCTCGCAGTGGGGGAGCAAGCGCGCCAAATGCCAAAGAGTCACCCAGGGCGGTATAGAGTTCAGCGGCGGCGAGTGCCGCAGGTGACGTTACCAGGAAAATCAAGACCCAGGTACAAACGGTTCTCTTGGAAACAGTCATTGTCTCCCTCCATTCAACTTCATTGTCCTGAGAGTAACCTGCCTTCTTCAGTTTGGCAATGTGAGAATTTAAAGCCTGGGGTATTCTGCTGTTGCATCGGTCCTTTGGCTACCAGTGTTCAAGAGTTTTCATACCATCATGCGGCGTCGCCACGCCGCATGAAAATATTGCCTGTTTTGAAGGGAGACGGCGCTCATAGAGCGCCCTAGAGTTTGGACATTTTCATTGCCGCGTAGCGGCATCTGAGATTAGACCGGCCTTTCAAGGCCGGTCTCGGAACCCAATCCCCTAACCCGTCGCAGAGCGACGGATGAGATCGCAAACCCCAAGGGTGGGCGAGACTCAAGCGCCGCGATGCGGCGCGGCTTCCTTACGTGGGTCACCCAGGTACCGGCCTTGAAAGGCCGGCCTACAGTCAAGCGCCGCGAAGCGGCGGCGAAATCGGCGTTTGTGTGTCCAACAAATATCGCCCATCGAGAAAACGCTTGTTTCATGGTCGGGACTTGACAACTACAGGAATCTCAATACGCGTCATGGTCTTCTCACACCCAAAATGTCCAAGCTCCAGGGCGCGCTCATAGAGCGACGAGCGCCACTGAGCAATCATGCTCACTGTTTCTCGTTCTCGTGGGCTACGAAGTTCTGGAACTGGGATGCAACAACATGCCGTTCCATTTCAGGGTCTTAAAAAGGCATTGGCAATGAGCGATAGTTGTGCCTAGAATGAAGTCGTGTAGGGAAGAGTCTAGTTCGATTCAGGATCGTTCATTTGAGTCGTACTGATTCAATTGTCGACTGCCTATTGGCACTAAGGTCCTGTGTAAACCGCCCTTATAACTTCGCTAGCCCCAACCAATCGGACCTCCGGTTCTTCCCTTTGAGTAGTGCCCACCCAACCGTGGGTAAGCTGCGTTTACCACTTAACCAAGGAGGAAAAGACTAATGAAGCCAAGCCCTGAATTACAGGCCGGTACGTTTTGCTGGGTTGAGCTGGGTACCACCAATGCAACGTCTGCCAAGAAGTTTTATGGCGGGCTTTTCGGGTGGAGCATGAACGACGTTCCTATGGGCCCTGACAGCTTTTACACAATGGTACAGGCCGGCGGGAAGGACGTTGGAGCCTTATACCAATTGGGCCAGGAACAAGCATCGCAGGGGATCCCTCCACACTGGCTGTCCTATATTTCGGCAAAGAAGGTGGACGATAGTGCAGCCAAGGCACAGTCACTGGGCGGCAAGGTGCTCAAGCCCCCTTTCGATGTCTTCGACGCCGGACGCATGGCAGTGCTGCAGGATCCAAGCGGTGCAACGTTTGCCCTGTGGCAAGCAAAAAAGCACGCGGGGGCTGGACACATTAGCCAATCGGGTGGGCTTTGCTGGAACGAGCTGGCCACCAACAACGTCGATGCGGCCGGCAAGTTTTACACAAAGTTGTTCGGCTGGGGCAGCAAGGTCCAGCAGATGGGGCCGCTGGCTTACACCATTTTTATGCCGGACAGCCCGCACGTCGGCGGGATGTTCGCCATGGGTAAAAAATACGGGAACGCTCCGTCGCATTGGATGCCCTACTTTGCGGTGGCGGACTGCGACGTCAGCACCAGCAAATCCAAGTCACTTGGCGGCAACATTGAAGTTCCCCCGACCGATATTCCGGGTGTCGGACGTTTCGCGACACTCCAGGATCCCCAGGGCGTCAGCTTCTCGATCCTTAGACTTTCCATTCCGTCCTGACTGATTGCATAGTGGAGTGAATCGTGGGGCGAGGAACTGAAGTTTACCAGGGTTTTTTCTCTCGCCCCCACACTTGCAGCAGAGGGAAAGAGTCAATCGATCGTGTCGCGCTGGGCACTTTACCAGAAGGTGCCAAGCCCAGACGGCAGAAACCAACCACAAAAGTGTTTACCATGTGGCCGAACACCTGTTTACCATGTCTCCGAACTAACGGGGGCGACCACTAAAATCAGTAACTTCCCCAATGGGGAGAGACCTGTGAGCTCTGAGAACGGGTCACACTACCTAATCCCCGATAAAAATCACAGCCTAAAAAACAATCTTGGCGCTGAACTGGATTTGTCGCGGGTCGAAAGCGGCCACGGGCCTGCCGGCTTGGGTAAAGGAATTGTCGGCTTCACGGATGTTGACTCGATTAAACAGGTTAAACATGTCCATACTCAAGTCTAGCCTCCAGTGTTCGCCGAAGGACAAATGTCGCGTCAACCTGAAATCCACCGAGGCAAAGCTTCCGGTCCGGTAAACGGGTCGGGGGAAGGAAAGGAGCCGGGAGTGCTCGCGGGCACCACGTTGGGTCGCGCGGTCGAACTGCTATTGATGAGGGTCCTGTCGTTGAGCGTCAGCAAATTATAAGGCCGCCCAGAAGAAACTTCGATAGTGGGCGCTAAGGTCCAGTCCGCCAAGAGAGATTGGACGAGATTTCTTTTGCCGGATTTCCAGGGACTGTCGAAAACGCCGCTGACCACAAACCGGTGTCTCTGGTCAAAATTGGAATTGCCCCGGTCAAGACGGTTATTCTTGTTATCCTGGGGCTCCTGGAGAACCTGCAAGTCAGTGGAGTCGTCGATGGCATGCGACCAAGTCCAGGAGCCAAGCACCTGATAATGGCTTGAAAACTTCTTCCGAAACATCGCCGTCATGGCGTGGTAAACGGAAGCTCCCGACGATTCATATTCCTTGACGTTGAAAAAGGGGACAAAGGCATTCTCGGGAGCATGGGGCAGGCTGAACAATGCAACTAAGGTGTCCATTACCGGCTTGGACAAAGCGCCGCGCGAAACCGTGTTGGCCCAGGCATAATTCGGGCCGGTCGCCCGGAATTGATTAAAGAGTAGCTGCCCCAGCGGCGCCAGGCTGGTGGCCGAACTGCCACCCAGCGCATCCCACAACCCTGCCAGGCTACCACCCAATCCTCCATAAATCGGGTTAGCGCATCCATTGGTTGAAACGCCCGGCAGCTGCGGGCACACGATCGTGGCACGGGCGTAGGTGGTGATAAGATCGAAATTACCCTGGTTAATGTTGCGAGGTCTGAGCAGGTGAGAGCCATGAGCATAGGTGTAGTCCAAGGAAAAAGACACGTTGTCGGCCAGTTGCCGCTCGATTCCGAACGTTCCTTGCTGCGTGTAGTCGTACACAAAGTTGCGGGCCACCGGCAACGTTTGAGACAGGATGGGGCTCAGTGCAAGGGCTGTGCTGGGGTCTGAGAAGACCGGGGACACAACGTCGTAACGCTGCTCACTGCTCAGGTAGCCAATGAGGGGATTGGCTACCGCTGCACCCAACGGTGTGAAGGCTCGTCCCTGGAACAGGTCATCGGCCCCGACTCCGTGGGGAGCGACCAGGTAAGGCGACTGCGACCCATCGACGACGTCCGAAAGAAAGATGATCCCCGACAGGGGATGCCCATAGAACAGTCCATAAGATCCGCGGACTGCCGTTTTGCCATCCTCGAACGGGTCCCAGGCAAAGCCAAAACGCGGAGCCCAATTGTTGGTGTCGCGGGGAATCCCCTCCATCACCCCCAGCAATCGCTCTCCGTTCTCTGAAAGCGGAGAAAAGGCTGGGATCGTCGGCGTGAATTCGACGTCATAGCGCAGACCATAATTCAACGAGAAGTTGTGGGAGACCTTCCACGTGTCTTGCACAAACCAGCCCAGGGTCGTGTTCTCGTATCGAGAGGTAGCCCCTTTGAGTCCTCCGAACTGCTGCACAAACGATTCTGGAAATCCAAAGCCATAGGCCTGGGCGGCCGAGAACGGCGGGGCGCCGGTGGATTTCCACCCCGCGATCAGGCCCGGCCCAAATGCTGCTGTAATGGCTCCTGTAATGAGAGGGTCATCCACAGGAAGCTGTGCAGGAAAGAAATACACCGCACCTTGATTCAGGGGGAACACCGCGCTGATGGGGAGTGCATTAAAGTCAACGCCCAGCTTGTAAGTATGGGAGCCACGGATGTGTGAGATATTCTCAGTGAGTTGCCAACGCTTCTCGGTACGGTACAGTGGCGCAAAGGGCTCTTGTCCAATCGCAGCCACTCCCGGGATTTCCATGGCTGCCCGAGTCCCATTGGTAGTCAGGCCAACGCCGCGCCGCGCAAACTGGAAACGGAATTCACTGAGCCAGGATGGGCCCAGATTACTGGCCAGTTGCGCGACCAAGGCCAGGTCGCGGGTGGAACTATTGGTGGTTCGAGTGAAACCATTTAAGGCAGTAAGTTGGTTCTCACCGTTGCTTGGGAGTCCCGTAACATCCGCAGGAGTGGCACTAAACCGAACAAAAGCATTGTGACTGGCGCTGATTTGGTGGTCGAAGCGGGCCGAGTAGAAATAAGTTTCCTCCGTCGTCTTATAATTTCCCGCTTCCGAGGTTAATCCCTGGTAAGACGACGGCAGAGGGTTAGGAATTAATCCAAACGTCGTCGGTCCACCAGGAGTGTTGCCAAAGAGCGCCACCAGCGCCCCACTATTGGCAATCAACCCATAGGGTATCGCCAGGGGAGTTGGAGCGCTTTTGATATAGGCCTCCTGCTGGGCTGTCACCAGCAACGTTCCTGTTCCAAGCGGGTTCGGGATTTGGTTGAAGCCGTAGTGATTTCGCCCGATCTGGGAAAAGTTGATGGAGTTCCGCTGAGTCGTTTCAAACGAGAGGAACACGAAAGTCCGGTCTTTCTTGATGGGGCCGCCCAGCGTGAAGCCAGCCTGGGTGCGAGTATCGCCCGGGTCGGGCTCGCCCGCAAAGGCATTGGTGGCCGAGACCTTGCGGCTGCGCAGATAACCAAACAGATTGCCGTGCCACTCATTGGTTCCCTGCTTCGAAACGATATTGATGACGGCGCTGGAAGCCCGGCCATACTCCGGAGCATAACCGCTCTTGAGAATCTGGAACTCCTGCACGGCTTCCTGCGAAAGGGTTGCCCGGACACCACCGATAGAGTTGTCAACGGCGTCAGCACCATCAATGCTGACCATGTTGGCACGCGCCCGCTGCCCACCGATGTTGAGTCCACTGGTGGGAGCCGGTCCGAGGACGGGCTGGTTGTCGCGCGTGGTGGCAGAATCCAGCAGCGTAAAATTGATATAACTGCGACCGTTGGTCGGCAAGTTCTCGATCGCCCGATCACCGATCGTGGTGGCTAGCGAGCTTCGGGTTGTCTCGACCAGAGCTGCATCGGCTGATACCACCAGGGCTTCCTTGACAACACTGATCTGCAGCTGAAATGGCAACTGAGCCTGTTGTCCGACAGTGAGTTCCACATCCTGGGCAACGGCCGGTCGGAAGTTGGCTGCCTCCACCGTGATATTGTAGTGACCTGGGGGCAAGCCCAGAAAAATATAATCGCCCGTCTCACGCGTCGTCGTCTCACGCATCTGTCCGGTGGCCTTACTTTCCACCTTAACCTTGGCGCCAGCGATAGCCGCTCCCGATGGATCCGTGATCACGCCCTTCAAGTCGGCTGTATTCACTTGCGCTCTGCCTATCGAAACTAAAAAGGCAAGCGCCATAGTACCCGCCAGGACCTTCCCTATTAGACGCACCAAGGTCTCTTTCATAAAATGAAGCCTCCTTCAAAACGAGGGGACATATTGGACGATTGTAAATGAAAAATTCCAGGACTCTTCAGGGGCAAATCCTTCAATCGTATCGGCAACGAGATCATTGACCTTAGAACGTTCGTTAAGGAAGGGCGTTCACATTTTAACAAGGGAGGGACGGATTAACCGGGGCCGAGGCACAGTGCGTCCAGCAGCCGCAACAGCAAATCAAACCACGAAGATATAAAGGACGCAAGACTTCCCAGACCCAAAGAAACAGTAGCAACAAATGCAAGAACACTTGTCATTTTCCGAACCTATACTGAACTCGACCTTACAACATTTTGCGAAAATCTTGTCAAGGACACGAGAAATGACGAACTTGCTTGGCAGAAACCTCATTCAACCAGATAACAAGACGACGCAATATTTGACCCTTGCATCGACTATCTGCAGCTCCCCTCTATCGCTTTCAACCCACGCTCTCGCCAAGCGAATTGGTTGTTTCCCAAGACTTTGTTAATCTATCCTCTGTGGAAGCTCTTGAGTTACGGATAGGAGATAAATTGTTCCGCCTTGTCTTTCGCCCCTCCGGGGCAGATTCACCCATCTACCTTATCCCACGGCTGACGCCCTGGGCTATTATCTTGCGCCTCTCCGAGGCTAATGCCAACGGTGCGTAATTTGGTTATCAAATCATTCACAAAGAACCGGCAGAATTATGCTGGGTTAGCACTCAGATGGCTAAGTAACTTAATTCTCGTACTCTTATGCCTGCGTGGAGCTACTGTAGCAGAGACGATTCCCAGGCCAGTGGGGTATGTCAATGACTACGCACGGGTCATCGATGAAGGATCCAAGCAGAGCATTGAACAGCTCTGTCAGGAGTTAGAGTCTAAGACCGGAACCCAATTGGCGATTGTCACACTCTCCTCTTTGCAGGGTGAGCCTGTTGAAGATTATGCCGTGAAACTCTTTCAGCAATGGGGTATTGGAAAGAAGGACAAATCTAATGGCCTTTTGCTGTTGATAGCGATTCAAGAACGACGCTCCCGGATCGAGGTAGGCTATGGCCTGGAGCCCATCATCACCGATGGCTACGCTGGAGAAGTCTTGCGCACGCTCAGGCCATACTTTCGCGCGAATCAATACGGACCAGGCCTCTATGCGGCTGCCAATCAATTGGCCCTTCGCGTGGCTGAAAGTGCAGGCGTTACCCTATCTGTTAAACCGGTAGCTCGAAGGGGAGGACGAGTTTCGTCCTCTCCTTCCTCATTCCATCAACTGATCTCGGGCGCGCTGATTCTCCTGGCCCTATTTCTGGCCCCTTACTTCCTAGGTGGCTTCGGAGGTACCTTCGTGGGCCCCACGGGACGACGATATCGACGTGGGAACTACTTTGGAGGATTTGGCGGCGGTGGAGGTTTTGGTGGTTTCGGTGGAGGGGGTTCCGGGGGGTTCGGTGGATTTGGGGGTGGGAGCAGCGGCGGCGGTGGGAGCTCGAGCGATTGGTGACTAGTCTCAATCTTTGATGTTTTTGTTTAATCCGCAGTTCGAAATCTGCGATCCGCAATTGACTGAGGAGGCTGGATTGGAAAGGGTCCTAAATACACTTGTTTCGGAAATGAAGAGTACCTACGGTGATAATCTGGTGGCTCTTTTTCTCTACGGATCGGCTGCCAGCGGGGATTTTCATGAAAAATTTTCGGACCTTAACATTCTTTGTGTCCTGCGCAAGATCTCCGTCGACCTGTTGAAGAAAGCAGAGAAAACAGTGACTTGGTTTGTCAAGAGAGGTAACCCGCCTCCCTTGTTCTTCACTCTTGAGGAAATTGAACAGTCTCACGACGTCTTTCCCATTGAATTTCTAGACATGCAAACCAATCATCGACTCTTGTTTGGAACAGACATCCTTCAGACGCTAGAGGTCGAAAGGGGAACCCATCGACTGGAGCTGGAACACGAACTCAGGACCAAACTGATTGGTCTGCGGCAAAATTTTCTTACCGTGAGCCACGATGTAA
>QHZP01000521.1 GCA_003224715.1 Acidobacteriota bacterium | reverse complement strand
TGAAAATAGCCTTGCAGACCATATTGCTGAAACGTGGCCCAAAGAATATATCGAAAGGAAGGCGTAAGGGATCGCGCTTTAAGTGGAGCCAACCAAATTTGTCCGGAGAGAGTCCCAATCAATAGTAAAGCCAAAATGAAGGGAAGAGCTGCCAGTGCCGCTTGCCTAAGCACAGGGATAAAATGATGAAGCTCAAATCCCAGGCTCGTCATCGTGTCCCGGTGGCAGACATGGGTAGCCAGCAGTAGCATGAAGATCGGCCAGGCAAGCCAGGGCGCCGTAAACTGCCAGCGCCAAACGTATATCTGGATGAGGGAGTATAAGGTGGCAATCTCGAGGAACAGTACCAGTCTGGGCAACTTCATCTCAGGTTCCTTTGAAAAAGCCCCTCCAGAAAGCGTCTACAAGAGTGTGGACTATCGCCGGCGCCAGCAATTTGCGAGTCTTGGTGTAAGCGTTTCCATAGAACAGGCCCGCGATGGATGCTAGCAGGAAATAGCGCCAATCAGGCTTGGGGCCGTTGTTGAGATGGGAGGCGCCAAATATCAAGGAGGTGACGATCAATGCGGGTGTTGGCTTGAGAAAGCTTCTCTCCGCAAAGTTTTGGATGATTCCGCGGAAAAGCAGTTCCTCCGGAATGGCGATAAATATAAAAATTCCCGCTGCTGAAAGAACGAGTTCCCATGGGTAAGCAAAGTGCTGGGAAAGGGCGATGAAACCGGTGTAGATTCCAATCGTAATAGCGATGGGCGCAAAGAGCAGAAAGTTTCGCAGCCCTATCACCCAGTCCCGTGACTCAAAATCATACCGGTACCCCACTTGCTGCAACTGTCGCAGACAGACAAACAAAAACACGCCCAGGCAGCTTGCCAACAGGCTATTGAAGGAATAGGCCAAAGAGTTGTTAGGCCAGACCCAGACATCCCGCATCCAACGGAAATCCAGCGGTAGCCAGAGGGCCAGAATAACCAGCGCATCTTGCCACAGCAGTCGCTGAGAGAACCATCTCAGAGTCAAGAAGAGCAAAGCCGGAAGCAATACGTAGAGAACCAGCTTTAAGAAAGCTAACCAGTGGAAAGAATCGGTACCGGCGACATAGATCAAGTAGGGTAACACCAGAGACAAGAGAAAGATGAAAACCGGACGGAGGCCCTGGCCTTGACGCAGCTTGGTCTCAATGAAAGACTGAAACTGCCTATGCCCCAACAAAAAAAAGAGGGCCAAATACCAATCGAGGCACAGAGCAGCCGAAGCAAAATGGGCGTCCAGAGGGAATCTCTTGTGAGCCAACGCCACCATCAGGCTATCAGCTATCACTAGGAAAGACGCAATTCCAATCAGGTATGCTTTCATCAGCTTTCAGCAGTGCTCGCTTTACTTTCCCACTGGAGAAACCTTTCCAGGTCAGACCGAATTGAGTTAACCACAAAACCGAGGACGACCGCGTCATCCAGATAACCGATCCCGGGAATGAAGTCAGGGATTATATCCAGAGGGTCAAGAAAATAAAGTGCAGCGGCCATAGCCATAACAATGGTCTTCCAGGGCAAGCCCTTGTAGTCGCCTCTGGCCCAAGCCCTGAGCATGCGGCACAGGGACATCAGGCTCTCCCAGATATTGCGAAGCTGGGTTCGATGTTCGTAGGCTTTTGCTACCACTTTCTCCACCACCTCACGCGCTCTGTTCTTATCCTGGGCAAAAGCTTGGGCTTGAGTCTGGTCTTTTTCAAAACCCCTGGGTTGTTGTGAAGGCATGATTGGCTCCAGTCTTAATACAACTTGGTATAATACAGGCTAGTTGGACATTATACTGAGTTTCAGGAACGATTGTTTTATGAAGTGCTTTACCTTTTGGGTCTACTTTTACTCTTGTCTAACGATTCTGGCTGCCATCGGAATAAATTGTGCAGAGAAGTTAGGGTCCGATGAGAGTCATGAGGAACAGCGGCAAAAAATGGTGGCCCAGCAGATTGCCGCTCGAGGAATCAAGGACAATCGGGTTCTGGAAGCCATGCGGCAGGTACCCCGACATTTGTTTGTTCCAGTTGAACAGCAGCTACTGGCGTATGAGGATCATCCTTTGCCGATTGGCCATGGCCAGACAATTTCCCAACCCTACATTGTTGCCCTGATGACTGAGTTAGCCAAAGTAGAAGGAACCGACGTAGTGCTCGAGATTGGCACAGGATCTGGATATCAGGCTGCAGTGCTCTCACTCTTGGCCAAGCAGGTATACACAATCGAGTACATTGAGTCTTTGGGTCTGGAGGCCAAGGACCGACTCAAGAGCTTAAAGTATGAGAATGTAGAAGTCAAAATTGGCGATGGCTATCAAGGATGGCCTGCGCATCAACCTTTTGACGCGATCATTGTCACGGCCGCCATTGATCATATCCCCCAGCCGCTGTTAGATCAACTGAAACGAGAAGGAAGACTGGTAATTCCCTTGGAAGCGGATGCGGAGCTGCAAAATCTTTTGGTCGTGGAAAAAGATAGCCAAGGAAAAATTTCGCAACGCCAGGAGACACCAGTCCGATTTGTACCTTTTCTTGGACCTAGAGGTAAGACGCCCTAGCATACGGCGGCCCAGACCGACGACAATTCTCACGCGGAGAGGGAGGTCGGAGAATCGAGGATCGATTCGATCGTGCGAGCTTCTTTCCTCTGGTCTCGAGTGGGCGGCATTCGCCGGCTGGTCTCATTTCCAACGACACTCCATTTTCTTGCACCTTACCCTCTCGCCGAGTGTTTTGTTTGGGGACATAGGTGACAGTCTTCGG
>QHZP01000510.1 GCA_003224715.1 Acidobacteriota bacterium | reverse complement strand
TATACCTTCATCACCTAGCCCGGGAAAGAGGCCATGCAGTCCTTCCGGGAACCAGCAGCCGGAACCACAAGGGCGCGCCGAACCAGCAGGGTCGGACCATGCTAGGGCATTGAAGAAGCCCGAGTAAGGTTCCAAAGGAGGGTGTTGTTTGGCCTTAGAAGACCGCTTTCGCCGTCATCATAGCATCTCTAAGCGGCTTCGGGTTCCCGCGGACTGATTAGGCGTAGGCTCAGCCTTTGTGATGCTTAAAGGGACTGATTTGATAGCGCAAAGGCCGCTTTAAGACTTCTATTTGTGTCCTTTCCCGAGCTTCAGGTAATCAAATCAACCACTTCGCTTGGTCCGACCCCACATCCCTTCCTCCAATTTACTTCAACGACAATGAAGCTCGTAAAAGATCTGCCATGCTTGACTTTTCTCATTTAAGAAAACAACCATACCCTTTCCTGGATAAATGAGTGCTGTAGGATTCTTCTGATCTTGATGCGCGTTGTGCGCCTCCAGCTCAAGTAGTTGTTTCTCCGTCGCGCAGGGACCTCTCGCATCCCTCTCCAAGTACTTATTCCCATATTTTTCAATTATCTTGTTCCTTGAAAGTAGTGTTGTTGGATAGAACCCAATTGCAATGACCAAACCACTGTGGGCTTCCATATACACTTCTGTTTTGCCCTTCAGGTTACCGAGATCTGTGTACTCATAGAGTAATTCGTCCGTATTGTTGTCTGCATACACAGGATCCTCCGGTGGGCCAGACCACTTCGGCTTCCCCAGTAAGCGCTCAACATCTGCCTTCCGTGCCTTTCCGAGGGTCAGTCCGTGGTAAGTTCCTGGCTTCCAGTCGTGATGCCGTGTTTGTTTTTGACTGGGGATTCTGGGGGTCGGAGGCCAACACCAGGCACGGTTTCACCATAGCCAAAAAAGTGATTGCAGCAACAAGAAAAGGACCTTTCGGTTGATTTCGTCGGTTAGTATTCATGGGTCCTAGAACTCCGTGTGCCTTCAATCCACCGGACAAGGATTGTTTAGGTATTTGACAGGATCTTCGAAAACCTAACCTTTGTGTAAAGGAACGGGATTGACACTGTGGTGGTCTCGTTGGTCGTCAGGCGGGTCGAACCCAAGCGTTGAATCTAGAGTATCGGGCCGCTGTCCTGATCAAGGGGGGAACACACATTTAATTATCATCGAGTCTTAAAGCCGCCAAATTTCGTGCAATGAAGTTTGTTTGCAGAGAGACCGCATGATAACGTGATCGAGCCGTAGTACTGGTCCTTAGTGGGAGGAACGCCACTTTCGAAAAAGGGACTCACGCTTGGGCCACCACCGTCCTCGATAAACCAAATATCGCGACGTAGACCGACCCCGATATCATGAGTGCCGGTCTTTTGGGCAAGCAACTTCAGAATGGCCTTACCTATTTCCTCGGTCAAAGGGGCAGATGTCTTAATTGCGAATCCCACACTCATGGGATCATGAGGCCCGTCCTTGAAGACATCTGGAATATCGCCGGAACCTACACTCACTACTTGGAAATCCATCCCGTTCAACCGATAATGAAAGGTATCTTCCCCCTGTAGGACGATTCGACCGATCTTCCCATTTCGATCCCGGTATCTCAGTGTAGCGGAGCTGCCGATTGCCAAAACTTCTGCGATGGGATAGGGCACTTTCCCGTATGAGTTATAAACCTGGAGCCAACCTTCATAAGTCACATCCGTGAAGCCTAATCCAGAAAGATAATGACCTGCATGATCTTTGTGGACGAAAACGTAAAACATCAGCACTCTAAACTTGCCTTCATTCTCCCTCAGGAAACGGCGGGTCAAATTCTCAATGTTACTAAGGGTAAACTCATCCTCTGGAATGACAATAGCGCGTTTAACAATGCCTCCCGCCGCTCGGTCTAAGAAAATGGTGTCTGCATCCAGTCGGAGGCTCGCAAGAGAGATGCAAAGTACCAACCAACCCGCCAATTTTCTGTTTCTATTTTGGTAAGCGACAATCATTTATTAACCATTCCAAAATGTCCCCGGTCCCAGAATTTTTTTGAACCAGACCATCGTCCTTGAATATGCTGAAGAATCCCTTTTGACCAGCCGCATTGTGGAAGTCGGGCGCGTTTAGCATGGGCTCCTTCCACTGTTGCGTTGCGAAAAAGGAAAGATGTGAGCCCCGTTTCTACCTTTCCAGTTTCTCACCACTTTTAGGATGGCAGTTGGGTTGAAAGATAGTACTGAAGCTCCTTCTCTTAAGAGATTCTTTCTTGAGCGATGGATTTGTTTCATCTTTCAATTCCAACCGGCTCGACGACAGTACACCAGAATAGACTTCCTTGCCGTGAATGGTTCTGATCACGAATCTCAAAAAATCGCCCCTCAAGTTCGTGTCCAGCAGCAGGTATGGTCCATCAGGTCCGCCCTCAAAACGAGTAATCAAGCCCACTGCGGCACCCCCGGACCTTCTGATCAAAACTAGCTCTGTTCCCAGCAAATCGCCACCTTCTTCGACGTACTTCAAATTCGAATAGACTCCGGAAGGTGCCTGCAAGAGCTCCGACCACCCATCCTGAAATGCCACTGGCTCCAAGGACACTTCTGCTTTGAGCAACTGCTTAGAGGTGTTTGCGACCTGTCTCTGTGTGCTGATGGTGCCCACCAATAATCGTTCAGTCAAGTTCAGCTCCAATACATACACCAAATCACCATATCCCTTCTGGGACTGCAGGACAATTGGTTCATTCAGATCCGACAAGGATAGATCCAGAACATCAGGAGGCAAGTAAAGTTTGCCCTTTCGGTTGGCAGGATCCAGGCAGACAAGCCATGCTCGTTCACCATATTGATCTTTAGAGCTACCTGAGAAAATGCCGCTCGGCACTGACACGGCGCGCTGTTTGACTGCGAGCAGCTTGTCTGAAGCTACAGGCTTACTACCGTCTCGTGTCTTTTCAATGTCGGAACTGCATGCAACAAGAAGTGCGATTACGGTCAAGACTGTTAGATTCTTCGTCAATGGTCACCCCGGCAGTACTCGTAGATCATCA
>QHZP01000509.1 GCA_003224715.1 Acidobacteriota bacterium | reverse complement strand
CAGTGCCAGATTTTTCATCAGGCCCCGGCCAAGGCCATATATTTTCAAGCCAAGCTGATACCTTCTGGAGCCTGAATCTCGCTTGATATACCCGAGCCGCTCTAACGTCAAAACGATGACGTGAGCGCTGCTCTTGGGGATTCTTAGCTTTCGACTCATCTCAGAAATGTTCCAACCCCGGCGGGACCCGTCGAGCATTTCTAACACAGCAAAAGCTCGCTCAACCGAGGTGGCGTAGGGCTTCTCAGAAGTTGCCAGAGCAGACTCCTTTACTTCCCTTTTGGAATGTCCAAAATTGTGGACGATCGAGTCGCCGAGTGTCAAGCTTTCTGTTTGAGGATCGTGAGGTCGTTGCTAAAGTGCGCGCCTAAAGATTATGGCCTGGACCAGCCTAGGCAATGTGCGAGGCGCGCTCCGCGCGGCGATGTGTCAGAGTTGCAGAGTGTCGCGGTCGCCGTCCGGAGGACGCCTGCCACACTCAGACCGTCTCCAAACACCCCCATAGCTCTCGCCTTGTAAGAGGGTGACTTGAGAGGGGTGCACCCCGCCACCAGCAGGCAAAGATAATTTCCAGCAGGCTGGACAGACTAGAAATTGCACTTGACTGTGATTGGCGAAAGATTTAAAAGAGTTGCAACTTTGTTAGTTTAAAAAAGCAGAACCACCAAGTACAAAAGCCATTTCGAAGCAGCTTGCATCATTGACTGCGGCAGTTCGGCAGTCGCAAGATTTGCCAAGAAAGTTCTAAGAGGAGGTTTGGAAATGAAGGCCCATATCGCATTGTCCGCCTTTTTGCTCGTAGTCTTGCTTCTCAGCTTTGGTTCCGCTCTGCAGGCGCAGGTGGGCACTGAAGGCGCAATCCTGGGAGTTGTCCGGGACTCTTCAGGAGCTGTGGTTGCGGGTGCCGAAGTGACAGTGACCAATTTAGACACGGGCTTAAAGAAGACAGCGGTGAGTGATTCGGCCGGGAATTTCGAGATCCTGGCTCTGCCACGCGGTCCCTACTCGGTGACGTCTTCCTTCACAGGATTCAAAACCTGGTCGATCGAACGAACCGAGTTGACCGTTGGAGAACGCAAAAGGCTGTCTCCTGAATTGGAGGTGGGGGAAGTTTCCCAGAAGGTCACGGTTGAAGCCCAAGCCGAGTTGGTTCAAACTGAAAAAGGTTCGGTTGAATCGATTGTCGAGCAGAAACAAATTGTGGATTTGCCGCTCAATGGAAGAAATCCGGTGGAGTTGGTCAGACTCATTCCGGGCATGCGCTATCTCGGACAAGACGGGGTGCAGGGAGAACGGGGCTTCAGAGTCCAAGGCCTCGGAGCGCGGGACGATATGACGGAGTACCAAGTCGATGGACTGAACTCCAACGCCGGGATGGATGAAGCAGGGATTGCCATCCCTAACGTGGATACTATTGCAGAGTTCAATATTGAAACTTCGAACTTCAGCGCCGAACACGGCCGAAACTCGCTCCAGGTTCTATCCGTTACGAAATCGGGCACCAATGCCTTCCACGGCACCGCATGGGAATTTCTTCGCAATGACGCGCTGGACGCCCGCAATACGTTTTCGGATAGCAAGCCAAAGCTGCGTCGAAATCAATTCGGAGGGAGCGGCGGCGGACCTATCCGCAAGGACAAAACGTTCTTTTTCGCCAGCTACGAGGGGACAAGAATCCGTCAGCAGTCGATCTACAACTCGCATACGATTGATCCGAACTTTCTGAACGGCGATTTCTCATCTTTGGGTAAGCCTCTCACGGACCCTTTAACGCAAAAACCTTTTCCTGGCAACCAGATTCCAGCCGACCGCATTTCAGGAGCTTCGAAATTCTTCTTTCCCTATGTCCTGCAGCCTAATTCTCCTGGTAACCAGTTCCGCGCAGTTGCCGGACTGCCGAGCAACATCGGTGAATTTACAGCCCGGGTAGATCATCAGTTTACGGACACGCAGAGGATCTACGGTCGTTACTATATCAACAAATTTACCAATACGGAGTCGCAGTACAGACCGGATGTCACTAGGGACACGGATACCAAGCAACAGAGCTTGGCCTTGAACTACACCTACGCGTTGACCCCGACAACTCTGTTTACCCTGGGTGCTAACTATCTTCGGTCCTTGAACAAATTTGGTTCTCCGGTGGTAGGAACTGAGAATCTAACCGAAGAAGCCGGCATTCACGGCTTCCCGACCGCTGGCCGGGCTGCCTTCGTGGGATTACCCTCGATTGACTTTACCGGCTACACAGGATTTGCTCCCCCTTGGGGCGTGCCCGGAAGACTGTGGTTTGAATCCCACGGCGGAAAGGCCAGCGCCAACTTGATCCGGGGCCAGCACTCCCTGAATATTGGTTACGAATACAATGACCGTTCAACCTACGGCCGTCACGGCTCCTGTTGCTCACGGGGAGTGTTTTCCTTTAATGGACAGTATAGCGGCGATGGATTTGCGGATTATCTGTTGGGGTATCCTAGCTCCGGAGGACGGAACTATCCTCTCCAAACCTTTGGGATGCATGATTCTCCTTATTCTGCCCTTTACGTCCAGGACTTCTGGAAGATTCATCCGAATATCACTTTGAATCTGGGTATTCGATATGATTACTGGCACAAGAAGTCGGCCGTCCGCGGGAATGTGGGCACCTTCGATCTTAAGCTGGGGAAAATCATTGCTGGAGAGGATAAGAATGGGGAAGTAGATTTGACGGCCCAGCCGATAGCCCCATTCCTGGCAGCGGCCACCCAGGACCTCTGGATTCCCGCCTCACAAGCCGGTGTACCCCCAGGCCTGTTCGTCGCGAACGGCTATTTCTCGCCAAGGCTCGGCATTGCCTGGCGGCCCTTTGGTAGCAACAGCCTGGTGGTTCGGGGTGGATATGGCATCTTCACCAGCAGCTTCAGAGGGAATGCCACCGCCTCGGCCATCGTCGCACCCCCCTACTGGACTTTCGAAGCCACTGGATGGAGCCCGGCCCAGCTGCAGCGCTGGGAGACGGCCTGGCCCGATGACCCTTCAAAGTTTGTGACCCCCTCGGTCGGAGCAGCTGCCGCCGATGTCAAGAGCAATAAAGTTCACGAGTGGAACCTCTCGGTCCAAAAGGAACTGTTGGGGAATTCGGCTCTGACCGTCTCCTACGTCGGGAACAGGGGCTATGATTTGATAACAAGTAATCAGCACAACGTTGTGCCACCAGGCGTCTACCCGGACCTGCAGGCCTCCAAACCTT
>QHZP01000508.1 GCA_003224715.1 Acidobacteriota bacterium | reverse complement strand
GATGACGCGATCTCAACACCCCCCAATTGTCCGGCTGTTTCTTCTTGCTGCAGTAGTACCAAACTCCAAAGGGAGGGAGGTCATGCACATCAAAAATTTTTCGCTTGGTTCGATTCGGATAGATAGCGTTACTTACGAGCACGACGTGGTGATCGATCGCGGCCAAACCCGTAAGCGCAGGAAAAAAAGTGTGCAAGAAATTCCGCGAGGCGTTTGGACACCCCCGCTGTCCACAGAGGAGGAGATACCCTGGAAATGCCGGCTGGTGGTCGGTGCCCTGCCTCCGAACCTAATCGTCTCCACAACCCAAGTCGGGATTAAGCGATGCGAGTATCCCCATCAGTCCGCTTCAATTTACAGTACCTCTTGGCTAAAGATGCTATAAGATAGTCACAAGGAGGTAAGCCTATGTGTTATTACTCCTCACACGCAGCTAAAGTAGTTGATGCGCAAGCAGGGGACGTGCTTCAGGTTAAAACGCACCTGCACGGGACCAACTGGCTGATGCTGGCTGGGACCAAAACGGTGGCGTGTCTGAAGCCAGGCACCGAAGTAGAGATCTCAAGAATACCTTTCATCTTGCGATGGACGTGCAAAGTGAAGCAAGGGACGAGAGCTCTATTTACCTCGGTGAGACTGACAGACGCCACCAAGCGCGATTACTTTGTCTTGGGTGACGGTCAAGTGGTGCGGGTCAATGAACTGCCCCATCGACTCAAAATGAAAGTGATTGCAGTGCCGGTGCTTGACAGACCCGCTCAGCGGCCTGCCGACTTGGAGGTCCGGGAAGCAGAGTGGGAAGAGGACCTGGTGGCTCGGTAGATTGAAAGGGCGTGTTCGGCAAGGGGGTACCCAATCCCACTTCGCGTTGGCTGCTTGTCTGCGGCGCCCAGGTGGGGGCGTTATTAGTGTGTCCCTCGCGCCTTCCTTTGTGCACGAACGCTGAGGCAATCTTAAGGAAGGTGTTACCCTCTCAAGGACCATCGGTTGAATTGAAGCTACGGAGGTATTTGTCGCCAGCCAACGAAATCCGGGCTGAGGACGAACGAGGTTTTTGATTGTGGATAGAATTCAGTTATCCAGAGCAGACGGTCTGCAGCTTTAAAGGGCAGAGGGCGAAGCAGAATGGCATTCACCACGCTGAACATCGCGCTGTTAGTCCCGATGCCCAGTGCCAGCGTGACAACTGCGACGGTCGTAAAGCCTGGGTTCTTGAGCAGCATCCGAAATGCGTAGCGAAGGTCATTAAACATCGTGGTCAGGGGTTAGTAGTTCAAAGTCCAAAGTCCAACGTCCAAGGTCTAAAGTCTAAGGTCCAAGGTCCAAAGTCCAAGGTCCACGTTTTAAGTCTGAGTCTAAGTGCAAGGGTTTCGGAGCTCCGGAACATGGACTCGTGAACCAGATTTAATCGGCAATCGGAAATCCAAAATCGGCAATTGGCTCACTCATATCTTAGCGCTACCATAGCATCCACTTTACTTGCCTTCCGGGCTGGGATGTAGCTTGCCAGCGTTGCGACAGCAACCAAAATTAGCGAGACGATCAAAAAGATTGATGGGTCGGTGGGGCGAACTCTGTAAAGCAAACTGACCAGAAAGCGTGTCAAAGCCAAAGTCCCCATCAAACCGATACCGAGGCCGATCAGAACCAGAGTCATTCCCTCTCTCACCACCAGCTTGAGCACGTCCCGCGGCTCGGCACCCAAAGCCATACGGACGCCAATTTCGCGGGTACGCTGCGAGACGGCATAGGCAATCACGCCATAGATCCCCACCGCCGCCAGCACCAACGCGAGCGCGGCAAAGAATGCCAACAAGACCGTATTCCATTGTTGTGGCGCAATCGAATTCCAGAGACGCTCCGTCATGGGTTGTACGTTATAGATGGGTTCATCGGGAGCAATTTCGTGGACCGCCTTGCGAACCGAAGCGATCAAAGGTTGCAAACTGCCCTTGCTGCGTACTGCCAGGAAAATCCAAGGCGGGGGATCACCCTGAAGATAGCACACATACATTTCCGGCTCGTCCGAGGCGGTTAAATCATCGTGCTTCAAATTCCCCACGATGCCCACCATTTCAAAGAGTGAGTTTCGGAGTCTTAATCGTTTGCCGATAGGTTCGTCGTTAGGCCAGTATCTGTGCGCCATCGCCTGATTGATAATGACCACGCCTGGCGCATTCTGATTGTCCCTCGGTGTGAACTCGCGGCCCTTGAAGAGCGGAATGCCCATTGCCTTGAAATACTCTGGACTCACCGTTCGATAATCGGCATTCAGCGACTCCTGAGCTGATCCTGGCGGACGGCCCTCTATCTCAAAAGAATACTGGGTACGCGATCCGCTGAAGGGGAGATCATTCACTCCACCCACAGACTCGACGCCGGGCAATGCCGCAATACGGTCAATGACTCTCTGAAAGAATGCCGTGCGTTGAGGCCCGGGTGGGTATTTTGACTCCGGGACCGAGAGCTCTATCGTGAGCACGCCTTCCGGCTTGAATCCGGGGTCCACCTGCCGCAATAGCCAGAAACTCTTCATTAGCAGGCCCGCACTGATCAGCAGCATCAGGGCAAGGGCGACTTCAGAAATCACGAGCATGCTGCGCAAGCGAGGACCACCTGCCCCATGTCCTTCTTGCCAGCTGCTCTCCTTGAGTGAAATACTCAGATCGCAACGCGATGAGCTAAACGCCGGGACAAGACCGAAAACGATTCCGGCGATGACGGAAACCAAAGCCGTGAAGCTGAGTACCCAGCCATCAATCGTGATGCCCTGCCAGCGCAGTGTCGCATACCCGCCGCCGGCCGCCAAAAAGTGGGTCCCCCAAAATGCCAGGATCAGACCCACGCCGCCGCCCAAAGTGGACAGAAGGAGGCTCTCGATGAGGAGCTGGCACAAGATTCGGATACGACCGGCGCCCACTGCCGTACGAATAGCAACCTCTTTCTGTCGGGATGCGCCTCGGGCCAGCAGCAGATTGGCGATGTTCGAGCAAGCAATCAATAGCACCAAGGCTACGGCACTCCATAGGATCAAGAGCGCCGGTCTAGCGTCACCGGCGACTTGCTCATGTAGAGGAACCAGGAGAATTCCACTGCCTCGGTTTGTGTCTGGATATTGCTGTTCCAGCCGTCGAGCGATGGTACTCGCCTCCGCCTGCG
>QHZP01000507.1:570-4541 GCA_003224715.1 Acidobacteriota bacterium | reverse complement strand
AACGACTGGTGATGATGACTGGAAATAACAGGTAATGGCTTTATCACTGGGACCGTCAAAGGCCAGGCAGCCCGCCTGTAGAAGGATGGCGCGCCGGCACGTATCACGCACCAAGGCCATATCGTGGGAGACAAACAACAGGGTGGTCCCTTGAGCTGCCAGCTCCCGCATCCGGCGGGCACACTTTTGAGCAAAAAAGATGTCGCCAACGCTCAAAGCCTCGTCAATAATTAAGATGTCCGGTTGCAAATGAGCGAGCACAGCAAAAGCGAGCCGCAAAAGCATCCCTGAGCTGTAAGTCTTTACGGGCTGATCCAAGTACTCTCCAATTTCCGCAAAGGCAGCGATGGCCCCAAGTCTGGACTGCACTTCCTCCGGGGAAAGGCCCAGCAGAGCACCGTTGAGCCGGACATTTTCCAGGCCTGTAAATTCGGGACCAAAGCCGCTGCCCAACTCGAGCAGCGCCGCGACACGTCCATTGACGGTGACAGAGCCGTCCGTCGGCGTCAGGGTCCCTCCGATGATTTGGAGTAATGTGGACTTTCCGGACCCATTCCTCCCGATGACCGCCACCGACTCCCCTTTTTCCACGTCGAAGGCAATGTTGTCTAACGCACGAAAGTTTCTCCCACAGCCCTCAGCCATGCGTTGGCAATGATCCTTAAAAAACTTTGGTACAACCGGTAATGCGGCCAGATTGGCGTAAGCCTCGTGCATCAGCACATCCTGCGGCCGGCGAGGAATGAAATAATGCTTGCTGAGGCTCTGCACGGAGATCGCAATCTCGTGGGACATGGGCGATTCTATTTCTGTTGAACGGAATACCTTCGGGGAAAAAACGTCCAAGCTCCAGTAGGCCTCAGGCCGAATCTAAGCACTGGCTTCCGCAGCGGCAAATTTCCACCATCGGCTCAACCTTTCGTCAGGTTCTGCAGACGTCGCCTCACACCCCTGAAAAATCGTGTGGTGAGACGCCTTCGTCCTTCTCGTACCCGACAGAGCTCAAGAGCCTGACTTTGAACTTGGGCTTCAAGATGCTGGATCTTATCGGCAGCGGCGAAAACGTTGAACAGATGCGGCTCCAGAGAACAGAGGAAGTCTGATGCTGCTCTGCTTTCGGATTCTGGAGTCATCTCTGGTGCGGCGACGTTCCCTGCTAGAACCTCTTCGTAAACCTTTAACCATTCGGAAATCATTTTGTCCAATCCAGCTTCGGCCCGAATCCAGGCGGTGACCCGGGCTGTTTCGCTGGCATCATAACGGTTGATCTGCTCCACCAATAGCTCCGCCGCAACAGGTTGTTCCAGCACCCGCCGCCCAAAGTTGAAGCGCCGTAAATACTCCAATTGGTTGAGGGTCACCAGGGGACCACTCCCTTCGCTACCGCAGAGCACCACTGCGGCCCCGGTCGCCAGGGCTTCCAGAGCGCAACGGGCCTTGGCAAAGACCAGATCGTATTGTCCCAGGACATGCTCCGGATGGTCACGCACATTGTTAACGCCAGAACCGATTACATCCAATTGGAGGCCGGTACGCAGGCACGCTTCCCGAACGGGATTCAAATGGGTGTGCAGATTGGCATAATTGCTGAAAAGCAGCGCACGCGCCGGCCGGAGAGGGAGCGGTTCACGCTGCTTGAAGCGATCAAGGTCCACCGAATTGGGGATTACCAGCGTCTGGCTTGCTGGGATGGCATGCTCCTGAACCAGTCTTTCAAGACAATGACAATCCACCGCCACATAGCGGCGAATACGCCCCAGCCGAGGTGGTGCGTCGTGCCAGGCCAATCGGTCATGACAGACGAAAACGGCAGGCGTGCCGGTGAAGTGTAGCAAGGCAGCCATCGTTGGCAGGTTGTGATGACCATGAATCAGGTCGGGAGCCGGCCACACGGAATTCATGTCGTCCGTTACCGCGATTCCGGCAGCCCGCAGTTCCAGACTTGGCTCTCCCAGCCGTGGGCTGTAAACGATAGGTGTGTGGCCCCGCCTGGATAACCCCAGAGCCAAATCCCGGACATGGCTTTCGGTGCCGCTACGGCCAAGCATCACCAGGTTGGTAATCAAAACCCGCATATTGTTCATCGCAGACTCCCGGTGGCACGACGCCAAAGTGCTTGTGCTAGTGGTTTGACGTGTTGCTGATAACGGATGACTTCCTCGTAAACGCCTTCTTGGCAACGTCTTTCACCATGTTGCTCATAAAAAGGAGTTCCGCCGGGCAGATCCGCGAGTCCCGCCGCACCGTCCGCCGGATGTAGCCATTCTACTTTGAACTCTTCTTTGCCCAGGGTGGCCACGGCTTTCTCTATCTCCACAGCCAACTCAGGATAACCCTGGGCGGCATTCCATTTCCGCTGCCAGGCGGTTTCATCCAAGGGTAACCTAATGGATGCCCCGCGCTGCGCACCAAGGCACCGACTGGGCAGGCCTACCAGCGGAAAATCGTAGTTGAGCATCACACGCCCCGTCTTTCGCTGCACTAGCTCAACCGCAGCGTTAATGAGGTAGCGGCAGATATCATGCGTCGGGTTGTACCCTTCCAGGGAATCGCCGGCGACCAAATCAATCTCCTCTTGAATCAGAAACGAAGTCATGCTGTCCAGTACCTGCTGAAAAACAGAAACTTCCTGGTCCAAGAGTGCGGAGTATACGCGCGCATCCGAAAAGGAGCCATAAATCTGCCCACATCGAGCGCCCGTTGCTTTAAGAATCGAAGTTGTGGACGCCAGGCGAGGTTTGTTTACCGATCCCGATCCATCCGTCAACACTAAAACTATAGGCCTTGCCATTTCCAGCCAATGATGGACACGGAGCTCATGGCCGGGGTGAGCAATGATCAGAGCTGACTTGAAAGGCAAATTCAACGGGTCAATCATTTCAGCAGAGCACACTTGGAAGTAGAATTTTCGGATGACAACCGACTCCAAGGAACCAACTGATACGCTGGAGCAGGATGGCAATTCTATAATGACCCAGTAATCCTTTACAATGGGGACACAAATAGTGGGGCGATCTTGGTTGGAGCGGAGCCCAAAACGGCCCAGGCGCTCCACGCTAGGAAATATGTCCGCCAGGCCAAAGGAGCGATTAGTGGCTTTGGGGAGTTTGCCTGGGTTCTACGAGAACTGGTCGATGACGTCGTCGAGCGTCAATCTTAAGCTCTGCTTTTCTTCTTGCCTAAGTCCTCGGTTCCCAGGAAACTGCACTTGGCATAGGGCATAACCAGTGAGGATTGAGGCAACGTTCGTGTCGCTTCAATCCCTTGTTCAACCTGGCGCTTCAGCCGGCAAGGGTTCCAAAACAAAATATGATCAAGGTTCGTGGATTGCAGCGGTGGCGGCTTGTGGTTCTCTTTGGCCTTGGGCTGTTTTGTATGTCACTCACACTGCTCCTGGTGGCCAGCACTTCCCCGAGGAGAATTGAAGCTTGGCAATTAAGGCCTTTGCCGTGGCGATTATCGGTATTCTGATCTATGCAAAAGCCCGCAATAGGGTCGGAAATTCGGAACGGCAAATTAGCTATCACCTCGCCACGGCGTTGCCTGTGACCATGCTTTTGGCCATGTGGGTATTTGCCAATCGGATCAGGTGGTGGGACGTCCTGCTGCCCGGACTCGCCTGGCGAACCTATGTGGTGCTGCAGACCCTACCGGCCGCGATCGCCGTGTGGAAGCCCCAGGATAGCGACGCCAAGAATGAGCGACAGTGACACGCGCAGCCGCCGCTCTGAACGGTGATCGCTGAAATCAATTTGAAAAATTCGTCCTAAAAATTCATCTTGCCCCCGGCTAGTAGATTGTGCTAGTTTTTGCCATCGTTTTGCTATTCGGACTAGCCAATATGTCTTGCCGTTTTCTTTCAAGCGCAGGAGCTCGTCGATTTTTCCTGATTGAGATCGAATTGAGGTCACGATCCCATTCTTGGAGGTCAATATGCCAGCCGATTTGACTCAAGAGATTTTCAGTCAAGG
>QHZP01000507.1:0-559 GCA_003224715.1 Acidobacteriota bacterium | reverse complement strand
CGTTTGCCAGAGGCTTCTAATGCGTTCAGGAGAGCTTTCAAACAGGATATCGAAAATCCGCGTTACCTTTCTTATTACGGACTGATTCTGGCGCTCCAGGAGGAAAACTTCCAGGATGGGATCAATTTTTGTCGTGCCGCCATTCAGCGCGCCGCCTACGAGCCCGAGTTTTATCTGAACTTGTGCAAAGTTTTTTCCAAGGCCGGCCAGCGCAAGAAGGCGCTGGAAGCCCTTCTCGAAGGGTTGAATTATGACAAGAGCAATGCCCTGCTGAGAATGGAGATGAGGCGATTGGGAGTTCGTCGCAAGCCCTTACTGCAGTTTCTCCCGCGGGACCACTTCCTCAACAGAGCGATTGGCCAGTTTACTTACAAGCTGGTCAGAAAATCCGCCAAACGCTGAATCCCTTTTTCCAATTGCTCCTGAGAAGTTGCATAGGAGATCCTCAGATGTCTCTCGGTGCCGAAGGCCTCTCCCGGTACTACGGCCACATGGGCCTCCTGAAGGAGACGAAGGGAAAGGTCAGAAGGGGTATGGGTAGTAGATTTTCCCAGGAAGG
>QHZP01000506.1:4008-7885 GCA_003224715.1 Acidobacteriota bacterium | reverse complement strand
AAACGGCATCCTCCTGGTCCCAATTGGTGGAAAGATCAAGATAACTTTCTAACTGAGACATCTCAGACTGGCTGGCGGTGTTCTGAAGAGCCGTCATCTGCATGTAGGCAAAGACCCCGAGGATGAGCGCCAATACGGCCATCACAGGTATGGTTCGCAGGGCAACAATTCGCAAAGGCCTCCAGAACAGGTAATTGTCTCTCTGTTGAGCTATGGCTTGCAGGACTTGGCGAGAAAAACCGAGAGGAGGGAAGGGAGGAGCCATCCCTTTAGAGGCCGCAGTTATTACTTGGGTGAGGCCGATTAACCTGAGATGTCCCTCACACTCATGACACTGCCCCAGATGTTGGGTTACCTTCTGGTGGAGGTCTGGAGATAACGTACCTTCGGAATATTCTTCTATCAGGCCTTTAAGCCGTCGGTGTTCCATGCCAATTATCTCCTTTTCTTGCTTTTCTCGTAGACCGCCTTTAGATGGTTGCGAGCTCTAAATAGCCTGAGCTTGATGGCGCTTCCAGAAGTCTTGAAGATGGTTGCCAGTTCTTCGATGGAGAACTGCTCGATTTCCTTGAGAATCAATAAAGATCGTTCTTTGGGTGGCAAAGCACTGAGTAAATTCTCGGCCACCTGTTTTATCTCCAGTCTCCTGCTGATATCGGCGGGCCTTGGCAACGTGACGGATGCATCGCTTTCAAAGAAAGCCGCTTCTTCCTCTGAGAGATCCGCTTGGGTCACCTGCGGGTTGCGCTTGCGTCGCCGCAAATAGTCGTAGCACTGGTTCACGGCAATCCGATAGAGCCAAGCATCAAATGAAGCATTGAGACGAAACTGCGGTAAAGAGAAAAACAGCTTGGTGAAGACTTCCTGCGCAATATCCTCAACATCATTGGCCGATCGCACAATTTGATAGATGAGACCAAAGACCCGTCGTTCCGATCTCTTGACCAGCTCTTCGAAGGCGGCCTGATCTCCTTGCTGGCAACGGTGGATTAACTCCGCGTCTACCATGGTCAAGACGTGCTTTCTCGCCTGAGGAGCTGCCACTTTGCCGACATTAAAGGTACGAAATTCCATGCGTCCCGGTTACAGAATTTTCGTTAGTATACCCGACCACGGTTCGGATCACAATTATTGCTCTTTCTTGTCTTTGGGTTGCGTCAAAGTCATCGCGAGTGCGCAGCTCTCCCTCGCGGTCGGGCTACTGATCTGGCTGTCATCCGCCGTGAGCACACCGGTAGCCCCACCATAACGGAGGCGCTTGAGTCCAACCACAAACTTGCTTCGCGACGACTTTGACGCAACCCTGCTTCTGGGCTCCTGAATAAGCCGGGTCCGTCGTTTAAGGTTGGCGAAGGAAGAGTCACAGGCCAAAAAAAAGGTCGTCACCCGTAAGCGTATTAGGGATAATAGAACTCTCGCACCCAGCCGAAACGGTCGCGCCAGCCCATTGACCCGGTGGAGGAGTTATCCGCTAAGCATTGATGGCGCGTGAAGGGAGCTGTCATGAGCTTATTGAACACACGCGGACTAGCCTTGGGGTTTCTCCTGCTGATTGTACCTCAAAACCATTCGCTACCCCAGCAGCCGCTGCGCCCGGAAGATTTGGGGGCACTGGCGCCCCCACTGGGCGAAACCCAGCCAGAACTGTTATTCCGTTATTTGTTGGCACAAGCAAAACAGGCGACGGAAAAGCGTCTGGCTCGCCTGGAGGCTATTCGTTCTGGGGCGGATTTTAAGGATTGGCAGGAGACCAATCGAAGGAAATTTCTTGAGTTGATTGGTGATTTGCCTGCAGAACGGACGGCGCTCAACCCGCGTACAGTTGGGGGATTTGTCCGTGATGGTTACCTGGTGAACAAAGTGATTTTTGAGAGTTTGCCCAGCTTTTACGTCACAGCCAATCTTTATGTCCCCACCACCGGCAAGCCACCTTATCCGGCCGTGCTCTCGCCCTGTGGTCATACTGAAAACGGCAAGGCTTTCGATGAATACCAGCGTCTCTATATAGGCTTGGTCAAGCGCGGCTACGTCGTACTGAGCTATGATCCGCTGGGCCAGGCAGAGCGTTACCAATACTGGGATCTGGTGACCAACCGCCGGCGTTTTGAGTTTAACGAACACGGTATGGCCGGCATCCAGCAATACCTGCTCGGTCAGAACCTGGCACGCAACCGGATTTGGGACGGTCTGCGCGCCCTCGATTACTTGACCAGCCTGCCTGAGGTCGATGGTTTGCGCATTGCCTGTACGGGCAACTCAGGTGGCGGGACCCTCACCACTTATATTTCCATGCTCGCGCATTGCTGATGCCGAATCGGATCCGGAACAGGATATCCAGGGGCAACTGGCCGCAGGGCTCGATCATACTGAGTTTGTGGGGATGATTGCGCCGCGGCCGGTACTGATTGGCGCAGCCACCCGCGACTTCTTCCCCATTGAAGGGACTCGCAAAACGTTTCGGGAACTGCAACAACTCTACAGCAAGCTCGGCGTTTCGAATCGCATTAAGATGGTGGAATTCAACCACGGCCACTCGTATAGCCGGCCGCTGCGTGAGGCTAGCTATGCCTGGTTTGACCAGTGGCTTAAGGGAACCGAAAATCAGGCCGTCGAGCCGGAAATCCTGACTGAAAAAGATGCCTTGCTCCAATGCACCGTCACGGGACAAGTAGTGACTTCGCTAGGGGGAAAACGCGTTCAAGACTTTAACCGGGCTGAAGCGCAGGTTCTCCTGAAAGAACTGGAAGGCCGCCGGCGAGATCCCGAGTTTCAGCGCGAGCTGGCAAAAAAAATTCGCCATTGCCTCGGTTTAGCTTCAATTGCTACTGTAACCAGCCGGCGCCAACCCAAACTTGAAGAAACCGAAGTTAATGGCCTGATTTATGAAAAGATCTTGCTCGAAAGCGAACCCGGCATCGTAGTTCCTGTGCGCATCATTCATCCCAAGATCCAGTCCAACCGGTTGCCCGCCGTTCTCGCGCTGCGTGACCGGGACGGCAAGCAAGACAGGCCTTCGCTGATGGAAGGACTGGCTCGAGCCGGCAGGATCGTCGCCGTGGTCGACGTTCGCGGTTTTGGTGAAACTCAATCTTCCCACCATGTCCAAAATCGCCGGATCAGCTATTTTGATCCGCGTGACGGCATGGACGCCGATTTTGCTTACGCAGCTTTATGTCTGGGGCGACCCCTCCTGGGCATGCGCGTCTGGGATGCGCTGCAGGCTGTCGAGTACTTCCGCTCTCGACCCGATGTCGATCCCAAGCGTGTCTCCATTGTCGGGCGAGGTTGGTCGGCAGTGACAGCGCTCTTTGCTGCTTCCGTGAATCCTGAGATTTCAGGCGTGGCAGTCGAAGAGGTGCCGCCTTCCTACGGTGAGATCGCCCAAAGCGAAGTCTATGCTCAACCAGTCAGCTTGTTTCTGCCCGGGGTTCTTCATGAGTTCGACTTGCCAGATGTCTTTGCCCAAATCAGCCCCCGTTCGCTCCTGGTGCTGAATGCGGTCGATGCGCTGACCAAGAAAATGGATTTGGAGGAACTACGCAAGGTACTGGAACCGCTTAGCCAGCGATATAAGAAGGAGGGTGCATCCGATGCTCTGGAAGTTCGAGTTGAAGCCGTGGACTCAAGCGTTGAGAGAATACTGAAGCATTGGGTCCTTCAGCATTGAAATGGGGCTTCCTTCTCGACAAGGGAAGGGTTTGGGTTGTGCCCCCGCACTCCTGAACCAAGTCCTTGCCCCATGAGGCTCGGCGGGAGCCTCGCCCTCCCGATCTCCGCCGGCTTTTAATTTTTTCACGGCTTCAAGGGCGCGTAGCGGCGAATTATTCCCCCTTTGAAGGGGAGGTGTGAAAGAATTGGGGGAACACCCAGAACATGT
>QHZP01000506.1:0-3969 GCA_003224715.1 Acidobacteriota bacterium | reverse complement strand
CCGAGAGCAACGAACTTCTGCAAGGACTCACGAATTCTTTCATACCTTCAGGGGGTGCAGGGGGATGTCCTGTGGGCAAACATGGCCCACACTTTCCCAGGTATGCCGCAGTGTAATCTTTTGCACTGGGCTAGCGAGAAAGTTTCTTGACACAGTGATTCCCTTCATTTAGATTGGCTCGAATTCAGCCGCATTAGGAATCTACATTGATTAAACTGAGCTCAATCGTTAAATTGTCAGCGAGGTGTCCAGCGTGCTTTTAAGAAAAATCTGGCGGGGACGCCCCTGGCTGCTGATGCCATTTCTGATTTGTGCGGTGATATCCTGCTCAAAGAAGGATTCCCGGGAGACTTTGGTCGAGGCGTCTAAGCGAGAAATCCTGCCCGTTGATGTCAATAGAGTAGTTCCAAAGCAGGTGCACCGCGTCATTGACGTCGTCGGGACGCTTTTGCCCAACGAGCAGGTCGTTGTGAGTTCCGAAGTGGAAGGACCGGTGGAGGGAGTATTTGTCGACTTAGGAGATCGAGTAAGAAAAGGCCAGGTCTTGATTAAGATTTCAGCTCGCGAATTCCAAATCAACCTCGATCAGCAATTAGCGGCGTTATTCCAAGCTCAGGCTCGGCTCGGGCTGAGAGGAGAAAACGACGAACTTTTGAATGTGAATGAGGCAACCGAGGTCCGCAAAGCCGCTGCCGAAATGTTTGAAGCTGAACAGAAATTTAAGAGAGCGGCAGAACTCTTTAAACAAGGCGTCGCTTCTAAGGAGGCTACGGACGAGGCGGAAGCCCGCTCTCAATCTTATAAAGCGCTTTATGATGCGGCGTTGCAAAGTGTACAAAACTTGAAAGCCCAGGCCAAGCAGAATCGGGCAGCGGTGGAATTAGCGAAGAAGAAATTGCAGGATACGGATATTCGGGCGCCTTTTGACGGTTTCGTGAAGGAGAGGTTCGTTTCGCCGGGACAATTTCTCAAAGTGCAAGCTCCCGTGATCTCTTTGGTTCAGACCACGCCCCTCAAATTGAGGGCTGATGTGCCGGAGAAAGCAGTCCGGTCCATTCAGGAAGGCCAAGAAGTAGAAGTTAACGTAGACGCATTCCTGGATAAAACTTTCAAAGGCAGGATCTCTCGAGTCAGTCCGGCTGTTAACGAACAAACACGTTCCTTGACCATAGAAGCTTTGATCAACAACGATCATCAAATGTTAAAGCCGGGCTTCTTTGCCAAGACCCGAGTGATTTCCGACGAGAAGGAAACGGTCATCAGCGTCTCCGCCCAGACCATCGTCAATTTCTATGGCGTTAATAAGGTTTTTGCTGTGGAGAATGGGAGGATCCGTGAACGCGTAGTTAAGCTGGGCGACCGTTTCGGAGAAGAGGTAGAGGTTCTTGAGGGTTTAAGCGGTGGTGAACTGATTGCTGTGTCTGATCTGTCGCGTCTCGAAAACGATTTGCCCGTTAAGGTGAGATGAGCCGTGCAGATTAATCTGTGAAAAATTCAAAACCAGCGGACTTCGGGAGGGCGAGGCTCCCGCCGAGCCTCATGGACTTGCTGGGGCGATCGCTCGCAAGGAGGCTCGCCCTCCCAATTTCTTCACACTTTCCAAACCTTCCCTTTGACGGGGGTTAGGCTACCTATCCAGACAGCTCAGTTGCTCTTCACATACTCAGCCGAAAGGCCTTTATCTTTGGGAGTGCTGAGATACCCGGCAATTCGGTCCTTGCTGACCTCATTGACCACCAGCTCATAGCGAAGCTTGGTGCGACCCACCAGGAATTGAACCGGTTCGTTGATAGTCCGGTCCTTTTTGTCTAATTGATTGTCATCGACCACAATTCGAACACCATATTTTTTCTTCTTTGCATTGGTGTCCAGGAGCATTAATCGCACATCTCCCACCAGGGCCACTTTCTTTTTCTTGTCGAGCTCGAATTCATAGAAATTGCGCTCCCCTTTGAGACGCAATTGCTGGAGTTCGTCGTGATTACGGGCGATTTGTTGACTGAGGGTCTCTTTAACATCAACCAACTGTCGGCGCGTCCCTTCCAGGTCCTTCTTGGTCGCATCGACGTCGGTCCTCACGGCTGTAACGTCAGAATTGACCTTGCCGAACTGAGAGCTGGCTTCCTCTTTCAAGGCTGAGAGCTGCTGGCTATCTGCCTTCTGCGAAAGTTGAGCATGCAATTGCTGCACCGACTGTTCTTGCTCAGCTTTGAAGCGCTGGGCCAAAGCGCGAGCCTGGTCTAATTCCTTCTGCGTAACTCCCAACCGTTTACGAACGACTTCAAAGTCCTCTTTCAAACCTTGCAAAGATTCTTCAGTTTTGCCGAAGCGCTGCGACTCTTGATTCTTGAGCGAGCTCAGCTCTGTCTGGGTTTGCTTCTTGGTGGCCTGGAGGTCGTAGATGAGATAGGCGAGAAGCGCCACGATAATCAAGAATCCGAAAAGCCCATAACGAGGAGTCGTTTTGGGACGCGCGCTGATAACGGCAGGCTTGCTAACGGGTTGAGCCTGATCCAACGGCTTTCCATCGGTGAAACTATTCATACATTTTGCTTCCTTTCTCCGCGGATTGAGTTTGATTTAAGGCGACTGACCAATCCTTTTAAATCTAGCTTAGCACGACTAGAGGCCTACAGGAAGCAGCTTAGCAGGAACCAGTCGAGGATTGAGGATCGAAGATCGCAAGACTGACCCGCGATCCTCGATTCTCTATCTTCTATCTTCGACCTCCGCGCCTCCGCGTCTTTGCGCGAGCAATTCTTCTTTTCCTAAGTTTTGCAAGCAGCGCTTCCCGTGGCTACGATTGTTTGACTTGGCGCTCTTGGCGGTTCAACCGTATCGCCGCGGGCCTACGATTCCTGGGCGTACCAGGTTGCTCGCCACACCTTGCTGGCGCAAACAGGGGAAAGCCACCATCGATCGAACAAGCACCAAATTACCCGGGGGGTTGAAAACCGATGATCTTCTTATTACACTCTGTTTCGTGCGGAGTTAGGTCTGAGAACATCTCTTCCCGACTTTTTCTTCGCGACTCATTTGGCCCAAGGGAGGCATTTCTTATTCATGTCAAAAAGGTATTTCCATTATCAGTCCCTCGAAGAGCTTGAGCAAGAGATTCGCCAGTTGAATTTACAAATTCCGTTGGAAACAAACATCGACAGGCTAAAAGCTTATTTGGGTCGTCCGGTGAAGATCGGACCTTTCACTGCTGGCAACTCGATGGCAATTCATCCAATGGAAGGCTGTGATGGCACTCCCATTGGCCAGCCGGATGAATTGGTGTTTCGACGTTATGAGCGCTTTGCTCGGGGAGGAGCCAAGCTTCTCTGGTTCGAAGCCACGGCAGTGGTTTCCGAAGGCAGAGCAAACCCACGGCAGTTGCTGATCAATGACTTTAATGCAAAGGCCTTAGAAATGCTCTTGAATCGCACCCGGCTAGCTCACAGGGAAGTTTATGGAACTAGCAGCGATTTGGTCGAGGTCTTGCAGTCGGCCAGCGCCATCCCGTTTTAGACAAGGTCACTTTTCTGGGTAGCAAGAAGGGAGTGACCATTTCACAGGATTATCCCATTTTGAGCGATGGCTACTTGGAACAGTTGGAAGATCGCTTTGTAGAGGCAGCCTTGCTGGCCCGAGAGATTGGTTTCAAAGGAGTCGATATTAAACTTACCCACGGCTATCTTGGCAATGAGCTCCTGGGAGCGAAAACTCGTCCAGGAAGGTATGGAGGATGTCTTGAAAATCGCACCCGCTTTGTAAGAAACGTGCTCGAGAAAATTCGTAGCACTTTGGGTCCGGAATTCTTATTGGCCTCGCGCCTCGGCGTTTTTGACGGCGTTCCCTACATGGTGGACCCTGTCACCCAGATAGGTAAAGCCAGAGCTTTCCCCATCCCTTATCCGGTCGGTTTTGGTGTCAATGCAGACAATCCTCTCGAGCCCGATCTGAATGAACCGAGGCAAGTTATTG
>QHZP01000130.1:25354-25755 GCA_003224715.1 Acidobacteriota bacterium | reverse complement strand
CGATTCTCTGCGGGAGTCTCTCGTACGACAAAGTGTGGGCCAAGTCCGATATCGATCTCGTCCTGGTGACGATCGACGACAAGACTTTCAAAGAGCAAACAGGTGCTCTTTCTCTCGACGCAGACGAGGTGAACGTGCACGCATTCACGATATCGCGGACGCAGTTTCGAAAGACCGTCGAGGGATCTATCCACAATTCGTTCATGCATTCGCTCCTGGCCAAAGGCCGGTTGCTGTATACGCACGACGATTCGATTGCCGGCCTGTGCGAGCGCCTCGTCGATATCGGCGAGCGCGATACGCGGCTTCAACTGCTGGGCGCCGCTACTGCCGCGCTGCCGGCCGTCTACAAAGCGCGCAAATGGTTCGTGACTCGCGGAGACCTGAGCTACACGGCTCTA
>QHZP01000130.1:2542-25297 GCA_003224715.1 Acidobacteriota bacterium | reverse complement strand
CTTCGAGATCGTGTATACGAACATGCTCAATTGCAAGAAGACCCGGAAGAACGTCGAAGCCGCGCTCGACGCCATTGACTCGTATCTGGCTGAGCGTGTCGCGTTGTTCAATCCCGTCATCGAGCACCTCCGTGAGGTGGGCGAGGCGCGATCGTGCACGGAGATCGAAAACCATTTCGAGCGCAATTTCGGAATCGACTGCATCACAACCGCATGCGAATACCTCGCCGACCGGGGATTGATCGGCAGGGCGTCGACGCCCCTCAAAGTGACGAAGCGCAGCAATATCGAGGTGCAGGAAGTCGCGTTCGTCTATCTGGGAGAGGGAGCGGATGAGTTCTAGAACGAAGCCGTCGCCCACCCCCAAAGTTGAAGCCCGCACGACGATTGCCGTGCAGGGAGCGCGCGTCCACAACCTCAAGAATATTTCTCTGGAGATTCCGCGCGACAAGCTGATCGTGGTGACCGGACTGTCGGGGTCCGGAAAGAGCTCGCTGGCATTCGACACGATTTATGCCGAAGGGCAGCGCCGCTACATGGAGTCGCTATCGAGTTACGCAAAGCGATTCGTCGCGCAGGTAGCCAAACCGGACGTCGACTTCATGTTCGGCCTGTCGCCGGTGATCTCAATCGAACAGAAGACTGTCGCAAGCAACCCGCGATCCACTGTCGGCACAATGACCGATATCGCCAGCTACCTCAACCTGCTGTTCGCCACTATCGGCGAAGCCCACTGCCCGCGTACTGGCGAACCGACCCCAAGCCGATCCTCCAGCCAGATTCTCGAAGCCATACTGTCGCTGCCGGAAGGAACCGAGTTGGAAATGCGCGCGCCGGTCTTCAAGGTCTATGGCGAAGAGCTGGAATTCGTCTTCACGGAGCTGCGCAAGAAAGGATGCCGGCGCTTGATCGTCGATGGCAAAGCCGTCGATCTCTCCGAAGAGTTGGATCTGAACGAATCGACGATCAAGCACATAGACGCGGTCGTCGATCGTTTCATTGTGAAGCGCGCGCACGACAAGCAGATCAAAGCGGGAATCCTCAACACCCTGCTGGTCGGTGACGGGCTCATGCAGTTGACCGTGTTGAAAGGCACAACCAAAAGTGAATGCGAGCGCGCGTTCCGCGGCGTGACCAGCGCCACGCACACGTTCGTTTACGGAGACGTCCAGCCGGATTTTTTCATGTTCAATAACCCCGAGAGCGCGTGCAGAACGTGCGGCGGCATTGGAACACACAAACTCACGCATCCGGAGCTGCTCATTCCAGATCCGACTCGAAGCATCATCGGAGGATGTTTCGTCCGCGATGCGTTCAAATACAACGTCGACACCTGGGATGGCCGCATGATGTACAGCCTCGCGCAGAGCGAGGGATTCTCGCTCGACAGCCCGTGGCAGGACCTTTCCGAACAGGCCAGGAACGTGATCCTCAATGGCATTGAAGGCCGCAAAGTGCGATTCATTTCTCCGCCCGAAGCAAAGGTCAAGCGCGACTCATGGGAAGGCAAAGAGGTCGGTTTCGGCGGAATCGCGCGGCGCATCGAGCGTCATTACCGCCGTTACCGCCAGCGCGGCGAAGCCAGTTCGGGCATGGAAGCATGGCTCGACAAGGTGATGGTCGAGCACACGTGTCCCGACTGCAACGGCACCCGCGTGCGCGCGACCCGTCTCCTGTTCACCATCAACGGCAAAAATATTTATGACTTCGGCCAGCTCAACTTCGATGAGCTTCACGCCTTTCTCGAAACAATAAAGCCCGCCGGACGCGGAGCAGAGGCAGGACGGCAGGTCGTGAACGAGATTCGCGGACGTGTGGATCTCTTACTGGGAATCGGCCTGGACTATCTCAACTTCAATCGCCGCTCGTCGACGCTTTCCGGCGGCGAATCGCAGCGTATCCGCCTTTCGACTCAGATTGGTTCCGGACTCATGGGCATGCTCTACGTCCTGGACGAGCCGAGCATCGGACTTCATCCCAAGGACAACGTCAAAATGATCGCGACGCTGCAAAGCTTGCGCGACATCGGCAATACGGTGATCGTCGTCGAGCATGATGAAGACACCATCCGCGCGGCGGATCACATCCTGGAGATGGGGCCCGGCCCCGGAGTGCACGGAGGCACTGTCGTCGTGCAGGGCCAGCTCAAGGATGTCCTCGCATGCAAGGCGTCGCCGACCGGGCAGTTTCTTTCAGGCAAGCGGTCGATTCGCACGCCCACCAGCCGCCGCAAAGGAAACGGCAAATCGCTCATCGTGCGCGGCGCCCGTGAGAACAATCTGAAGACTATCGATGTGACATTTGCGCTCGGGCAGTTCGTTGCCATCACCGGTGCGTCGGGCTCGGGCAAAAGCACGTTGATCAACGAAATCCTCTACAAGGCGCTATGGAAGCGGCTTGTCGATACGCGCACGTTGCCGGGCGACCATCGCACGGTCGAAGGTGCAGAGCACGTGCACCGCGTGGTGAACATCGATCAATCCGCCATCGGACGTAACAGCCGGTCGAATCCCGCAACGTACATCGGCTTCTACGACAACATCCGCGACCTTTTCGCGCGGGCTCCGCTTTCAGTCGAACGCGATTACAAAGTGGGTCGATTCAGCTTCAACGTCAAGGGCGGCCGGTGCGAAGAATGCCAGGGAGAGGGAACCATTCGTACGCAGCTTTACTTTATGCCGGACGTTGAAGTGACCTGCGCGGCGTGCAAGGGCGCCCGCTTCAACAGCGAAACGCTCGAGGTCACGCTTCGCGGAAAAACCATCGACGATGTGTTGAACATGCCGGTGGAAGAAGGTGTGACATTTTTTGCCGGGGAGCCGTCGGTCGGAAAGAAGATCGAGGTACTGAACGACCTCGGCCTGGGTTACTTGACGCTCGGCCAGTCGGCAACCACGCTATCGGGCGGTGAAGCGCAACGCATCAAGCTGGCCGCCGAACTGAGCAAGCTGCAGCGGTCGAAGCATACTCTCTACATCCTCGATGAGCCGACCACCGGCCTCCATCTCGCGGATATCCAACGCCTGCTCGATTGCCTGCATCGCCTGGTCGACGCCGGACACACGGTCCTCGCGATCGAGCATCACATGGACGTGATCAAAACCGCCGACCACGTCATCGACCTTGGCCCCGAAGGCGGCCACGCCGGCGGCGAAGTCGTGGTCACGGGTACACCGGAACAGGTAGCCGCCTGCAAAGCTTCGCATACCGGCCGGTTTTTGAAGAGTCATCTGCGTGCGGGCTGAGGGTGCATCTGCGATGGTTGTGCACGGGCTCTGAAAAAAAAGAGTCGCCCCGTCCGGAAAATACTCTTACAGGAGCGCACCGCCGCAGCGGCGACTCGTGCAGCGGGGCTTGCCTCCTGCATGGGAGATGGGTGGATCGGCTCCGGGGGGGCGACAGACCAGGCGGAACACTTTGTCTCCCATCCGGATTCTTTCGGCCCTGCCGGGGCTTGGCTCCTGCATGGCGCTAACCCACGGCTGGCGCCGTGGGCTATGACCTGACGCCCCCTCCGGGGCTACCCAATGACGCCGACGATGCATAACTTGGTTAACAAACTTGACCGAAGCTTGAACTTCTCACTACCAGGTAACCCTGGACCCGAATGCTAATATGGCGAGATCTGTCCTCAAATACTGGCGTAATTGTGTACTTACGACACTCACAACGGTAGTTCTTGCGGGTATCTGGTACCAAGCGACTCATGTGTCTTCTATTGATCAAGTCGGCATTCGGTACCGACTCAAATGCACGGCTGTTCTGTCCCAAATGATTTACGGATATCCCCGCGACTATACGCTCGATCTGCGCCTCCTGAAGTTTCTCTCTTCGGTCCCAGATGCAGACCCCTATTCGACGAAATGGAGTCTCGAGAGATGTGCCCAAGTGATTAAGGAGACAGTGAAAGCTAGGGAATGGCAAAGCTCGCTTCCAGAACCCAAGCTTATTGCAGACGACAAAGGAGACTTTGACTTCGTCCGGTTAGCCTTTTATCTTTTCGGGGTACGAATACAAAGCATTTTTTATGCGTTTTTTCTGGTTCTCTTTATAGGTGTGGTTGTTTATATCCTCGATTACTTCAAGAGTCCGTCCAGGTTGATTCTTCTGCTGTTCTTTCTGCTTTCACTTTATATCACCGTATTCATAACCAACCTTACCGACCAACTCCAAAATCTCACGGATATTCGTTTCTTTGACGTTCTTTCGGTCGTTCCCTTGTTTCATCTTATGTTGGTACTCCTCGATAGACGCTCGGCTTGCATAAGGTCACTGCGGTTCGCGCTGGTTCAGACTCTTCTGATGATTTTTGTGTATCACGTCCGATCCTCCTCGATGTGGCAACTGATGTGTTTCTTCCTCTTGACGGGAGTCATTTCCTATAGATATTGGAAGGAGAGCTCTTCCCTAGACTCTGAATCTGGGCTAGGTCGATTCAGGCGAACAATGATTCGATGTGGGTGGCCGGCGGCTCTGATGATCATGGGGGTCATTAGCCTACGCGTTTATCAGCGAACGAACTACAATCCGGACTACTTCACAGAAGGATACCCAAGACATACTTTCTGGCACAATGCGTTCATGGGTTTTGCTTGTCATCCCCAGTTAGCCAAGGAATTCCAGATCTTTCCGATTTCAGACATGAACATAATCCTTGCAGCGGAGCGATATCTCAAGGATCACCAAGATCGCAAACGCTGGGCAATGCTGTACGGTGAATTTAGAATTGAGCACTTCAGGTGGGGTCTGTATGAAACCGTGGTGCGGGATATGTTTATCGCCACATGCCTGAAACATCCGGTTCAAGTGCTAGAAACATATCTGAAGTACAAGCCCAAAATTCTAGTCCAACAATTCCTGTGGGCAGCGGGGTTTCTCTCTCCAGATATTGACTCGCTCTACTTGTACTCTCATACCTTAACTCCGGAAGGAAGCCGCCGGGAAAAGGATCTCTTCTATAATCCATTGCGTTGGGAGGTTCTTATTCTCATAATGACCTCGCTGGTGATTGGTTATGGTGATCTTCGGGTGCATGCGAGGGAAATCATCAGCTTGGCCGCGCTAACACTTTGTTTCAGTCTGATACCTGGTTTCTTCACCTACCCAGTGATCCACATAATCGGTTTAGTCTTCGTTACCGTCGCGACTTTTTTTTACGTGACATTGAGCGGGGTTATCATTGCAGCAATAAGACCTGTTCATCACTTCAAGAAACCATCACAGAAAGGATCAAGGAATCACGTTACCGTGTAAACACCCACTATTCCAGTCTTGGAGATTGGGGCTTCCACCTATCATTAAGATCATTGAAGGACGTTGCTTATACCAGATTAATCTCTTTCAATTGGAACGATAAGCGCCGATGATCATTTACTCCAAATCTGGATGGAACGAAGGACTTATTGGTCCTCAGCGTGACTTCCAGCAGGGGCGGCGCTGGGATTTCCTGGGAAAGAAGATGAGTGATCTCAAAATGGTCTTGGCGGCTTACCTTTTCTTGTAATACCATTTTCCCATTGACCAGAACTTTAATTGTTTGAGGCAAAGCCTGATCTGGAACATGCTGGGTGCTTCCAATGAGGCGAAGAGTTCTCTTATCCTTCGATTGAGGAAAAAGAAAGGAGGCGCGATCAGAAAGCCATCCGTCCGCAAAGGGACTAGGCTGAGAGAGCTTCGTAATTCTTTTGAAAATGAGGTAGGCGATTAACTTCCGCAGAAAAGAGCCTGCCTTCGAGAACCATTCCAACTCCAGCCAGGGAATGCTCCGGTGAATTTTTTCCAGTAAGGCTTCCTGATACGGCTCCCACCCATAATTAAAGTAAGCCGGCGGAAACCTGCGGTTGCCGTGGTGGCGAATAATCTTAACCAACTCTTCGAATCGCCTTAAGCCCCCGCCATAAGTTTTGGCCGTAGAATGCTCCCGCAGGTTGCCCAGGTATTCCGGAATGTAGGCCATCTGAAAGTTCTTGCCAATCCTGATCCATAAGTCCCAGTCCATCCCGTAGTGCAGCGATTCGTCGAGCATCCCGATGTGTTCGAAGAGTTGCCTTCGCATGAAGGCGGTTTGTTGAAGAATATAATCGCCGTAATAAATAAGCCTCCACAGGTTGAATGGCTCGGTGGCCGGAAACCGACATTTTACCCTGCCATTTTCGTCGATCAGGTAGCCTTCTCCATAGACCATCATCAACGAGGGATTTTTTTCCAGGTAGTCGACAGCCTTGGAAATGGCCCCTGGCAAGTAAGTATCGTCAGAATTAAGCCAGGCCACAATCTCACCCCGGGCGATGCGAAAGCCTTTGTTAATCGCGTGAGATTGACCTCGATCAGGTTCTGAGATCCATCGGAGCCGGCTTTCATACTTCCTCAATATTTCCAGAGTGTTGTCGCCGGACCCGCCGTCAACCACAATGTATTCCAGGTAGGGATAGTCCTGTGAGAGAACGCTTTGAATCGTTTCTTCGATGAAACGACCTTGATTGAAAGATGGGGTGACGATGGAAACGAGTGGCCTCATTGTTTTGCTTCGGTGCGTTGCAACAAACGAGTGAAACTCTTGCGAGGAGATTTCAGGCAGTCTGCCAGGAAGGAGAAGACATATTCTGGATGATCTCGATTCAGCCAAATCCACTTCAAAGCGCTTTTCGAACATAAAGAAAAGTCTAAGGGACTTCTCTTGAAATATCCGTCAAAGCGCCCGCCAGACGATTCCTCCATTCCATAAACCCAGTTGAAGGGGACAAAATCAAAGTGTTTTTTTACTACTTGAATGATTTCCTGATAGGCTTCTCCGCGCCTGGACAAGGTCTTATTGTCGCGATGCATTCTAGACAATGCCAGAAGCTTGGGGAGATACCTAAATTTCCAGCCTGGATTCTGTCTCTGCAGTAGCCCGAAGCGAATCCAAAGATCCAAATCCAGGGCATAGTGAAGGGAAGTGTCCAAGCAACCGGCAGCCTCGAACAACGAGCGACGGAAAAAGCAGGCTGGCTGGCAAATGAAGCAGCCGAAAGCCAGGGACTCCAGCCGGAACTCAGCACTGGGATAGGGCGCCAGAAGACGCCCCTCTGCATCGACATGATAGCCGTCTCCGTAAAGCATCATCAGGTTGGAATCCTGTTCGAATTGTCGGGCGACCTCGCCGAATCCTCCTGGGCAGTAAAGGTCGTCGGCATTGAGCCAGCCCAAAACTTCGCCGCGGGAAGATCGAAACCCTTTGTTAATGGCGTCGGCCTGGCCTTGGTCGGGTTCGGAAATCCATTGCAACTTTGAACCGTACTTTTTCAAAATTTGGAGAGAATTGTCCTTCGATTCGCCATCGATAACCTTATACTCGAACGATGGAAAATCTTGCTGAAGCACACTCTGGATTGTCGCTTCCAGGTATTCACCCTGATTGTAGGAAGGGGTGATAATGGAAATCACAAACTCCACTGGATTCCCTCATGCGGCTGACCAGGATCACTTGCTGCCAAAATGTTCAAGAATCAGTCAAGAAACTCCCAGCCTCTTGGCAGGATAAAAATCAACCATTACATACAGGGCCGTCTCCGGCAGCACCTCAAGAGACGTAGAAATTGATACCAAGTCTCATCGCGGCTTCTCGCTTTCCCGCTCTCCTTCAAGCTCAGGCAGGGACTCAAAGGCAGCTTCTTTTCCTCGCTTGCTCAGACTAGCCAGCAACTGGATTTGAGATTCTTTGATCTTCAGCTCGCCATCCCTTTCACGGGTAACTTCGTCAAGCAGCTTAATCTGGGCTTCCTTCGCTTGCAGTGCTCGGTCTCTTTGTTTAATGGCTTGGGAAAGCAGCTGGATCTGAGCCTCTTTTTCCTGCAGAGCCGCATTTCGTTCTTCAGCAACAGCAGTAACCTTCTCGTGATCTTCTGAAAGGATTCTTACCTGCGTTTCTTGCTGCTGAAGGATCTCTTCCCGTTCCTTCACGGCCTTTGCCAAAGACTGGATCTGGGCTTCCTTTTCCCTTGATGCACTCGCGAGGAGTAGAATCTGGGATTCCTTTTCCTGGATTGCCTGATCCTTTTCCTTCAGTTGCAACAGAAGCAAGTCATAATCGCGCGCCTTGTCGGAAAGGCTTCTCACCTGCGCTTCTTTCTGCTGAAGTATATCCTCCCGTTCTTGGAGGGCCTTTGCCAAAGACTGGATCTGGGCTTCCCTTTCCCTTGATGCACTCGCGAGGTGTAAAATCTGGGATTCCTTTTCCTGGATTGCCTGATCTTTTTCCTTCAGTTGCAAAAGAAGCGAGTCATAATGGCGCGACTTGTCGGAAAGGATTTTTACCTGAGTTTCTTTCTGTTGGAGTATATCATCTCGTTCTTTCAGCACCTTTGCCAATGACTGAATCTGGGCTTCCTTTTCCCTTGACGTCTTCGTCAGGAATAGAATCTGAGACTCCTTCTCCTGGATTGCCTGGTCCTTTTCCTTCAGTTGCAAGAGAAGCGCGTCATAATGGCGCGACTTGTCGAAAACAGACAACCAGTCAACCGAGTAGTCCTGTGCGTACTTATTGACAGCATCCCTGATATGCTGAGGAAAGTAAAGGATCATATCGTTGAGTACCATAACCTGATGAGTGGGACTCAGACCCCATAGCTGCCTCACAATCGAATCAAAAGTGGGCCATTGACTCATATCATGAGGGAGAGACGGCGGCGATAGAAACAGCCGGGCATCGTCGATAAGTAACACGCTCCGTGAATTGAGACCAGAGATTTCGTTCAGCTCATCCAATAGTGGACACTGGCAATGAATCCCCTCCGTTTCGTCTCCAGCGAACCAGTGGGCATCCAGCCAATAAAGGACAGAGGCGTCTTTCAGAGCCGGACGTAAATCCTTAAGGAATTTCACAGATTCTTCATGGAACAAATAAACTGAGTCTGCTCCCTTAAATCGCTCTGAGGCTTTCCGAAAATGCTTATCTGACAATTCCGAGCTATAGATCTTCTGAAAGAAGGGTCTCATGCGTTGAATGGTTTCACCCTCAAAGGTGCCCGTCTCGACAAAAATGCTTAAGGGCAACTGCTGTTGCAGGATCGAAACCAGCTTCGGATCAATAGAAAAGTCTACGGCGCCCATTTAGCTTACCAGGATCTCCAAGTTTCAACAGAGTTTGTGGCGATTCCTCCCCCGTTATCCGAAGGGTAGCGGAACGCGTTCTTCTTGAAGGACCAACGGTCATTTCTTGATGGCAAACTGGGACGGCTCCTTTCTCTTCCGCCTACGACTGCGAGCACCGCGCCAGGACGAAGTCGAGCAGCATATCCACGCATTCTTTAGGACTCTTTTTCGATGTCTGGAGCCGCAAGTCTGGCTTAAGAGGAGGTTCGTAAGGAGCGCTGATTCCGGTAAATGACTCGATGCTGCCTTCACGAGCCTTGCGATAGAGGCCATTGGGGTCGCGCTTTTCACAAATCTCCAAGGGGCAGTCCAAGAAAATCTCGTAGAAGCTGTCCGCAGGAAACAGGCTTCTCACCATGGAACGCAAAGAAATATAGGGAGTAATGAATGCGCCGATCACGATCAGGCCAGCCTCTACCATCAATTTGGCGACCTCCCCCGCTCTTCTGATATTCTCTGCCCTGTCGGGTGGAGAAAAGCCTAGGTCAGCATTTAGACCCTTGCGTACTCTGTCACCGTCTAGCACATAACATCGCTTTTTCCGTTCCAAAAGTTCGGCTTCTAACATCCTGGCCAGCGTCGTCTTTCCAGAGGCAGAAAGGCCAGTCAGCCAAAGGGCAAAGGCTCGGTGCCCGTTGAGTTGCTCACGCTGAGCCACTGAAATCCTAGTTTCGGGAATATGGGTATCCGATTTTTCCAAGAGAATATTTCTTAAAATATCTTTTTAATGGCCCTCCAAGGGTGTGAAAGTGCAAATCCTAACTTGAAGAAACTCGATTTCCGAATTTCCTGGATATCTCCATAGAGTTTATTAATTAATTCTAGCCTGCTTGCAGCCGTATCTGTAAGCAATTTAATCTGGTCTTCTTTTTCCTCCAAATGCGAGAGGAGCACATCATAGTCACGAGACTTATCAGCAATAGTTAACCAGTCAACCGAATAATCGTGGGCGTAGGCTATGACGGCAGGCTTGACAGAGGCAGGGAAGTATATGATCACGTCGTTGATCACCATGAGTTCATGAGACGAACTCAAGGAGTAAAGCTTTTTGACGATGCAATCAAAGCTAGGCCAGTGACTGACTTCATGAGGACGTGGGGGAGGGCAGAGAAATGACCTGGCGTCGTCGATAAGAATCACGCTGTAATCGTTTAAGCCAGAGATGGCATTCAGCTCTTCCAACAAAGGACACTGCGAATGTTCACCTCCACTCTCCTCCGCCACACACCAGTGGGCATCTAACCAATAGAGAACGGAGGTATAGTTCAAAGAGCTGCTTAACTTCCGCAAGAATTCAGGAGAATCACCGCGATGGATGTGAACGGAAGGATCACCCTGGAACTGGCGCGCGGTCATCGCATGGTACTTTTCCGACACCTCGACTGAATAAATGGACTCAAAGAACGGGCGGGCCCTGCGAATCGTTTCTCCTTCAAAAGTGCCGGTCTCGACGAACACTGACAGTGGAAGCGCGTGCTTTAGAGCCGCAATTAATGAAGTGTCGATGGAAAAGTTGACAGCGCCCATTTGGTCTTTCGCGATTTTCGCGTTCTGCGTTATCCAAGGCCAATTCCAAGCCTGCTAGCGCGAGTAGCCCATCTGTAACATCGTAGGCTCATGAATACTCCAAAATAGCTCCTCCAACTCAGGAGGCATTTCAGATTTCCAATTCCCTGACTTGCCTTTACGAAAAAAGGAAGGAATTGTGGCCTGGAGAGATTCAAAATCGGGCAGGGTTCCTGACAGCGGCGGCAGTGTCAGATGAATTCTCTTACACGCCTCCAGAACCAACTCGACCGGGTCGTCAATTAAATCTTCGTAGCGTATAATGGCGGTAGAGCCACCGCGACTTTTCCACGATGCCACATGCTTTGACCATCCGCCAAAGTGTTCTTTGCTTTCGATAAGCACCCGGAGCGTCTCTTGAAAAGTCTTATTGCTATAGTTTTCCGGTTCAAAAGTCAATGCAAAGTGGGCATAGGAGACAAGAGTGTCCCGCCCATCCCGTACGATGTAAATGGCAGGGCTATTATCCGCCTGAGAAGGAAGTTCATGGGTTTTTATGAAATAGGTTGCTCCTGCCGCCTGCAAGGATTGCAATGATCCCGCCGGTTTTATATATCCCACTAATTGATTATATTCCGGCAGGATTCCCTCCAACGGACCCGAGTAGACCGATGCGGTTTTGACCTGAAACAAGGAATTCAGAATGATCCGCAAAAACGTGTTGCCAGAGCGTGGATAAGAGGCCAGCCACACGATCATTCAAGCTCCTTCCATGGACCTGAAGCGAGCAATTGTGGGTAATCCAAACATGCCCAGAAAGGGCGCCTTTTGAGTTTCATATTCCCATTGGATTCGAAGTGGCCCCAGCCAGGGGGTTTCATCCAATTGGGTCCCTCGATTCACGTCGCTCCCGGGTGACCCCAAACTGAACTTGAACGTGTAATACCCCGCTTCAATCATGCATTTCACTTTCAATTCAAAAAGACCATACCGGCCTTCTCTCAATATCACGGGCTCTAAGCCGGCGGTGTAAGATCCACCGGAAAAAATCATTTGATCATACCGGTTCTTGATCGCAATACTCACATGAATGGGCCTGGAAGCTAAGCTATGAAAAAGAACTTGAAATAGCATTTCTTTGCCCAAGCAAGTGCTCAACGAAGGCCTACCTTCACAATCGAGGCTGGCAATGGCAATGATTCTTGTGTCCCGGCTTTGGCTACCTTCAGGCTGCTCGGTAATCCAACAGGACTTGGCTTTGAAATTTTCAAAGAACTGATCATTCTCTGATCCCACGCTGGCAGAAGGCCCCATACTTCCAGCCTCGGAAGAACCTGATTGAAAATAATGAGAAATCGTCTTATCGCTCGGACCATTGAGAACGAGACTGCCTTTATCTAATAAGATGGCTCGTTTGCACAAATCGCGCACGAGCGCCATATCATGAGAGACGAACAACAACGTGGTCCCTCGGGCTTGCAATTCAACCAGCCGGGCGGCGCACTTCTGGGCAAAGAAAATGTCGCCCACGCTCAAGGCCTCGTCGATGATTAGGATATCCGGTTCTATATTGATTTGTACGGCGAAGGCGAGCCGCAGCAGCATCCCGGCGCTGTAGGTTTTCACCGGCTGGTCCAGCTTCATTTCCTCGGGCGAGATTCCCAGAATCGCCCCATTGAGATAAACATTCTCCCGCCCCGTAAACTCCGGATTAAATCCACTGCCCAATTCCAGCAAGGCAGCCACGCGTCCCTTCACGGTGGTATCCCCCTGGGTGGGTGTGAGCGTGCCGGCGATGATCTGCAGCAGGGTGGATTTGCCAGAACCGTTTCTTCCGATGATTCCAAATGAATCTCCTTTCATCACTTCGAAAGAAATGTCACGGAGCGCATAGAATTCCTTTCCATAGCGCGCAGCGCGTTGCTGCCAGCGGGACTTGAGAAAGTCCGGAAGAAGGGGGAGAGATTCCAGCTGGGTATAGACCTGCCGTACCAGCAAGTCCCGAGGATGCTGATAAATGTGGTAGACCTTGCTGACGTTTTGAACCGAAATGGCAACCTCAGAGGACATTAGCAAATCCATTTCTCGTTTTTTGAAACCAGCACAAACCCGTCCAAGCCACCAAGATCCCAAGGCCCAAATGCATGGCAAGCCCCACCCAGCTTGGCAAATGGCCGTAGATGATGATTTCGCGCATCTGCTCCATAATGAAAGCCAGCGGGTTCAGCTTAAGGATCGGTCGCAAGGGTGAGGGGATGGCCGCGGGCGGGTAAAACACGGGACTCAGGAACATTAGAATCTGAGTGACGACTCCAACCATTTGGCCCACGTCACGCACGAACGTTCCCAAAGAAGCCAGGAACCAAGCCAACCCCAAGCAGACAGCAATGAGCGGGAGGAGGACGAAGGGAAAGAAAACGAAAGTCCAATGCAGAATTCCATTCAAGACCAGATGAGCTGTCAACAAAATCAGAAGACTGATACAGGTGTGAAAGAGAGAGGTTCCCAGCGCAATGCAGGGCAAAATTTCCAAAGGGAAAACGACTCGTTTTACATAGTTGACGTTCGAAACAATGAGGGTGGGGGCCCGATTGGTCAATTCAGCAAAGAGAGTAAATACGGTCAAGCCCGTAAACACAATGACCGCGAATTCCCTCTGGGTGGCCATTCCGCCGGGCCACCGCGCTTTAAAGACAACGCCGAAGACAAACGTATAGACGAGCAGCATGACAATCGGGTTGAAAAAGGACCAGAACAAACCGAAGATGGAACCCCGATAACGCCCCACCACCTCTCGTTTGGTCATCTGCCAGAGGAGATGACGATTCTGCTTCAAGCTTTGAAACAATGCCACTAAACTGGTGGGATGCGGGTTACGGATCATTCGGTCAAGTGATCAAGCCAAAGCGGAAGACCTCGGCCAACTGTGTATTCCATCGAACCCTTCGCTGCGGATTGCCTTCGACTGTTCCAATAGAGTTCTCACCCGCCTCAAAATAGACTATTCGCAATTGAGCAATTTGTTCTGAGATAAGTCCTAACAGGAAGAAGAGAAATCCAGCAATGAAGCAGAGCACCGTCATATTGGTGAGTCTATGGGCAGTGAAATAAGTGTGGGCATAGTTTGCCAGGCCAAGGCCAAAGAACAGCCAACTGAATGGCAGAAAGATCTTAAGCGGTGAAAACAAAGTCGCAATTTTGAAAATAATCAGGAAAAATCGAATCCCATCGGTCAATAGGTTAATCTTGCTTTTCCCCGCACGATCTAAGGTGACAATCGGTTCATATTTCAAACTGTAGCCGGCTCTCAAAAGAGAGAGTGTGAGAGTGGTGGGGTAAGAGAACGTATTGGGAATTAAATAGGTGAATCGTTTCAAGACGCTTGACTTGATGGCTCGAAAGCCTGAAGTCAAATCTTTAATCATAAAATGAGTCATGTAGGAGGCCAGCCAATTGTAGGAATGATTGGCCAATGTTCGGTGCTTGTTCTGGACAAATCCATTCGTTCGCGCTCCCACCACCATATCATAAGGGCCGATCTTCGCAATCAGCCTTGGGATGTCTTCCGGATTATGTTGCCCGTCCCCGTCCATCATGACAATGATGTCTCCACTAGCGTGACGGATTCCCGTTTTAATGGCGGCACCGTTGCCAATGTTGTATGGATGGGCGATGATCTTTACTTCTTTGCCCTTGATGACTTCCAGCGTCCCGTCTGAAGAGCCATCGTCGACCACGATGATTTCCCAGGGCCGTCCCAGGCCCTTCAGCACTCCAATTAATTTTTCCAGAAGTTCTCCAATGGATTCACATTCGTTATAAGCTGGAATGATTACGCTGATGCTGGCGTTCTGCAAGTTATCAAAGCCGACGGGTTCCCAACGTTCTTGAAAACCTTCGGCCAGCCGATTTTCGGGTTTAGTAGTATCAGTTAAGGTAGTCACTTCGTGCTAGATACGCTCCATTCAAAATATAAAAACATTCCTATAGAACATGAATACTGTGCTGCGCTGGGCCAGAAGCTGCCTCTCCACGATCCCTGCAGTCACCGGAGAAGACGGTTCATCTCTGCGGATTTTAATTCAGCAGCGCGATCGATGCAATCCCTGCCTTGGGGGAGAGCCAGCCCTTGTTCCGAAGCCGGTCATTTACTGGGAGCGCTACTTTTGATTATAGTGGTTGCACGATCAATCGTTCGGGCAAACTGGTCGAAAGTTTTCGCCACCCGCTCCACTTGCTCGCTGGCTTCCTGCCAGTTTCGCTGCTCAATGGCTTCCCTGACTCCAGGCAGCGTCTTAACGTCATATCCTGTATAAAGTCCAGGCGCGTAGATCTGATGTTTGAACCAGGGCCGCCGCGGCAAGCCTGTGTCCTCGGTCAACGCACGTTCTGTGCTCATTAAGATTTCATCCAGGGATTTCTGAGCTTCGGGTGGGAGGTGGCGACCACTGGTTGTCAGAGCGTTGTTTGCAGCTTCGTATTGCTTCGTACTCTCTTGAAGCTGCACCAGCGCGTTTTTCAATGGCGCCAGATTGAGATAAGGCACCGGCGGCTCTGGCCTGGGAATGACATAAGGCTGGGTGGGATCAGCCACGGCTTCCAGCATTTTATCGTTGATCAATGCGTTTTTCTGAGCCGTTTCTTCACGCATATCGTCGATCAGCTTGGTAATCTCCTGGACATACTGCTCCACGGCACTGGAGAAGTTGGTAAATTCGAAAGGGAGAACGTCGGCGTTGGCGCAACGCAGGACGGCCCGGCCTGTCGTTTGCGCGAGAGCAATTCCATAATCGAAACCAGAATCTCCGAATCTCTTGTAATGATCAAACGAATCGTAGATGGAGTGGTAAGAGCCGCCGCCATCCTCGCCTCCGTAACTGAGGTTCAGCGAAGCAATGCCCAGGTGTTGCAGGAACGGGGTGTAATCAGAGCCCGATCCGAGGGCATCGATGCGCAGGTCCGCTCGTTCCTTTGCCTCCTTCCGATCCTCCGGGCTTCCCTTAACGATCCGGTGGGCGCGTAGGCGTTCAGCGACCGTGATTTTCTTTTCCGGGTCGCGCACGTCGCGCGCCACCTGGTTGATGAATTTTTCCAGCGTGTGCGAGCCACTGAGGCTTAAGAAGCCTCGCCCATTGGAATCCGTATTGATGTACAGAACAGCCTTCTTCTTCAGTTCCTCGTCGTGAGCTTCCACCCACTCGGTTGAACCGAGAAGACCAGGCTCTTCGCCATCCCAGGCCGCATAGACGAGGGTGCGCTTCGGCCTCCATCCGCTTTTCGATAACTCACCCACCGCACGGGCCTCTTCCAGCAACGCCACCAGAGCACTGAGCGGATCATAGGCGCCAAAAACCCAGGCATCGTGATGGTTTCCCCGGATAATCCACTGATCTGGTCGTTCTGAGCCTCGTATCTTGGCGATGACGTCATACGCCCGGACCAACTTCCAATCAAATTCAACGGTGAGATGAACAGTGGCCGCGCCAGGACCCAGGTGATAGGTGAGCGGGAGCGCGCCTCGCCAGTCCTGGGGAGCGACAGGCCCCCCAAGCGCGCGCAATAACGGAAGGGCGTCGGAATAGGCGATGGGAAGCACGGGAATTTTGGTCAGAGTAGGTGCTTCCTTGATCGAAAGTCGCTTCGCATCCTCGGTAGCGCCGGCGCCTGGGGTCAGGGGATCACCTGGGTAGAGCGACATATCCACAACCGAGCCCCGTTGAGCGCCGAATTCATTGCGCCAGGCTCCCTTCGGGTAGGGGTCGCCTTGAAAGTAACCGTCTTCTCGAGGATCAGAGTAGATGAGGCAACCGATGGCGCCGTGCTCAGCGGCCACTTTGGGCTTGATCCCGCGCCAGGACACGCCGTAGCGAGCAATAACAATTTTTCCGTTAACATCGATTCCTTTCTCGGCGAGCACTTCGTAATCTTTGGGAACGCCATAATTCACATAAACAAGTTGCCCCTGCACATCACCATCAACGGAGAAAGCATTGTATATCGGCAGTTGCCCGGCTTGACCGGAGGTTGAGTCTTCCTTGATTTCCGGTTCCATCAGACGAGCCATAAACTTCTCCGGAGCGGTCATCTCCAAGAAACGCTTCCTGGGGGACGGAAAAAGGACTTTAAACTCCTCAATCACCGTCTCAAAGCCCCAGGAGCGGAACAGTGCTGCAATGAATTCCGCATTTTCCTTCCCATAGGCGGAACCAAGATGATGGGGTCTGGCCGCCATCCGCTTCATCCATTCACGGAGATGGTCTTTCTGGAGGAGGGAATCAAGCTGGGCTTCGAGCGAGCGCTGGTGCGTGGCGCCCTCCTGGTTGAAGCCCAGGACCGGCTTCTCGTCAGAGGTGCTGGTTGGGGCGACAAAGGCCGCTAACAGCCCCAAAGCAAAACAGGAGTGCAATGGAAAGAAGTTCATAAAAGTCTCCTGAGGTGAGGCATATGAGCACAAGCAGAGCCACGAATGAGCTGAAGCATTATGCACGTTACAACGAGAATTTGTCCTCCTTTTGCGGAGGTCTGCGAGCCCGAAGCGCCAGCGAGTTTCAGTGGCAATGACCCTCGCTTGCGCTTCGGGCTCCCTGTCAGGGTTGGCGCAAAAGGGCTTAGCGACAGGCATTCCTGCCTCTCAAACTCGTCTCTGAAACAGCTCAAGACAGGCAAGAATGCCTGTCGCTACTTGAAATGTCCAAACTCTAGAGACCCCGCGCTGAAGCGCGGGGCTAATGAAAATGTATCAAACCAATCCGGACCATCGGGATCAGGTGAAATGCCCCATTGCAATTGCGAAATCCAGTACTTACCTTTGTTTAACTTTGGGAACGGAATAAAGCCAAATCGGCTGGTCACTCTAAGCGCTTGCGGAACCTCAAGGAACTTGATCCTAACACAGCCAGGCCGATGGCTGTCAGGGTCAGCATTTGTGGCCAGAGGATGGAAATCCCGATCCCTTTCAGAAAAATTCCACGGACGATCTCTACAAAGTAACGTAACGGATTTGCGTATGTCAGATACTGGACTGCGACCGGCATGTTATGAATCGGAAAGGTAAATCCGCTGAGCATGAAGGCTGGCATAAAGAAAAGGAAGGAGGCCATCATCGCTTGCTGCTGAGTTTGAGAAATAGTTGAGATGAATAGGCCTGCTCCCAGTGTGGTTAATAGGAACAGAATGGAACAACCAAGCAGTAGAAAACCGCTTCCTCGAAATGGGATGCGAAAAACCAGTAACGCCGCTGCCGTTACCAGGATAACTTCCAACAGTCCGACCAACGCGAAAGGCAAGACCTTTCCTAAGACGAGCTCGACAGGCCGAATAGGCGTGACCATCAACTGTTCCATCGTGCCAATTTCCTTTTCCCGAACAATACTCATGGCTGTCAGCATGATGGTGATCAGAGCAATGATGTTTACGACCACTCCCGGGACAAAGTAGTTTCGACTTCGCAAACTGGGATTGAACCAAACACGGCTGTTTACGGTTAGAGAGGGTAGCCGCAGACTGATGGGAATCCCGGCAGAGGTCGAAGCTCCCACCAGCCGGATTGCCTGCTGCCGCGCCAGTACCTGGTTGGCATAAGCAGAGACCACCTGGGTCGCGTAGCTCGAAACAATCGCAGCCGTATTGGAGTTCGACCCTTCCACCAGGATTTCGACAGCGGCTGTCTGACCACCCAGGATATCTCGCGAAAAACCAGGCAGCACTCGAACCATTGCCTGAACCTTTCCCTGGTCCAGCAATTGCCGGCCTTCGCTTTCCTGGGTCAAGGTGTTAGTGATCTGAAAATACCTGGAGCCCTGAAAGGCTGCTCTTAACTCACGACTGGCCGGCGTATGATCCTGATCCATCCAGGCAACCCGGCTGTTCTCCACATCCAGGTTGACCGCGTAGCCAAAAACGATGAGTTGAATAACTGGAGGCAGAACCAAAAGCAACCGCATCCGGGGCTCCCGCAATGCCTGGTAAAATTCCTTCCTGACGATTTCGCGAATTCGATGCCACATAGTGAATCTTGGATTTTAGATTTTGGATTTTTCCCGAATCGGAAATCCAAATTCAACCGATTCGGATTCCGGATTGTGGATTGTGGATGGGATGGCGGCGCAGCCCAAAATCCAAAATGCCAGGGGGAAGGACCGGGTGAGGGGTCGGGCCAAAGTTTCTTTTCGCCACCCATTACCTCCTCAATCAAATTACAAGGTTCAAGCCAGCTTCTGTTTGAGCTTGCGGGTTGCCAGCAAGAATACGATGCCGGCAAAGGTCAGCAAGAAAACAACCTCTGCCCACAAAACTTCAAATCCGATTCCCTTCAGAAAGACTCCCTTCAGTATAGTCACGAAATAACGGGCCGGCACAACGTGAGTAATCACCCGGATTACCACCGGCATATTCTCGATCGAATAGATGAAGCCTGACAGGACGAAAGCCGGGAGAAATGAACTCAGCATACCCATTTGATAGGCCAGCAATTGAGAACGCGCCACGGCAGAGATCAGAATGCCCCAACACAGCCCCCCAAACAAGAAGACACAGCCGGTGAAAAACAAAAAGAGAGGATTGCCTCGCAACGGAACTTGGAAGATGAGCACCCCGACTGCGATGGCCAACACCATATCAACAAGCCCAACTCCGAAAAAGGCGACCATTTTCCCCAGCACCATCTCGGCGGGCCGCAACGGAGTAGACAGGAGCTGTTCCATGGTTCCCATTTCCCATTCACGGGCAATGGTCAGAGAGGTCAGCAGCGCAGCGATGATCATCAGAATCACCGCTATCAGTCCCGGGACGATATAATTCTTGGATTTTAATTCGCTGTTGTACCAGACCCGCAGCCTGGGCTCGATGGGTGGCACCAGGTGGCCCCCTCCCTTCCGGTTGAAGGCAACCGCCCGCAATTCGAGCCCGTAGCGTTGAAGCATGGATTCCGCATATCCCAGCGCAATCGAGGCGGTGTTGGAATCGCTGCCGTCCAGCAAAATCTGGATCTCGGCTTCATCACCTGAAAGCAGCTTGCGAGAATAGTCCTGCGGAATAACCACGCCAAGGAGGCACTGGTCTCGGTCGATTTTTCTCTCGATGGTTTCATATTGGTCTACCGAACCGAGAATCTGGAAGTAACGAGAGCCTTGAAACCGTTGTATGAGTTCGCGACTTTCTGGAGTATAGTCGGAGTCGTATACCACCGTTGGAATGCGATCCACATCCAGGGTCAGCGCATAGCCGAAAAGGAACAACATCATTAGCGGCATTCCCAGAGCCATAGCTAGGCTCCTTGGATCCCGCACAATGTGCAGGAATTCTTTGCGAGCCACAGCCCGTGTGCGCCTTGTGTTCATGAGGCCTTGCGCTCCTCTTCTTCGATCATAGCGACAAAGACATCTTCCATCGATGGGGAAATCATTTCTAACCGGCGGATATGGATTCCGCGTTGTCCCAAAAGGTCCTGGATCTGCCTTCGGGTAGAGGCCGGGTCCTGAACTGAAACGTGAAGTCCGGCGCCGAACACGGCCACACCCAGTATCCCTTTCTTTCCTTCCAGGGCTTTCATACTCTCCAAGGGATCAGATGAATCGAGGTACATCAGACTATGAGACCTCAGGTTTTTTTTGAGCGTTGAAGGCTCACCCAGGGCAATAATTCTTCCCCGGTACATCAGTGCCAGGCGGTGACAATACTCGGCTTCGTCCATGTAATGAGTCGAGACAAAGACGGTATGACCGGACTCGGACAACTGATAAATGAGATCCCAGAATCCACGGCGGGCGATCGGATCAACTCCTGAAGTAGGCTCATCCAGGAACAAGATCGGCGGCTCGTGCAGAATGGCGCAGCCTAGCGCCAGCCGTTGCTTCCATCCTCCCGCCAGCAACCGGGTCATGCTATCACGCCTTTCCTGCAAGTCTGCCATGTCCAGGACAAACTCTTTACGCTTCGCTCGTTGCTCTGGCGGAACCCCGTAGACACCGCTGAAAAAGTCGATGTTTTCTTCTACTTTCAAGTCGTCATATAAGGAAAACTTCTGCGACATGTAGCCAATGTTCTTCTTAACGGCCTCAGGTTCAGTGGCTACGTTGAAGCCCCCTACGATGGCCCTTCCGCCGGAGGGGGCGAGCAGACCGCAGAGAATCCGGATGGCGGTTGACTTGCCGGCGCCGTTAGGACCCAGAAAGCCAAATATTTCTCCGCGACGCACCTTCAGCGAGACGTGGTCAACTGCAACAAAATCTCCAAATCGCTTGACCAGGTCCTCTATTTCCACGGCCCATTGGTTTGCTTCATGGGAAGCGGCCATCAAACTGTCCTTTTGGTAGGGCGGAGAGTCACTCATCCGCTGGCCGGTCAATGCATAGCAAATGACCCTACCTCCGGCCTCATGTTAACTTCTCTGAAAATCCACCCTATCAAGGGGGGCGTAGGGGGGTGTCCTTCGGTTTTCCAGTGCCATGTTCGCAACGGGACATCCCCCTGCACCCCTTAGAAGGGGGAATAATTTTCATGTCCGCGTGGTGCCGCCCTGCGGCATGGGTGGTTCCTGAGCATTTCGAGGGGTCTTCCGAATCAAGGCGATAAATACATCTTCGAGAGACGGAATAACGGGCCTGACGGTAACCGGCCCAAGGCCTTTCTCATGGAGTTTCTTTTCCAAGACTTCTGCCGACGAATGCGCAGGGGGCATAAAAACATGGAGGGTGGCGCCGGATGGTTCCACGCTGATTACCCCTTCGAATACCTGGAGTGCCTCTCTGACGGCTCTTTGGTTCACTCCTTGGACCTCGAAGCATGCTTCTTCCAGCTGGCTCTTCAAAGCCTCCGGCGAATCGCAGCTTATGAGGTGACCTTGATGGAGCAAACCAACTCGGTTGCATCGCTCCGCCTCATCAAGATAAGCCGTGGTGACAAGAACCGTCATGCCATCTCTTACCAGTTGGTAAAGGATGGCCCAAAAATCACGTCGCGACACTGGATCAACCCCGCTCGTCGGCTCATCCAGGAAGAGAATCTGAGGACGATGAAGCAAGGTGCACATCAGCGCGAGTTTTTGCTTCATTCCTCCGGAGAGCCGGCCCACTTGCCTTTTTCGAAAGGGTTCCATGCGCGTCATCTTAAGAAGACTTCCCATCAAGAGATCGCGATGTGCCATGGAAATGCCAAACAGGTCGGCATAAAAAAACATGTTCTCTTCAACTGTCAAATCCCCGTAAAGAGCAAATCGCTGGGCCATGTATCCAATCCGATCTTTCACGGGCTGAGTGTCACGAGCCACGTCGTACCCAGCGACCCAGGCCTGTCCCTCGGTCGGGTCCAATAAGCCGCAGAGCAATCGCAAGGTAGTAGTCTTTCCTGCGCCATCGGGTCCAACCAGACCGAAGATCTCTCCACGGGGAATTTTCAGATTGAGCGCGCTAACGGCTGTCAGTGCTCCAAAGCATCGAGTTAAGCCCTGGGTTTGAATCATCGTTCGATCGTCCCGATTGACGTCATTCATCTGCTGGCTCATACGCCCTTAAACCTGAATTCCGAGGTTGGGGGCATGAAAGACTTGTCACGAGATGCATCCTCACGCGCCCCGTGAAGGCTTATCACCCAAATTATGCACCACTGAGGCGGGCCCCCTCACCCCCTGCCCCTCTCCCAAAGGGCGAGGGGAGAGTAAACTCTAATTTATTACTTCTCTCTCCCATCGGGAGAGGGTGGCCGTAGGCCGGGTGAGGGGGTTGTTGCTGGTGGAGCAAGGGTCTTCAGCGTCGATGGTGTTGTTCGATGCATAATTTGGGTATCAAGCCTTCACCGCTCTCCCACGAGGAGAGGGAACAACAAAATTAGATTGACTCTCCCCTCGCCCTTTGGGAGAGGGGCAGGGGGTGAGGGATTGAAGCCAATATGGGAATACATCTCCATTCAATTTCGGATTTCAGGTTAAAGGAAACTTCGCGCTCCTCCGGTCAGTGACGGCTTCCCGCCGTTCCTTCCTCCAACTGGATTCCTGCGTCGGCCGGCATGTTCTCCTTCAATTCATGCTCGGGATTGGGAATGTCAATCTTGATTCGGTAAACCAGTTTGACTCGTTCCTCCGGGGTTTGGATCTGTTTGGGGGTGAATTCCGCCTCCGAAGAG
>QHZP01000130.1:0-2441 GCA_003224715.1 Acidobacteriota bacterium | reverse complement strand
GCCAGCACTTCACCGGTCTCTGCTGCCTTGCTCAGTACGACTCCGTCAATGGGGGAAATGGCCACGGTGTCCTTAAGTTGGGATTCGAGTGCCGCCAGTTCTGCGCCAGCCTGATCAATTTCTGCCTTGCGTGTCGCCATTTCCTGTTGCTGGCGTTTCAGTTCCAGCCGTGAAGCTTCGGCCAACTTCAAGCCAGCCTGGGAGCGAGCAACCTGGGCCCGGGCAGCTTCGATGTTCTCCTTTCGTGGTCCTTCAAGCACCAGCGCCAGCTGCTGCTCGGTCTGCTTTAAGGAAGCTACAGCACTCTCATAGTGGCTCTTAAATTGATCGAAGTCGGCCGCGGAAATGTCTTCGTTCTTATAGAGGGTCTGAGCTCGCTGCCAGTCTTTCTCAGCTTTCTGCTTTTCGGTCCGAGAGCGCTCGACAGCAGCGCGGGCCTGCTCAATCTCCGGGGCCCGGGCACCAGCCAGAAGCTCCCTGAGGCCGGCCTCGGCCGCCTCCACTTCGGCCTGGCGCTGCTCAATCTGCCCGGCGACATTTTCTCTTTGATATTGGATCGAAGTGCGCAGTTGAGCAAGCCGGGATTCCGCTGAGGCCAGCACGGCCCGCGCTCGATCGCGTTGACGCAGCAATTGCTCGTGGTCCAGGCGAGCGATAACCATACCTTTCTTGACTGCGGCTCCCTCGTCCACCGTGCGTTCTTGCAGTTTTCCGGGAATTTTAAACGCGATGTTCACCTCAGTCAGCTCAATATTGCCGGAAAGACCGATGGCCTGGATGGCATCAGTTTTCAGCCAACCAGCCAGCCAGATAGCCACCATCACCAGCATGAGCAGCGCGAGGACCAGAGGAATAAACTTCTTAGGGAGGTTCATCGATGCTATCGGTTTCCGTTGGAATTCGGGACATGAAAGCCGGCTCGAACCCGGCCAAACCACCTTTTGCAGCCGAATACCATCAGCGAATCATGCGGCGAACGTTGCCCATCGCCTGACCCAGGTCGACCCGCGCCAGGTTGTAATTGAACAGGGCAACGATCTGGTTATCACGAGCACGTTCCAATCGGGCCTGAGCGTCGGTGGCTTCAATGCTGCCGGTTAGTCCCGACTGGTAACGGCGTTGAGCCTGGGCCACCTCGCCCTGAGCCAGTTCCAGTCCTTCCTCGGCCACCTTCACCTGCTGTTCGGCCGAAGCCAAACGGTCCAGGCCCACTCGGACTTCTAACTCTATCTGCTCTCGCAAATCCTTCGTCTTGATCTGCTCCTGCCGAAACTGTGAGAGACTCTCGGAGCGGAGAGCGTCGCGACGCCCCCCGTCAAAGACTGGAACTCTCACCGAAACACCATAGGTGCGTGTTGGAATCGCGTGCCCAATGCCGGATCCGATTGTTCCATAATCCCCAAAACCTACCACGGAGGGTAATCTCTCCCACCTGGCAGCACTATAGTTCAGCTGGGCGCTCTGTTCCTGTTGTTGCTGCGCTTTGAAATCCGATCGCGACTCGAGCGCCTCGGACAAGGCCTGTTCCGGGGTCATCCGTTCTATGGAAAGGCCCATGAGTTTGTCGGTGAGTTGCAGGACACCATCCAGTTTCAAGCCAATGGCCCGCAGCAGTTGGAGATGCGCTTCGCGACGCTCATTTTCGTCAACCAGTAGTCGCTGACGCTCATTGGCAAGCTGCACTTGTGCGCGGGTGACTTCTATTCCCGTGCCTGTACCAGCCGTCTTCTGGTCCTGGGCAAGCTTCAAAAGAGTCTCGCCCAGTGTCACATCAGCCCTCGTGGCTTCCACCCTGGCTTCAGCTCGAAGTCCCGTCAAGTAAGCTCTGGCGACTTGGTTGGCCACCTGGTCATCCGTACTTTCCTTTTCCATTCTGGAGGATTGAAGGCCCGCCCGAGAGGCTTGAAAGCGCCGGATCGAACTCAGATCAAAGACACGCTGGCTCAGTGTGGCACGGGCGTCAAAGGTATTGAACGGCCCCACAAATTCAGGTGAAACAAAGCCCGGTATGGGAATAACGATTCGAATTCCAAACGCTGCCAGATTGCGCGTCTGGCTCTGCTGGGTTACCGACGAGTCTAGGTTCGGCAGTAAGGCTGCTCGCGATTGGACCGAGCGGGCCTCCGCCTGTCGAATCAACTCTGCGGCCAGTTGAACTCGTACGTTGCCCTGCGGCGCCAGAGCCATGTCAATGGCCTGCTTCAGGCTGAGCGGCAAGGTGGCCCGGGTCTGAGACTGTCCCTCCTGTGCCTTATCCGTGACTCCAGCCTGAGACCAGAAAGTTGTCGGAACCAGCGCCAGAATCAAACTCATAAAGAGACGTAGCCGCCTTGGACTTATGACGCGGGGGTTGTTCTGGCCTGATCTAAGTTGATGGCTCATCGTGGCAGGCTCCTGTTATTCGGTTTGGGAGTGTCCGGCATGGTACTCCGTCCTGGCTT
>QHZP01000505.1 GCA_003224715.1 Acidobacteriota bacterium | reverse complement strand
TTGCAGGAATTTACGAAAGAGAAGGGACTCTGGTGTATAACACCGCACTTCTGATTGACAGGAAAGGAAAGGTCGTGGGAAAGTACCGGAAGACTCATCTCCCGGAAACAGAGGTTAGCGGAGGGATCATCCCCGGCAGCACTTACCCCGTTTTTGAGACCGATTTCGGCACGATTGGTTTGCAGATCTGTTACGACAACTTCTTTCCCGAGGTCGCCAGAAACCTTGCCCTCCAGGGAGCAGAGATCATTTTTCTGCCGATCTGGGGTGATATCCGGGGAAATGACTATGAGTGGGATGTTGTGGCTCGCGCGCGAGCCATCGATAACGCCGTTTACCTGGTTGCCTCCATTTATGGTACCAAGCGCAGTCTCATTATCGATCCTAATGGACGCATCCTGGCGGATACAAATGGCCAGAGCGGTATGGTGATAGCCGAGATTGACCTCGCCGCACGCACCTTTGAGCGCTGGCTTTCCGTTGCGGGCTACGGCGAATGGAAGAATCTGTATCCCAAAGAGAGACGCAGCGAAACCTACTGGCCTCTCATGAGCAATGGAAAGGATCAGTCAAAGAGAGCGAACGACTAGCTGCTTTCCGGTGCAAGGATCGATTTTTGAAGATTCGGCCGGACTGGTCGATCATGCATTCCTGCCTCGATGCGTTGTTGCCTCTGGCCCTCCTAAAATAGACGGGCAGCTTGTTTACCTCAGGCTAAAGAGTGGCCTCTGCCCTCGCGACCCGTCGATATTCTCCTAACCCAAACCGGGGCAATGCCGCTATCTTTTGATTCCCTGCGCCTCCACAATAGTGATGTAGCAGTCGATGGGAGTTCCGTAAAGGCCCACGTACAGCTGGGCGAGGGGTTCGGTAAAGGGATTTCGCCTTTTCGAGTCTCGCTTTGCAGGGCTTATATAGCAAACCCGTAGAGTTCGTTCCGACAAGTGAGAATGACAAACTGGAATTGATCCTGGACAAGACCTGGGAGGAATTCAGGAATTCGCGTCCCAAGGATTAGTTAGCTGAAAACGAGCTACAGCCTTGGGTCCACGGGTTCGCTTTCGAGGGCCAGGACGCCGAAGACGCATTCGTGAACGCGACGGAGGGGTTCCTGGCGGACGAAGCGCTCCAGGCCTTCGATTCCCAGCGCAAACTCGCGCAGTGCTAGCGAGCGCTTGGCAGACAGGCCGCGTGAGCGGAGACGTTCCAGGTTCCCGGGTAGCGTGTACTCCGGACCATAGATGATGCGCAGATACTCTCGTCCGCGGCACTTCACACCGGGCTGGACCAGTCCCTTCCGCCCTTTGGCGACGAACTCCAGCGGCTTGATCACCATCCCTTCGCCGCCACGCTCTGTGAGTTGTTCCCACCATTGGATTCCAGACTGCAGGCTGGCAAGATCAGTCACATCCACCACTTTGTACGGAGTGGCTAGGAGCACTCCATCATCTGCACGGCAAACCCTCGCGAGGGTTTCCATGTGCCAGCCATGATCTCTCTGGATGTGCACTTGGCCTTCGCTTGCCAACAGATGGAAGGGCGCCAGCTTGAGGTCGGACACGGATTGAACCCTCCAACAGTAATGCCGGTATGCTTCGACGAAGCGAGTGGCCCCGTCGGCCCGCGCTTTGAAATGGGCGAGCAGGGATGAGTTGTGAGATGTTTCGACAGTGATCCCGCGCTGGGCTGCCTGCCCCAGAATCTCAATGGCTTGGGGCAGTGCAGCCTGAGATGCTGCACCCACCGCGGCATACTGGTTCCTTAGCAGTTCCTGGGCTTTCGCTGACCATGGCATCAGCTCGCAGTCCAGGCAAACCCAATTCGTTTGGAGCTCCTCCCAGAGACCCGCTCGGTCCAGGGCGGATCGAACGCGAGTCAACAACGCAGACTCCAATTGTGCATCGTCGAAGAACCGCCGGCCGGTCCGGGTATAACAGATCCCGAATTCGGTGCCAGTAGTCCCAAAGCGTTTCCCTGCCGCTTCCTGGTCGCGGCACACAATGACTACGGCCCGAGACCCCATGTGCTTCTCTTCGCAAACGAGGCGCGGCACTCGTTCGTTGCGGAAATAGGCAAAAGCCTCCTCGGGATGCTCGAGACACCCAGGTTTCTGACTCGTCTCCGTAGGTGACATTGTCGGTGGCAGATAAATCAGCCACTTTGGGTTGGAAGCGAACCGGCTCATCACTTCCAAGGCGGTGATGGCATTCTCTTCCCGGATCGTGACAGTGTGATGCAATTGAGTTGTCACCAGGCGCTTGCCGAGCACGTCTTCGATATCCAAGAGCTCGTCGTGCTGCTGCTGGGCTGTGAGGGCAGGACCTGGCGTTGATTCCACAGGAAGAAAGACTCTTACGGGTTGTGCGTAGGTTTGGCGGGCCTGGACCGAAATCAGTTCCTTCTCGGGATAGCGAAGAGCTGTCAGTCTGCCGCCGAAAACGCAGCCCGTGTCGATGTTAATGGTCCGATTGAGCCATTCGGGCTCAGGCACGGGAGTGTGGCCATAGACCACCATCGCCTTCCCCCGATATTCAGCTGCCCAGTTGTGGCGAACCGGCAGACCAAACTCGTCTGTTTCTCCAGTCGTTTCCCCATAAAGTGCGAAGTCGCGGACTTTGCCCGAACCCCGGCCTTGCATTTCTTCCTTCATTCCAGCGTGTGCGACCACCAGTTTCCCCTCGTCCAGGACGTAATGACTAACCAGGTCGTCGAGGAACTTTGAGACTTCCTGCTTGAACTCGGCCGGCTCATTGTCCAACTGGGCCAGAGACTCGGCCAGCCCATGAGTAGTCTGGACGTCTCTGCCTCTCAGCTTTCGCAACAGCTTCATGTCGTGATTGCCGGGCACACAAAGAGCCACACCGGACCCTACCAGTCTCATTACCAGGCGAAGCACCTGGGGAATCTTCGGCCCACGATCAACCAGGTCTCCCAGAAAGACAACTTTTCTTGCTTGAGGGTGGCGGACCTCACCGTTGGAACGCCCATGGCCAGCGGCCCACTGATATCCAAGCTCACGGAGCAAGGTTTCCAGTTCGTCAAGACATCCATGGATGTCGCCGATGATGTCGAACGGCCCTTTCTCATGTCGTAGGTTGTTCCAAAGCGCCTGACGTTCAATTTCAGCGCCTTCTAGTTCTTCTGGTGAACTCAAGACAAAGACGTGCCGAAAACCTTCTTTTTGCAGGCCTCGCAGGGATCGACGCAATTGCTGGCTCTGTTGACGAATGACATGCGCGCCAAAATCACGGTCTGGCCGAAATTTGTTTCGGTCTTGACAGAGCCTTTCAGGCAAATTGAGCACGATGGCCACCGGGAGCACATGGTACTGCCGAGCCAGCGCTACTAAAGGCTTTCGCGCTTCAGGCTGAACATTCGTAGCATCTACGACCGTCAATTTGCCGGCTTCCAGACGCTTAGACGCGATGAAGTGCAGCACCTCAAAAGCCGGGTTGGTTGCGGCTTGGTCGTTCTCATTGTTTGAAACGAGACCTCGGCAGAAGTCGGAGGACAAGATTTCCGTGGGCTTAAAATGCTTTCGGGCAAATGTTGATTTGCCCGAACCAGAGGGACCGATGAGGACAACCAGCGAAAGTTCAGGAATGGTGAGTTTCATTGCTCTACGGACTCTACCAGCAGCGTGGCTTCGAGATGCAACCCCTAAATAGGGCCCTGGAAAAGCGGAACAAAGGGGATGAATTACTTCAGCTTGAAGATTCCCATTTGAGTGGGCGACCCTACTGCCGGATCTATGGGACCAACACCTATGAATCGGACCGAGTAGCCATGGCGTTCAGCCACCTCATTGGCCCATGACTGAAACTCCGGGCGGGTCCACTCAAAACGGTGATCCTTATGCCGGAACTTGCCAGCCGGCAGGCTTTCAAACTTTGTGTTGTATTCGATGTTGGGCGTAGTCAGTATCGCGTTGGCTGGTCTTGCGCAATCAAACAAGACGCGCTCAAAAGCCGCCAGCCGAGGCGGGTCCAGGTGCTCGATGACTTCGACCACAGCGGCAGCGTCAAATCCGGCCAAACGTTTATCGCGATAGGTCAGCGACCCGTGGATGAGATGGATGCGCTCGCGCTGTTTAGCGGGAAGTCGATCCAGATGGAGCCGCTCTTTCGCGATCTCAAGAGCCCGGTAAGAGACATCCATCCCGACTATCTCTCTGAAGGTTCTGTCTTCTAGCAGTAAACGCAACAACTTGCCCTCCCCGCAGCCCAAGTCAAGAACACGCTCTACCGCGCCACTCTTCAATGCGGCGATGACTGCTCCGAGCCGCTGCTCATTCAGGCTGATTCGTCTTTCCACTTCGGCTTCTTCCTCGGCGTGCGTTTCTTCCACTTGGTCAGGGTCAGGATTGTCCTCATCGACCAGTCTGCTGAGGGCCTCGCGAACCAGGCTCCGTTGATGTCTCAGGTAACGCTTGGCGATGAGTTCCCGGTCTGGATGCGACGCAAGCCATCCCTCCCCGTGACGTAATAACTTGTCAACTTCCTCGTCTCCGACCCAGTAGTGCTTCTCATCATCGAGGACGGGGATAAGAACGTACAGGTGAGTCAGCAGGTCACGTAGGCAAACCTTTGCTTGCAGCCTGACACTGAAGTAGGGACTCGCGCCCCACTCCGGAAACTGCAGATCCAACGCGTGACTTGTCGCTGTGACTTCGTAGCCCAAAGGCTCGAAAAGCCTGCGGAGAAAAGGCTCACCACCGCGACAGGGCAGGGCTGCCACCTTTGCGTCCAAGTTCATTGGCTTTTCGACCAGCTCCTGCCGTTCCTTACTTCTTCCTGACAGGGCTGTCCCAAAGGCTTTGGCGAGGGCAACGCTCAAAAATGAACTGGCGACATAGGGACGATCGTTGACATACTGTGCCAGAGCGTAGCCCTCTCCCGAGGACCCACGGCGGTTTCGGACTAACCCGACCGGGTCAACATCCAGTAGGAGGGCAACTGCATCGTTGGGGGCTTGCTTCGGGATAAAAGACGTGGGCATTCCCGAAAGCAAGTGCGATGGACTTCGATCGTGACGGATTCTTGTGTAGTAGATAACCAAGATCCGTGGCCGGCTGGGTGTCGTTCGTGATGGTCAATAGCATCCGTTATCCGAAGCCTCCTCAACTAAAGGCAAACGTCGTATTCGATGTGAAAGTCCGGGATCAATTTTATTGCGTGACCGCCGTAACAGATCACGCCTTATGGTGCCCAACAAACCGCATAGTCAAACAGACGTTTGCTCAGCCTGCTTTGTGGAGTGTTCCGCGGGCAATGCCGCTATGTTTTGATTCCCTGCGCCCGACCACTCGGCTGGGGCCACTTGACCTCCAGCCAATCGATCTTGGTCCGCTGGCCGATGCCCAATACAACGCGTGGGTCGTGGGAGGACAGGTAGCTTCCACCGCCAACTTTGAAACGGCCTCGCTTCAAATCCCCCGCCTGGTAAGTGATCAAGGCGCGGCCCGCATCGGGATTGGCCTTCTTGCCGACCAAGCGGACTCCGAGCCAGTGGTTGTGCCTGCCCGAGTTGTTTTTCAGCAGGATGGGCGCGTCATTATTGACGGCCACAAGCACGTCCACCACCCCGTCATTGTTGAAGTCGCCCAACGCCATTCCTCGGGCGGCCATCTGCCGCGAAAAGATGGTGCCGCTTTCGCGGCTTACATCTTCAAACCCGTTGCCAGTGTTCCGGAAAAGGACCATGGGTTCCTTGTATTTCACCTGGCTGTAACGTTCCTCAATCTTGTCGTCGGGATGGCCGTTGCACAGGAGCAAGTCCAAATCACCGTTGTTGTCGCAGTCGAAGAATTTCAGAC
>QHZP01000129.1 GCA_003224715.1 Acidobacteriota bacterium | reverse complement strand
TCCTTTTCTCCACCCATTGTGGGTGTTAACGAAAACAGTGGCAACCCTCACTATGAGCCCAAGAAAGAAGCATCTCGCTCAATTAAATCGGGGGATCTTCTCTTGATCGATCTCTGGGCCAAGCTCCAAAAGGCCAATGCCGTGTACGCCGATTACACCTGGGTAGGATATGCGGGTGAAATGATTCCCGAGAACTACCTAAGAATCTGGGAATTGGTGAAAGGAGCTCGAGATGCCGCGCTGAACTTTGTCAGAAAGAATTATTTGGAAGGGGTTAGGATCCAGGGTTGGCAGGTGGACTCGGTCGCTCGGGACATAATCAGCAGGGAAGGTTACGGCGAATATTTTGTGCACCGCACGGGTCATAGTATCGGCGAGGAAGATCACGGTAATGGCGCCAATATGGACAGTCTCGAAACCAAGGATGAACGACTGCTAATTCCCCACACCTGTTTTTCCGTAGAGCCGGGCATTTATTTGAATGATTTTGGGATTCGGAGTGAAGTAAACGTTTATTTGAACGACTCTGAAGTCATAGTCACGGGAGAGCCTATTCAAAAGGAAATCGTCAAGATTCTTCAGCTTTCCTAGACCAGGGCCAGCCTGGAAATTCGGGTGCGATTAGTATTCCTGTAACAGACCTGCGTCAATCCTCGTCAAATTTTCTATCAGCTTTTTGCGAACACCCCGAGCAAAGCGGTTCATTTTGTGCAGATCCTGGAAAAGTTGACGAGAATCATTCTGAACGTCTTTGAATTCATTGAAGAGCCTACTGGGACCAGGGGTAGAGAGGGGCCCCAGCTTGATCCGCATCGCTGCAACTCCGCGCGCCAAAAAATGAAACAGCGCCTGACTGTTGGCCATCTCTCGGTCGTGCCTTTCTGCTGTGGTCAAAATCACTTTTAGACCTAGCTGTCCTAAATACTTTTTTACCTTTCCAATGTTCTTACACCTACTCTGACACAAGACGATTCTCAGACCTTTAATTCCAGGCCGGGCGCTATCGGGACCAAAGAGCGGATGGGTCCCCAAGATTTCTACCGATCGCGGCAGAAGCTGGGTCATGATTGCAAGGGGTCTTTCTTTGACGGAGCAAGTATCTAAGACCAACTGTCCTTTTTTCAAAAGCGGCCTTAACTTGCGACAGACAGATTGAATTTCAGAGATGGGAACACAAAGCAGGAGAAAAGGCTTTCGAGCTACTTCCTCGAATGAAGTGACCGTGACTCCTTTCCGCCGAGGCACTTTCTTCCGATCACAAACATAAACCTCAAAATCATTCTTTAATATTTCCGCAGCAAACCGCCCGAAACGACCGAATCCTATAATTCCGATCTGCATTGAGGCTATTTCATCTCCGCACTCGCTGACCTGAGCACCGTATCGATTCCCTCAAGCGAACCGTTGTGGAGTTGTTTATAAAGCGTTTCCAACGAAGATCGGGCGGTCTTGGAGTAAGGTTTATTCAAGTTATAGGCCTTTGCAAAGCATTTTAAAGCCGTGACAGCGTCGTTCGCATGCCAATAGCACATTCCCAAATAATAGTAGGCTTCGTCGTTCTGACGAAAATATTTGAGACTGTTATTGTAAGCTGCCACCGCATTGGCAAATTGCTTCTTCTCGTAATAATTTCTGCCCATAATAGAGTAGGATCGAGCCCTCTCTTGAGTCCACCTCTCTGCCGAGTACCCAGGAGCAACCTCTCCTTCGCTGAAGGCAGATATCATTTTTTGACAATGCTGAGCGGCCCTACCAATGTCCTTACGCTCTGCATAGTAATAAGACAGCTTCACCGAATAGGGGAAAGCGTCCTTGGCCGACATTTCAGGAACGCATTTTTCAGCATAGCTGGCAAACTTCGCATCGTTCTTGAGCTCACCATAGGAATGAGCGAGGAGCTGAGCGACTTGAAGGCTGGGTTTCTTGGCGTAAAGAGATTCTCCGTACCTAACCGCTTTGGCATAATCCTTATTGACATGGAATGCTTCTGTGGCAGATCCCAGAGCCAGAATATCATCGGGCTTCATCTGCAAGAAAGTTTCAGCCACTGTGCCCAGATTGGCCATGTCTTTCTGCTCGTAGAGCTTCGTGATTATGGGAGCAAAAGCAGCCAGGGCATGTTCGTTGAGTTTTGAATTGGCGTGAACCTTGACAAACTGCGCCAAGCCGTCGGCGCGAAGCTTCAAGTCTGGGTTGTTGTAAGCTTTTTGAAATTCGTCGTACTCTTCCTTGGTATAACCGACCTCCGTGCCAGGCTTGGTTGCCTGCTTGGCGGCATCTTCAATATCTACGGCCTCGGGTTCTTTTTGTTCTTCCTGCTTCTTCTCCTCCTGCTGTAACGCGAATGATCGTGAAGAAACCAGCCCCAATAAGAGCACAAAAACGATCAAGCTGCAAAGGACACTTAGTCTATTCATCAAATCCTCCCTAAGAATGCTATTTTTTCTAAGAGAACGAATGCTTGGGCCTCATTCATTGAGCCTTTGTGGATGATCTGATTATCTGGATTTGGAATTGTCATGTCAATAGAATTGATTTTGAGAATAATGACTCAATCAAAATTACACAACCCCAGAAATTTTTCCCATATCCGCAATCAGTAATTTCTGTCGGCTAGGATCTATCCGGGATCAGTCCCAGTATTTTCAACGGAAAACAGAGAAGGCCGAATGGTACCGAGGATGCTGTACAATAAAATGGTATGCGAAAGTCTTAACCCCAGGAATGGTGCTACCGCGGCTGTCAAATACCAAGCTCACCTGTAAGTGTGAATTTCTCGGCCACCAGAACTTATGACTTTGAGCTCATCGAAGCTATCTGCTTCGATGGGGCCCCCCAACCATCGCGACCTTCCTTCGGTCGCGATGGTTCCCCATTTGGCTCGATCCGTTTTTTCCCACCGAAATCGACGTTGCTCAGTTAACGGCCAAAACGCCTGACTGGTGCGTCTTTTCGTCGATCGACACCTAGGCTGTGTTTGCTGACCGGAAATATTCTTGGCGGCCGTTTTCCGGGCACAAGGGCAAACAGAGATCTAATGGTCGGAAGAAGGTCGGAAAATCTGGGGTTTCGCGTGTTAATCTTTGGAAAAGGGCTTGACAAGCGGATTTCGCTAATGTATAAGTCTGTCGCGCTGGTGAGAGAGCGTTTTTAAAGAAAACCAATTTTCAAAGGAGAGGACCACGTGAACAAAGCAGACCTGATTGAAAAAATCGCAAAGGATGCTGGCATCAACAAAACCCAGGCAGATGCAGCTATCAACTCCGTCTTGACCTCCGTCGAGGGGGAACTGAAGAAAGGCGGACGCGTGACCCTGGTGGGGTTTGGCACTTTCTCAGTAGGCAATAGAAAGGCTCGAACCGGTCGCAATCCCCAGACAGGCAAACCCATTAAAATTGCGGCTAAGAAAGTGGCTAAATTTACACCTGGGGCAGAACTGAAAGCTGCGGTCAATCGCAAGAAGTAAGCTAAGGCTGGAGTAGATCGAGGGCAGTTTCCACTGCCCTTTTTGCTTTTTTGGCGTTCCCCGGCTCCCCAATCGCCCTCTGAAATTGCAGTTGTGCGAAGCCAAACTTTTCGCTTTTTTCTACAGCTAGGTCTCGCTCAAGTTCGGAAATCAGCGCCCGTGAATTTTCAAAATTTGTCAATGTTTAGTCGACAAAATTGTCAATCCGTATTCAAGAACGTTCTTATAGATCCTATCAAATTTTGTACTTCGGCGAATTTATTATGAAAATGCAGCCTTTAACTTTTCGCCGCACTCGCAAATGAGCTTGGCCCGACGATTGCACCTATATTGGGCAATCATGCTGGGGCAAACGCCCCATAACCTCTTTCAGGGTACGCGGGTGTGAATCCCGCATCATAGTCCTTTCCGAAGAAGGCCGGGATTTCGGTTCCGGCCTCCTCTCTCCGTTAACTAAGATTTGACCTGAAATCTAGAACAGCTTCTAACACTACCTTGACCGTTTTACAAAGGGTCTGCTATTTTCCTTTTATCAGGGAGGTGGCACGTGAGCTACACCAATCTTGAGCGAGTTTGTTTCTCACGATTGAGCTCAGGAGGGATTAGTATCGACAGGACATCAGCCTTGTCTTTGCTTATACTCGGAGCATTCATATTTTTCACTTCTCAAATTAAAGCCGGCGCGTCCACTGTTGATCCGAGCCACATCTCCCTCGACGTCTCAGTCTATGACAGACAGGGTAGACCCGTCCAAGATCTCAGCCAGAAGGATTTCGAGGTCTTCGAAGACAAGAAAACGCAACCCGTCACTTTGTTGCGGTTCGAAAGAGGCTCTCCAATTTCTCTCGGAATTCTAATCGACATAAGTCGAGGTATGGGGCGTGAGAATATTGGGTTGGTCTTAGACTGGGTGAAATCCTTGGCTGAGAAGCTTAAGAGCCCGGATGAAATTTTTCTCAATGCATTCAGCAATGAGCCTCAGGAAGTCGTCGATTTCATCTCTCCTGAAGATTATCTGGAAGAACCCCTCAATCATCTGGGGACGGGCGGACCATCCCACACAGGGCTGGCAGTTGATTTAGCCTTGATCAAGCTGAGAGAAGCAAAAAACAAGAAACGAGCCTTACTCTTGGTCTCTCCTGGATTCGACCGTGCAGGCCCTGCCACCTTAGATCACGTCGCCCGATTCCGTTATCCAATTTACGCTGTTGGTCTGAGGGGTGCAGTTGGGATTACCGGTGCCCTGGATCGGCTAAAGTCTCTAAATGTGAGAGGATCCGCTCTTAAGGTTTATGCCGATCAATCGGGCGGAAATGCGTTATTCGTCCAATCATCCAAGGAGCTCGAACACACGCTGGATACGCTCATCTTCGAACTAAAGAATCAATACCGGCTGGAATATGGCTCGTCCAACCCTAAAAGGGACGGAAAACTAAGAAAAGTTGAAGTCAAAGTTCGAAATTGCGATTGCGAAGTTCGATATTTGAAAAAGTATCAGGCTCCGCGTCTGTAATCCGTCAGCGGCTACCTGTGACGCATCCGTCTCCTCTTTGTTAGGCTCAGCGTTTCTCAAGAAAAGGGCTTTCTGCTGTTAAATCTTTGGGGGGATCCCAAGCTGAGCCTGTCTTGAGAAAAAGGACCAATGGCACCTTGGGGAGACTGGCTTAACAAAAATAAGGCAGGTTAACTAATGGGTTAAAGCGAGTTGATCAAATCGGTCGAACGAAATGATCGCTCATTGAACTGGATCATGTTTATCCCTTCTTTAATTCAATGAGTACTTGTTTTGCGACGGCCTTCAATGTATCGAAAACGCCTATCCCAGTTGAAGCTACCGCTTCCAGCACGGGTTCACCCTTGCGCATTAACTCGCGTTTCATATCGTCTACCGAGGCTACGTTTGGCAAGTCACGCTTGTTCAGCTGCAGTGTGTAGGGAATCTTCATTAGATCATACCCTTGAAGCTTCAGATTCTGTTCCAGGTTGCTTACGCTTTCAATATTTGCATCCATTCTCTCTACCTGTGAATCAGCCACGAAGATAATCCCATCAACACCTTTAAGAATTAATTTGCGACTGGCATCATAAAACACCTGCCCAGGGACAGTGTATAGATGAAAGCGAGTCTTAAAGCCGCGCACGCTTCCCAACTCAAGTGGAAGAAAATCAAAAAAAAGGGTGCGGTCCGTTTCGGTTGCGAGGGAAATCATTTTGCCCTTAGCGCTTGGAGCGGTTTTGTCGTAGACATATTGGAGATTGGTGGTCTTTCCGCCTAGCCCCGGCCCATAATATACTATCTTACAATTGATTTCTCTTGACGCGTAATTAATGAAAGTCAAGGCTGTTCATTCCTTTGCACAAACAACGTTACAAGTATATCGGCAAATCACAATTACTTCTGGACCCTAACTCCTCCAACAAGAAGGAATTATTTAGTTAGTAAAGAGATTATCGATATCATCGTCGGTAATTTCGGCGAAAGGTGATTCCACATCCAATCTGCCCGATTCTCTTTCGTGGTTGATCTTTTTGACAACCCTTTCGAAAACATCGGTCAATTCCGAGGATGCCTTCTTAACTCTTAGTCTCACCAATCCCAAAGAGGAACGATTATCGAAAATGACCACCAAAATGACGCGCTGTGCCACAATTGAAATGTGGATATTGTCTCGTTCTCCCTCATGAAAGAGAATTGAAAACTCCTTTTCCCCTATGAGCTTAGCCAATCCATCGGTCGCCGCGACGTTACCAGCAGTGAGAGAAGCCAAAGAGGTGGCATCTAAATTTTCCAGATCTCCTTGAGCCGCGATTTGCTGTCCGTTCTTGTCAACCAGAAATACCAATTTAGCGTTAGACTCTGTGCGGAGTTTCGTGATAATGGTCTTTATCCGCTGATACTCCTCCTCGTACATGATCATGTCGGATGTTGTCATGACGTAGCCCCGATGGCCAGATCTATTGAATTTGACATTATGGAGAAAAAATTGCGCCGCAGGAGAACAGGTGGCTCCTTTATTCCCATTAATTTATTGATTGCATTCAAAATAGCGCCTGATGGAACTTCTAAAGTGAGATAAGGCTTATAACACAGATTTAATTTAGCCTGCAATATGTTTTTTCCATCAAGCTAATCGACTACAGTTACACTATACTTTATCTATTCTGATGGGTCTTAGGAATCTATAATGAAATTTGAGGCCAGTGCTTGACGTATTCAGGTTTTCTTGCTATACATAACTGTCTGGATCGCGCTGTAACCCCTTTTATTGAAAATAATTTTGACACTAAATGCGATGCTTTACCTCATATTTTGTTTCCAGAGTTCCCCAGTTTAAGTCTCTGTTCCTCACATGAATACAAGAGGACTCATGAGAAAGACATCCAGACGTAACACGGCTATCAAAAAGAAAATAGCTAGGTCTATTTCGAGAAGTGTGCCGAAGTCTAGCGCTGGGCACAAGGGCCAAACTAGCCTTAAAGAACTCAGGAGCAAAGTCAATTCGGGAAAAGTAAAACCAAAGCGAATTAAGACCTCTAAGACAAGCAAGGTCCCAATTCACAAAATAAAGCGATCGATTAGTGCCAAGTCTCGCAAGTCCAGTACCAAACACATCAAAAAGACTCAGTTTAAGACTTTAAAGACGCCACCTGTTAGTCCGCTTCGAACCGCTTCAGTTAAGCAGTATGAATCGGCAGTTAAGTTACTATATGCGCAAGAATTTGAGAAGGCCAAAACCGCCTTTGAAAAGATCATTCAGGAGTATAGCGACGAAAGAGAGGTTTTAGAACGAGCGAAGATCCACCTTAAACTTTGCGAACTAAAGATCGGCAAAAAGCTCCCAACCCCTCGGACAGTCGAAGATCACTACAATCTTGCCGTTGCTTTGATGAACAATGGTAAGTACGAAGAGTCTATTGAACATTTGAAAAAAGCGTTAAGACACAGTCCTGACTGTGAGTATGTCTTATATGCCTTGGCAGCTACAAATTGCTTAACAGGCAATTTAGATGGGGCCCTGAACAATCTCAAAGCGGCCATCAGTCTGAAACCGGAAAACCGTTTCCTGGCTCAGCATGATTCCGATTTCGAGCCACTTATGCAGGATTCCCGCTTCATCTCCATCGTCTATCCCGAGCGTATGAGTACGCCCCCGCGATAGCCTCTCAGTTTCATAAGCTCAAGTTAAGTGAATTCTTAAAGCTTTTGGGCACACTTCCGAAAAAATTCTTGTGAGGCCGAAACCGCCATTAAGAGTGAATGTTGTTGCAGTTGGAGGGGGTACAGGTCTCGCCCGTCTGCTCTCAGGGTTGAAACAATTTGTGGTAAGTCCCCATCATCCTGGTCCATTTTTTGATGAGTTTCCAGTGATCAACGATCTGACTGCCATAGTGACCGTAACAGACGATGGCGGCAGTTCTGGCCGATTAAGGCAAGAGTTTCAAATGCTCCCACCGGGCGATATACGCAAGTGTTTGGTAGCCCTTTCAGAAGATGAATTACTGATGTCCAAGCTTTTCCAACACCGTTTCACTGGTGATGGCGACTTACATGGCCACAGTTTCGGAAATCTTTTCTTGACTGCCCTAACCAATGTCACAGGTGATTTCCTGGAAGCAATCCGATTGTCCAGCGAGGTCTTGGCAATCAAAGGTAGAATACTTCCTTCAACCATGCGGGATGTCCATTTGGTCGGCGAGTTGGAAAATGGTGCTTCGCTTTTGGGCGAGTCCCTGATTGGACGATCTCCTCTTCGAATTCAAAGAATTTCTACCTTCCCTGGTAGCTGTGACCCGCTTCCAGAGACGCTGGAAGCCATCGCCAGGGCTGATATTATTACTTTGGGACCTGGATCGCTCTATACCAGTCTATTGCCTAACCTGCTGGTTAAAGGAATTCCCGAAGCTATCAGGGAATCCCCAGCATGCAAAATCCATGTTGGGAACATCATGACCCAGCGTGGCGAGACCTTAGGTTTCACTGCTTCCGATCACCTAAGAGTCATCAGCGAACATATTAGGTATTTCCCGTTTGATTACGTCTTGCTGAATTTGACTCCAATATCCGAAACCCAGAGAAAAAACTATTTGGAAGAAAATGCCACTCAGATTGAAAATGACCCCCATATGATGAACCCCTATAGAGTTAAAGTCGTGTTAAAGGACCTGCTGGCTGACGGCGAAAAGGTAAGACATGATCCCCTAAAATTAGCTAAGGCTATTTTTGGAGTTTTGTTATCTGATAAAATGAAGCAGACGGTTCAAGGTCCCTCCCTACTCAACGGAATGGCCGAACCTTCATGAAGCAATTTATCCTCCTGATCCTGGCTGCAGGCAAGGGCACACGTTTGAAGTCTGGCTTACCTAAAGTTCTGCATCACTTGGCAGGGAAACCCCTCATTGAATACGTCCTCGACGCCTCCAGACCACTAGGTCCTAGCAGCACCCTTATTGTTGTGGGCTATGAAGCCGAGGCCGTGAAGTCTGCGCTGGCTGGTGTTCCCGCTCAATTCATAGATCAGGTGCCTCAGCTTGGAACAGGGCACGCAGTTCAGCTCGCCAAACCACATTGGGAGTCGCACCGAGGCACGATCCTGATTTTATCTGGGGACGTTCCACTGATTTCAACACATACTCTCAAAAGCATTCTCGAGACCCACTGGAAAACCAGACCAAGCGTCACGCTACTTTCTACTTTCCTAGAGGATCCAACCGGATACGGACGAGTGGTCAGGAACTCACGGGGTGACGTTGAAAGGGTCGTCGAGCAAAAAGATGCCAGTGTTCAGGAGCAAGGTCTGAAAGAGATCAATACGGGAATTTATTGCTTTGAGATCGCCGACCTGGTCCAAGTCATTGGCGAGCTTTCTGCTGCGAATGCCCAAGGAGAGTATTACCTCACGGACTCCGTTGGTTTGTTACGCAGGCGAAACAAGCGTGTCGGAGTCATGGTATGTGAGGATCCTTTAGAGGCAATTGGAATCAACAGCCGAATTGAACTAGCCCAACTGGAACAGGTTTTGAGGGGACGTAAAATCAAGCAGCTCATGTTGGAAGGTGTCACCATTGTTGATCCAGCCTCCACCTATGTTGCTCTGGACGTAAGAGTGGGAAGGGACACCGTCCTTTACCCCAATGTCTTCTTGGAAAAAGGCTCGCTAATCGGCTCGAGATGTCAGATTTACCCCAATGTTCGGATTAGCAATTCTGTTCTGGAAGATAACGTTATTGTTTTGGACTCCTCCTTGATCTCAGAAAGTCGCATCCAATCCAGCGCACAAATTGGACCCTTTGCTCACCTGCGTCGTCACACTGTCATTGGAAAGGAAGCCAGGATCGGTAACTTCGTTGAGGTGAAGAAGTCTGAGATTGGTGATAAGACCAAGGCAGCCCATCTCAGCTACTTAGGTGATGCCCAGATTGGCCAGGGAGTCAATATCGGAGCAGGGACCATCACGTGTAATTACGACGGCGTCAGCAAGCATCCAACAGTGATTGAAGACCATGTTTTCGTAGGAAGCGATTCTCAATTGATCGCACCTGTCACTATTCATCGAAACGCCTATGTTGCCGCCGGTTCTTCCATCTGTGAGGATGTACCGGAAGACTCCTTGGCCATTGCGCGTTCTCGGCAGGTCATCAAAGAAAATTGGGCAAGGAAGCGCAGGGAAACCCGGCGTAAGGGGTGATTGCGATGTGCGGAATTGTTGGGTATTTGGGGAATAAGCCAGCGGTCCCGGTTCTAATTGAAGGTTTGAAACGATTGGAATACCGGGGTTATGACTCCGCCGGTATTGCCGTGGTCAACGAGTCTGAAGTGCATATTCGCCGGGCTTCGGGAAAATTGAGAAACCTGGAAGAGACACTTCAGAAAAATCCTTGTCAGGGCACCTTCGGCATTGGTCATACGCGCTGGGCCACCCATGGCCGGCCTACTGAGGAAAACGCTCACCCGCATCGCGATTGTCAAGGAAAGATCGTAGTGGTTCACAATGGTATTGTCGAAAACTACCTGGCATTAAAGAAGAGTCTCATGGCTGAAGGACACACCTTCGTTACCGAAACGGACACCGAGGTGATCGCTCATTTGGTTGAAAAGTATTCAAACGGTTCTTTGGAGGAGGCGGTCCGAAAGACCATTAGAGATCTGACCGGTGTTTACGCCATTGCAATCATTTCTGCCCACGAAGCAAACAAAATTGTGGCTGCGCGCTCTGGCCCTCCGATTGTGATTGGGCTAAGTCAAGAGGAGTTTTTCGTGGCCTCAGATATCCCGGCCATACTGGCACATACCAGAGACATTCTGTTTTTAGCCGACGGCGAGCTGGCTGTCATTACCTCTCGGGGAGTTCAGCTTTTCGATCTAGACGGCAATCCCGTCGAATCCCGCGTCCAGAGAATTACCTGGGATCCCATCATGGCAGAAAAAGGCGGCTACAAGCATTTCATGCTGAAAGAAATTCATGAGCAGCCACGTGCCGTGCGCGATACCACCTTGGGACGAATCTCTCGCGATAGCGGCAAAGTGATTCTGGAGGAGATGAAAATTTCCGAACGAGACTTTTGCGACTTGCAACATATCCGCATCATTGCTTGTGGCACCAGCTGGCATGCCGCTTTGACGGGAAAATTTATGATCGAAAGCTTGGCGCGAGTTCCGGCGGAAGTAGATTACGGTTCCGAATTTCGTTATCGAGAACCTGTGGTTCCACCTAATACCCTGGCAATCATGATCACCCAATCAGGTGAGACCGCTGACACATTGGCCGCTCAGCGTGAAGTAAAACAGAGGGGCGCCAAGAACATCGCTATATGTAACGTGGTGGGTAGTATGGTGACTCGAGAAGCCGATGGAATCTTGTATACTCACGCAGGACCTGAAATTGGAGTGGCGGCCACCAAGAGCTTTACCGCTCAATTGACTTCCCTTTATCTTTTTGCTTTGTACCTGGCTGAGGTGCGAAAGACCTTAACTTTAGACCAGATCCAAAACTATATTGAAGACCTGACAAGGATACCCCAAAAGATCGAATCTATTTTTGGGAAGGTAGAATACTTAGAGGAATTATCCAAGAATTTCTTTCGTAGCACGGAGTTCTTGTACCTTGGTCGAGGCATTCATTATCCGGTAGCACTGGAAGGCGCTTTGAAACTCAAAGAGATTTCCTACATTCACGCTGAAGGGTATCCGGCCGGAGAAATGAAGCATGGGCCCAACGCGCTGATTGATGAGACCCTGCCGGTCGTTGTGATTGCCACCAGCAACATCAATAGCCCCAGGTCGACCCAGCTTTACGAGAAAACGCTCAGCAATATTAAGGAAGTCAAGGCTCGCGAAGGAATTGTGATCTCGCTGGTCACTCCCTTCAATAAAGAAGCGATCGAAGCCTCGGATTATTATATTGAGGTTCCTCCCACCAATGATTTTCTCTTACCTATCTTAGAGATTGTTCCACTTCAGCTCCTGGCCTATTATATTGCCATTCGCCGAGGTTGTGATGTAGATCAGCCTCGTAATCTGGCTAAAAGCGTCACAGTAGAATAGCCTGTTCTCGGTACTGCAGGGCACGTTGTGGCTCTATCAATTCGGCTGTTATCAATCTGCAATACTCTTGTCACTCGGCCAACGCTTGGGTTTGTAGACATGAGGATTGGACAATAGGGTTCCATTAGTTAGAATATGATCATTGTGCCCCTAGGGGGCAGACTGGTGAGTGGGCCTGTAGCTCAGAAGGATAGAGCAGCGGTTTCCTAAACCGTTGGTCGGGG
>QHZP01000502.1 GCA_003224715.1 Acidobacteriota bacterium | reverse complement strand
AAGAGATCATTCTGATGGCCACGCCTGCCGCTAATAGTGACCAACTGGTTGACTTCAACTCACTCAGCAACACACCCCATTCTGCTTTCCTGAAAAACAAGAACAGGAGCCCAGCCGCAAGTCCAAAGCTGATATAACTTTTTCTGAGCAGGGAGACACGCTGCACGATTCTGTTTCCCTTATTCATTGCTGGCCTCAGACTCGGTCAATTATCTTTCCGCCGCCACTTTCCGCCGCGTGATCTGGTCCACTAGTCCTTCCCTGATGCCTGTAAGAGCGTTACGTGGGCTGAAGGCACCTGGTACCACCTTTGAGGAGTTATCGCTTGAGACAACTTGTCGCCCGAGCTCTTCACCTGTCTCCATGTCATAGTACGAGAAACGCACTGTGAGCAAGGAATTCCATAAGTCAACCGGTAGCAATTGCAACAGCCTGTTTCCTTTCGCATAGTCAATGACCTCGCCGACTATCGATAGAACACCAGCACGTTCCCCGTGGTGTTCCTCATGGAGAGCAGCAAGTCGCCTCTGCTCATCAAAAGCTTGCATATCTCTCCCGTCGTGCATGGGGGTTTCCAGTGGATCAGCCTCCCTGAAGGCCTCTGAACTGACTCCGTCTTCTCGTGTCGTGGCGACTGGCTCAGGTTTCTGGAAGGAATTTACAACCTTGACTTCAGCGAAACGTCCTCCCCTCTCAAACTCGGCGCGCAGTGAGTCCGTCAATTGTTTAAGCAGCTCAGGAGGTGTATCGCTACCGATGAGGCTCTGTAAGTGCACGATCTCCAGGCGATTGAACTTGGAGAAGTCACCATGTAGCGGAATGGCGGTGGAAACGCGAAAGGCCCCCCCCAATATGATAGCCTTGAAATTTAGGATTCCATTCTTCGGAGCGTAGGTTTTGCTTTGACCAAATGTCGTAACAACTGCCACGCTGAGACCGAGAATATAATGGAAAAGCCAGAGCTTTAGTTGAAAACCATTCCTCCTATTCAATGAGTCCTTCTTGTTCATTTCTGATGTTCGTTGAATCCGGACTTAATGAACGCCTTGATTTGTTTAGCAGTCCTGTCAATCGCTGTCTTGGCGCTCGCCGTAGCTCGGTTATCTTGGGCCGTGATACTAGCACTGCCAATGACGGCTCCGGTCTGTTTATCCTTGAGTCGAAAGTGAACGGTAACCGCGACGTGATTAAAGCCAAGTTCTACGTAGCGCAGACCCCGGTATCCCAGAGAATAGTCATCGATCGCGCCTTCGAAGATTAGGGTCGCTTTCGGGGGTATCACGCCGTTTGCCCCTTCAGGTGCAATCTGTTCGCTTTCCCTTACAACCTCCGGGAACAACGTTAACGATGCCAGTTCCTTGAACAACTTATCGTCGATGTATTGCTGCATTGGGGGGGGAATTTGATCGAGTATGAGGTTATCTAGCTTTTTCACCTCTAAAACCCGATAGTTGCCCAGAGCGGCATGCATCGGCACGATATGATGTAGTCGCATCTTTTTGCCTGTTACCTGACGGACCCCCCTGGTGACAAGATAGTAGTGCCAGTTGCATCCTCCGAATATAAAGGTCATCGCGAGACTAAACAGAGTCAATGTGACCTGTTTTTTCATTTCAACACCCTTGTCAATCTCTCCTCGTAGTGGCTTAGAGCTAAAGGAGCTCAGTTCGCCTTCTCGCGTAAAACCCTTTGGGCGCATGAACTACAAGTCTCCTGTCTTTCGTTTCTATCTTGATCTTATGGAATGTACTATCCAGGGGAGCGTCCAAATAGTAGCTCATCTTGTACTCATTTCTTAACTCGCCCTCCAGCCGTGTAAAAAGTGCTGTCAGCTTTTCATCTTGATGATCTTTAGATTGGAAAACATGTCCTCCGGTTAATTCGGCAAGTTCAGTCAGGACAAGCTTTCCCTGCAATTCGTGCGCATTGAGCGAATCTTCGGCCTTAATCCCGATGACGTAAATGGTTACCCCCGATAGCTGCGCCATGTCTAAAACTTGTTTAAATGTCGCTCGGCTTGTCGTGTCTTCGCCATCGGTAATCAGTACCAGGACTTTCTTTCGTGGATCGCCGGTTTTGAATTTATCGCGGCTCGTCTTATAGACGGCATCAAACAAAGAAGTACCACCCGCCGCTGTCAGCTTGCGAACACTATCAATGAGCAACTCTGGATCAGCAGTCCAGTCCTGAAGTAGGTAAACCTTAGAGTCGAATGCCGCAACCAGTCCACGATCTTCCTGTTTGCGCATGGTTGACTTGATGAAACTTGCTGCCGCCTCTGGAACGAACTGAAACCGCTCGCTCACGCTCTGACTTCGGTCAACGACCAGCGCGACGCTAAGTGGTGACTGCAATTTCTTGCTGAATCCGGCGATCTCCTGTGGAATACCATTATCGAAAATAGTGAAATCTTCTCGTTCGAGGTTAGTCACAAGGTGCCCGCTTCTGTCGGTCACCGTGAAGTGAGTGTCGACCAGTGTCACCTGAACTGTTTGGGCGAAGAGAGGTCCTATGAAGAGAGGTCCTATGAAGAACGCCAAACTAAAAAGCAGAGCGGGGCACCTTGCTATAATTCCCACTTGTATCGCTCGCCTTTGGTTTTGATGAATGAAGCGCATTGCCTTCTATTCACCTCCATTTGGAGGAATCTTATCTGGAGAAGTTCAATATAATCCCCTTCTAGATCTCTTGCCCAATTTTCATTGTTGTCGGAACCAGCTTTGAATGGTGTGTCTCCCCCTCGATTACCGCGTCTCACCACTTTGTTGGCGCCAGTTGGTGAGGAATTCAAAGTAAGTGACGGGATGATGGTGGAGCAATTGTTCCTGGACGATCGCCAGAATCTTTAAGAAACGCCGATTGTTCTCGACGCATGGCGGGTGGATGACCACACGCACCAATGTTCTCGGAATCAAGAGCTTTGAAAGCATCCGGTGAAAAAGGAGCGACCAATCTTCATTTATGTTCCCCGGCCCAAAAACGAGGCTGGGCGCAAGGATGCTTCTTTCGTTGACTAGGTCACAAATTGTCAAGTAGAAGTTAGAATATTCAAAGCCGAGATTTCTTGCTGCCCTCAAGCCTTCACGATTCAGTAGCCAGGCCGGGGCGACAAATCCTGCACTCTCTAGCCCCACCTTCTTCAGGATCGCCATTCCTGCCTCAATTCGATTCTTGGCCTCCTCATAAGTAAGCGCCAAGAATTCTCCTTCTTTTTGCGTGCATAACCGGTTCTTGATCTTGTCGAGCAATCCCTGGGGCTTGTGCACTTCGACATGCTCGTAGCCATGAAGAATAATCTCATCCCCTTCACGCTTGCGTTCACAAAGCCATTGGGCAAATTCATGATTTTCATCAACCCGCCAGCGGCCGCGAAAGTTGGGGATCACCAGCAGGCTACGTCTTCGCACTCCCAGGATGGCGAACTGTGCGAGAATCTTTTTCACTTGGAGCCAATGGGGCGGAGCA
>QHZP01000494.1 GCA_003224715.1 Acidobacteriota bacterium | reverse complement strand
ATAACGAAATGGTTGACTATCCTCGACGCTGGGACATTAAAGCCATTCGCAAGTTTATGATTACCTTCGGCCTGGTGAGTTCGGTGTTTGACTACCTCACCTTTGGCGTACTTCTGCTAATCCTTCATGCGACTCAGGATCAATTCAGGACCGGCTGGTTTCTGGAGTCCGTCATTTCAGCCTCGCTGATTGTCCTTGTTATTCGAAGTCGGAAACCCTTCTTCACGAGCAGACCGTCGAAATATCTGTTAATGGCAACTCTCTTAGCGGTTGCAGTGACGCTGATTTTGCCTTTCACTTCACTTGGCGAGATTTTCGGATTTAACCGACTGCCCATTTCGTTCCTTCTGCTCATAGGGATCATTGTAATCGGTTACATCATCGCAGCGGAAATGGCGAAGACGGTTTTTTACAGGAAGGTGAAAGTTTGAACAGACTATAAATAGCGCCAAATCTTCATCAGGTGACACTATGACGGATACACACGACACAAAACGCCGCTCACTCTTACAAGGAATTGCTCGTCGGGCGATGCTTGAAAGAGGACTTCTTCCCGATTTCTCGCTGCAGGCGCTTGCCGAGATCGACGGAATCCACGGGCCTGCAACACGAGCTGAAGAATCGACGCGTGATCTCAGAAATCTTATCTGGTGCTCCATAGACAACGATGCTTCGCGCGATCTGGACCAGCTTACCGTTGCCGAAGCCAAGCCCGAAGGGGCCGTAAAGATTCTTGTCGCCATTGCCGATGTGGACGCTCTCGTCAAGAAGCAGTCGGCACTTGACGATCATGCCCGGCACAACACCACCTCGGTATACACCGCTGCCGAGACATTTCCGATGCTGCCCGAGAAACTCTCGACCGATCTTACCTCTCTCAACTATGAATCAGACCGCCTTGCCATCGTCATTGAAATGGTCATCGCTGGGGATGGATCGCTGCAGAATTCGGACCTCTATGCAGCGACGGTCCGCAATCATGCAAAGCTTGCCTACAACAGCGTTGCCGGCTGGCTGGAGGGTAACGGGCCGATGCCGCCAGCGATCGACCCGATCGACGGTCTCGAAGAGAACCTGCGGATCCAGGACCATGTGGCCCGCCCATTGAAGGAAGACTGGTGAACGGCTTTAAAGGCATGGACGTCGGCCACAGGCTCAGCGTGCAACTGATCCGCACGGATGTGGAGCGCGGATATATCGACTTCCGCGGATGACGGAGCATCGGCCCTACCCTAAGAAATCCCCCAATAACTAAATGCCTTACCTTTTGCTTGTTAGGTACTGTCCATTCGGGTAAAATAAGTTTTAGAGTGGTTCCGCTAAAGGTCAGTTTATTTTGAAATAACCGAGTGAAACCGCATTTGGCGATGTCGTCCCGTCGGCCGGCGCCAGGACGTCGGCAGACCTGATTGCTTTTGACACCACGGGCGCGCTTTTAGCAAGCAAAAAGAGGTTGTTGTGGCAAGCAAGCAAGTCACTAAGAAAAGCCAGCCGGTCGATTGGGAACCCTTTCTGGCTGAAATCTCCACCGGGAAAACCGTTATAGAATACGGCGCGAACCGGACCATCTTCTGGCAAGGAGACCCTGCGGATTCCGTGTTTTACCTGCGACGAGGCAAGGTGAAGCTCTCCGTAACATCCCAACAAGGCAAGGAAGCGATCGTCGCCCTTCTGGACGACGGTGAGTTCTTCGGTGAGGGATGCCTGGCAGGCCAGCCGTTGCGCATCGCCACGGCTACCAGGATTGAGAAGGCGCTGATGGCGCGCACGCTGCACGAACAGCACGACTTCTCGGAATTGTTCGTGACGCATCTGCTTTCGCGCAACATCCGATACGAAGCGGATCTGGTCGACCAGCTTTTCAACTCCAGCGAGAAGCGTCTGGCTCGGATGCTCTTACTGCTGGCTCATTTCGGCAAGGAAAGTAGAGCCGAACAGGTACTTCCCAGAATCAATCAGGAAGACTTGGCCCAAATGGTCGGCACCACCCGTTCGCGAATCAGTCATTTCATGAATAAGTTCAGGAAGCTGGGCTTTGTCGATTACAGCGACAGCGGCGGGTTGACGGTTCATAGTAGCCTCCTGAGCGTGGTCCTGCATGACGATGCAGAGCGTCAATAGGGATTCGCGCAGGATTCTCCTGCCGCGCTAAAAGGGGGGCAAAATGGGTTGCGGAAACCTGTCAGAAGCGGATGGACCCGGTTCGGCCAGCGGCACTTCTCCCATGGTAGGTATCGGAGCGTCAGCGGGCGGGCTGGAGGCTCTCACCTCTTTGCTGCAAGCGCTGCCGGTCGGCACCGGCCTTGCGTTTGTCGTCATCCAGCACCTCGACCCCCAACACGAGAGCCTGCTTTCAGACATCCTGGCCAGGTCCACCCGCATGCGGGTGTGCCAGGTAAGCGATCGCATGCTGGTGGAACCGAACACCGTGTACGTCATGCCGGCCAATTCCGGTCGGGCTCTTTCGCAGCAGGCCTTCAAATTGACGCCGCGTGAAGCCAGCGCCGGGCTGCGCATGCCGATCGATGGTTTCTTGCGCTCGCTGGCTCAGAGCCGCAAGAACGGCGCCATTGCCGTGATCCTCTCGGGGAACGGCTCCGACGGAGCTCTGGGACTAGAGGCAATCAAGGCCGAGGGCGGCATTACCTTCGCTCAGGATGAGAAGTCGGCCCATTTTCCCGATATGCCTCGCCACGCCGCGGCCACGGGTTGTGTGGATTTCGTTTTAGCGCCGGCAGAGATCGCCCGTGAGCTCGCAAGGATTGGACATCATCCCTACATCACTCGTCCTGAGGCGCCGCTGAAGGCAGAGCCGCCTGCCGAAGTTGCCGAAAACTTCAGCGAGCTTTTCAAATTGATCGAACAAGCAACGGGCGTTGATTTCTCCCTGTATCGCCAGAGCACCATCGAGCGCCGCGTCCAAAGGCGACAGGCTCTGTGTAACGCGGAAACACTCGAAGCTTATCTCAGGTACCTGCGCGAGAACCCAGCTGAAATTCAGGCTCTCCACCAGGATCTTCTCATCAAAGTAACGCAGTTCTTCCGCGACCCGGAGGCCTTTGAGGCTTTAAAGAGCCAGGTGCTACCGCAGTTGCTGGAGAACCGACCGGCCAAGGAGGGCCTGCGGTTGTGGGTGCCGGGTTGTGCTACCGGGGAGGAACCGTACTCACTCGCGATCTGTCTGTTGGAATTCCTGGAGCACGTCAAGAGTCACCTCCCCATCCAGGTCTTTGCCTCAGACGTCAATCCGGCCGCCATCGAACGAGCCCGCACGGGCTTCTATCCGGAAAACATTGCCGCCGACCTAACGCCGCAGCGTCTCGAACGCTTCTTTACCTCCACCGACCACGGATACCGCATCAGTAAAGAGATCCGCGAGCTGTGCATATTGGCCCCGCACGACCTCATCAAGGATCCACCCTACTCCCACCTGGATCTGATCAGCTGCCGCAACGTCCTGATTTACATGGGCGCCATTCAGAAGAAGATCATTCCGCTGTTTCACTACGCACTCAAACCAATGGGCTATCTCATGCTCGGACCGTCAGAATCGGCTAGCACGTTCCCGAACCTCTTTGCGGAGATCGACAAGAAGCACAAAATCTATTTCCGAAAAGACGCTTCGCCACTCCCTCTTCTTCACTACGCACTCCCGAAGCAGCCCATGGTCTCTAAAGGCGATGCCCAGCCAAGTGAGGAGATCGGCGGCGGTCTGGATTTCCAGGACCTGGCTGAGCGTATCTTGCTGGATAAGCATGGTCCGGCTAGGGTCATCATCGATGAGCATGTAGAGGTAGTCGAAATTGGCGGTGATGTAGCTCCGTATCTGGAGATTCCTCCGGGGAGAGCGAGTCTCAATCTCTTGAAAATGGCCCGCGGGCCAGCATTGTCGCTGGAGCTGCACGACGCTGTTAAGAAAGTGAAGAATGGAGAATCCAGCCACGTCAACATTGAGCTCATTCCGCTTTCACTAAAACACCGCCGCAGTTTCCTGGTGCTCTTTTACGAGGTTCCAAAAATCTCTGGCTCCCCTGAGCCTGATACCGACGCGGAAAGACTCTCCCCGCAAGAGCGCGCGCTACAGGAACGCGATCTGGAGATTATCCATTTGAAGGAGGAACTGGCGCAAGCTAAGCAACATCTGCTCTCGACGATCGAGGAGCACGCCGCTACTGGAGAGGAGGCCGAATCGGTTCAGGAGGAGGCGCAGTCGAATATCGAGGAGCTCCGCAGCCTCAACGAAGAGCTGGAGACCACCAAGGAAGAGCTGCAGTCGGCCAATGAGGAACTAACTACCATCAACGAGGAGCTGCAGACGCGGAATGTCGAAGTAAGCCTTTCCCGCGATTTTGCGCGCTCGATCGTGGAGACTATCCGGCAGCCGCTGCTTGTCCTTGACACGGAGCTGCGTGTTAAGAGCGCCAATCAGTCGTTTTATCAGTTCTTCCGGGCCTCGCCAGGAAATACCGAGGGGCAGTTGCTGTATCAGGTAGAGGGCGGCCAGTGGAACATTCCCGATCTGCGCACGCTGGTCGGAGAAGTTCTGCCGAATAATAAATTCTTTCACGATTTTGAGTTGGAACGCGAATGGCCGAAGATTGGTTCCAAGGTCCTGCTCCTTAGTGCCCGCCAGCTTGATCACGTGCAGATGATTCTCCTTAGCATAAACGACATCACCGAGCGTAAGAACGCGGAAAAGGCGCTACGGAGCAGCGAAGAGCGCCTGCGGCACGCGCAAAAGCTCGAAGCCATCGGGAGATTGGCTGGCGGTGTCGCCCATGATTTCAATAACCTGCTCACCGGCATTTTGGGCTACAGCCAACTGTTGCTGGAATCTGTTGGTCCTAATGATCCGAAGTACGAAGGACTTCGGGCGATCAAGGACTCCGCTGACCGCGCAGCCTCGCTGACCCAGCAGCTCCTGGCGTTCAGTAGGCGGCAGATCCTGCAACCGAAGGTGTTGGCCTTCAATGTGGTAGTCGCGGATCTGGAGCGGATGCTGCGGCGGCTCATCGGTGAGCATATCGAACTTGTCATCGCCTCCGACAAACCCCTGGGAGCTGTTCGTGCTGACCCCGGACAGGTTGGACAGATCATCATGAATCTCGCGCTCAATGCGCGTGATGCCATGTTCCACGGCGGGACACTGACTATCGAAACTCGAAACGTGGATGTGCGGGAGAACTCCGCAGGAGAAGATCTTGAGCCTGGTCGATATGTCCTGCTGGAAATGAAGGACACCGGCCTCGGCATGGACCAGGAGACCCAAGCCCACCTGTTCGAGCCGTTCTTTACGACGAAAGGCAAGGGACTCGGCACGGGGTTGGGACTTGCAACCGTTTACGGGATCGTTGAGCAGAGCGGCGCACAAATCCGCTTCTCAACCGCACTCGGACGCGGCACCAGTTTCAAAATCTTCTTCCCCCGCGTCGCGGAACCCGCTGAGAGCCCTGAGAGACCAGCTGACCCGCCCTTATCCAAAACCCCACGCGGCTCTGAAACCGTTCTTCTCGTGGAAGATGAAGAGGTGGTACGGCAAATCGCTCGTGTGTTCCTCGAAAGAAGGGGTTACAAGGTGCTCGAAGCAACACACGGCGGCGAGGGTCTTACGCTCTGCAAGAAGCACCAAGAACCCATCGACCTTCTCCTCACCGACATTGTGATGCCCGAAATGGGCGGCCGTGAGTTGGCTGAGCAAGCGAAACTCCTGCACCCGGAGATGAGGGTCCTCTTTATGTCTGGTTACACTGACGACATACTAATCCGAGAGGGCATCAAGCTCCAGGGCACTCCCTTTCTACAGAAACCTTTCGCGTTGCAGGCACTAGCGCGAATGGTGCGCGAGGTGCTCGACAGCAAAGACGCCCAGGCATGAACTGCTGGCTCATTTCGGCAAGGAAAGCAGAGCAGAAACGGTAGTTCTCAGAGTCAGTCAGGACAGCTTGGCCCCAATGGTCGGCACAACCCGGTCGCGGGTCAATCATTTCATGAATAAGTTCAGGAAGCTGGGCTTTATCGATTACAGGGACAGCGGCGGGTTGACAGTCCATAGTGGCCTCCTCAGCGTCGTCCTGCATGACGATGCAGAGCGTCCCCTCTGCAGCAGTTTCCCCTCACCCGGCCTGCAGCCACGCTCTCTACCTATAGCATCGATGACCATGCAAGGGTAATTTCGACCGGCCCCCACTTTAGTTTTCCTTCTCATTAACTGCGATGAGCAATTTTGCTCAGAGGTATGAGTAATTGTGAACTGACACGCGAATTGACCCACGGGTAGCATAGGGATTGTGCCTCGAGCTGCCAGCCAGAATCTGGTTGCAGGCGGATGTCAAGGGGGCGCGACGCCCGGCTCTAAATAGCTTTTGGCCGAGCGAACAAATAGCCGCTCAGATCTCAACCTGATAGCTTCGTGCAGGAGTCTGATTCTCAAGAAAGAAATGTGAGTTCAGGTTATTGGTCTTGGAAGAAGCTGCTGCAGGTATAAAACAGGAGGAGGTTGTTCATGGAGCCTAAAAAAAAGCGGCGTGCCGATTGGGAATCTTTCCTCGCTGGAATCTCCGGCGGGAAAACCGCTATAGAATACGCCGCGAACCGCACCATTTTCTCGCAAGGAGAACCCGCGGATTCCGTGTTCTACCTGCGGCAAGGCAAGGTGAAGCTGGCGGTGACATCTCAACAGGGCAAGGAAGCGATCGTTGCCATTCTGAACGCTGGTGAGTTCTTCGGCGAGGGATGCCTCGCAGGTCAACCATTGCGCATCGCCACGGCTAGCGCGATGACCGATTGCACTCTCGCCAGGATGGAGAAGGCGATGACGGTGCGCATGCTGCACGAACAGCACGATGTCTCGGAAATGTTCGTCACACATCTGCTCTCGCGCAACATCCGATACGAAGCGGATCTGGTCGGCCAGCTTTTCAACTCCAACGAGAAGCGTCTGGCCCGGATGCTCTTGCTGCTGGCTCATTTTGACAAGGAGAGTAGAGCCGAAACTGCAGTTTCCAGAGTCACTCAGGAAGACTTGGCACAAACGGTTGGCACCACCCGGTCGCGAATCAGTCATTTCATGAATAAGTTCAGGAAGCTGGGCTTTATCGATTACAGCGACAACGGCTGGTTGAAGGTGCATAATGGCCTCCTCAGCGTCGTCCTGTCCGACTAGTGCACCGTAACAACAAACCGGCATCGGGATAAGGGTCGCCCTCACCGGCTTCCTCGAACTGCCGACCGGGCAGAAAACGCCCTGTTTGTGACCACCCCTCGGTAATTTCCGTCGAACCCACTCAGTAGTTTCCCTCCGCGTTAACTGGCGATGAGCAATTTTGACCAAACGTGTGAGCCGTATTGAGCTGACACGCTAGGTCCTTGAGGGTATAAACGAACCGTGCCTCAAGATGCCGGCTATACCGGTAGGCGAAACAGTGACAAAGCCAGGTTTGGCCGAGAGCGAAAGCAAAAAAATCTTCAGTGGATACGCGTTCGAGGATTCCGG
>QHZP01000493.1:4043-6734 GCA_003224715.1 Acidobacteriota bacterium | reverse complement strand
AATTCAGTGCATTGATTTGTGCTGTTTACTTAATTTCGACTCACAATAAACACTTAAGACACTGTCACCCTGTTTGAGCTCGCGGATCCTGGTGAGACCGGCAGCCTCAACCAGAAGGGTCACGTGATTGGAATGTTCGGCAATGACAATGGCTTCATCACTCAAGGTTTGGTATCGCTGTAACCTTTCTAAGACCTTGGGATATTGTTCGGTAGCTGCGTAAGGCGGGTCGAGGAAGACTATATCAAACTTCGATCCGGCGCGCTGCAGAATTTTCAAGCCATTTTCGACAGTCTGATTGAGCAGGATATAGTCTCTTAAAGGCAACAGCCCCAACTGCTCCAGATTCTCTCGAATTACTCCCGAGGCTCGCGGCGATGATTCAATAAAGGCCGCGTAGCTGGCTCCGCGGCTCAAAGCTTCAATCCCGATACTGCCGCTTCCGGCAAAGCAATCAAGAAAACGCCGTCCGTTGAGCCGAGGTTGAAGCAAATTGAAAAGGGTTTCCTTGAGCCGATCCGAAGTGGGACGTGTGCTTTTGCCATCTAAGGTTTTTAAAAGCCGGCTCTTGAAAGACCCGGCGATGACGCGAACCATCGGAATGATCCAGGGATTAACCTAACAACGGTAGTTAGCCACGGAGGCGCCGAGACCACGGAGGCCGCCATCGTCTCATCCCACTGACACCAGCCCATAACGGCGTTGCCAGCTTGTTTTCAAATGAGTGATGAAACTGCGAAATTCCTCCGGCGAGGGCGGATGATCCACATAGTTCACTGCCTCGCGCCGAGCCGCTTCCAGGATGTCGGCATCTCGCAAGAGATTGGCCACTTTCAAAGAGGGTAATCCCGCCTGCTTGGTGCCAAAGAATTCTCCCGGTCCCCTGATCTCCAGGTCTTTTTCGGCAATCTTAAAGCCGTCGGTGGTTTCCACCATGCACTGAAGTCGTTGCTGTGCCTCTTCGCTCACCTTTTTTCCTTTCATCAAGAGGCAATAAGACCTCGTAGTGCCACGACCCACACGCCCCCGCAATTGATGCAACTGGGCCAGACCAAATCGTTCGGCGTGCTCGATGAGCATCACGCTGGCATTAGCGACGTCCACTCCCACTTCAATCACTGTCGTAGAAACCAGGACCTGAGTGTGTCCCGAGACGAAGCGCTGCATGGCGGCCTCTTTTTCTGGACTCTTCATGCGTCCATGTAGCCAGTCTACCTTCAGGTCGGGAAAGACATCATGAGACAAGTGTTCAAAGGTCTTACTAACCGCTCTGAGATCGATCTTTTCAGATTCCTCGACCAGTGGGCAAACAACATATCCCTGCCGCCCTCGTCTAACCTGATCCCGCAAAAAACGGTAAGTCGAAGTCCGCTCCTCTTCTGTAACCACTCGCGTCAAAACGGGCGAGCGATTAGGTGGCAATTCATCGATAATGGATACGTCCAAATCTCCGTAGAGAGTCATAGCCAGTGTGCGTGGGATTGGAGTCGCCGTCATCACCAAGGTATGAGGCCTTTCACCCTTTTTCATAAGACGATAGCGTTGCATGACACCAAAACGATGTTGCTCATCAATCAGTACCAACCCTAGTTTTTGGAACTGTACGTCCGGTTCCAGAAGGGCGTGGGTTCCTATCAGCATTTGAATTTGGCCCTGGGCTAACCGATCGAGTACCTCTCTCCTCTCTGTCTTTTTCAGCCCGCTTTTCAACAAAGCCACTGAATAGCCATTTTTTGAATAGATCCCGCGCGTATTGAAGTAGTGTTGTTCTGCCAGGATCTCCGTAGGCACCAGGAAGGCTGTTTGGTAGCCATTTTCTATGGCGATGGCGCCAGTTTCCAGGGCTACGATTGTCTTTCCGCAACCCACATCTCCCTGCAGCAATCGATTCATCGGTATAGGCCGGCATATGTCGTCTACCATTTCTTTGAGCACGCGCTTTTGAGCGGCCGTGGGATGGAAGGGCAAAATTCTTTTTATGGCTTCCCGGACAGTCGGGCTGGTCTGAAATTGGACACCGGGAAAAGACCGCGCCTTGCGGCGTTTCAAAGCCATCCCAACTTCCAGAAAAAAAAGTTCTTCGAAGATCAAGCGTTGCAAAGCCCGCGTCCGAAAATGGTTCAGCTCGTCCAGAGGAGTTTCTGGGGAGGGGAAGTGGGCCTCTTTAAGAGCTTCCCTCCGTGGCACCAGTCCTCGTCGGGATAGAATCTCGACAGGCAATGGGTCTGTGACCTCCTTCAACTCTTCCAAGACCGAATGAACAATGCGTCGCAATAACCGAGAGGTACACCCTTTAATGGATTCGTATACCGGCACAACGCGGCCCATCTCCAATGAATCTACCGCCGAAGCGTCTTCGTCTACGATCTCAAATTCCGGGTTGATCGCTTGAAGGTTACCGGTTCCATAAGGATCCACTTCAAACTTGCCGTAGAAGATGACCTTTTGACCCGGTTTGAAAATTTTTCTTTGGGCCAGGTATTCCGAGTGAAACCACTTGCAGCGCACTATCCCGCTTTCGTCCCGAGCGGCCAAATCAAAGATTCTGAGACGACTCTTTCGAGTAATCATCAGTCCAGCCGTCAATACCTGCACCAGAATGGAAGCTCGGAGGCCAGGTTGGAGGTCTTTGACCTTTTGGAAATGGGTTCGATCTTCGTAACGATAAGGCAGGTTATAAAGCAGGTCTTC
>QHZP01000493.1:3498-3997 GCA_003224715.1 Acidobacteriota bacterium | reverse complement strand
CAGTTCCAGCATGCAAGAATTATGGGCAACCGAAACGCCGCGGCATAGAGGAGTGCTTGATGAGATCGCCTGAGAATCCCCCTTAGAGAAGGGGGTGGCACGCTGCGCCAGGGGTTGTCTCGGATTCCAAATTATGCGCGAAACGTCATCTTGCTCCTGCTCGTTATCTTACTCGATGTATTGCCACTGGGGCGAGCAAGAGTAAGAGCACGAAATGCGTCACCGTATTTCTGAAACGGAGCACTTAGTTTCTTGGAGTCTCTGTGGCTAATCTCCCAGCATCTCGCCGCGAGACCAGATAGGCCTTGATGAATGGGTCTAGGTCACCATCCAGGACGCGGTCGACATCGCCGACCTCATATTTTGTTCGATGGTCTTTCGCCATTCGGTAGGGATGCAACACATAAGAGCGAATCTGGCTGCCCCAGGCAATATCCATCTTGGCGTCTTCGATGGCTTTATTTTCAGCTCGTTTCTTTTCCATCTCCAATTCATAAAG
>QHZP01000493.1:0-3443 GCA_003224715.1 Acidobacteriota bacterium | reverse complement strand
GCCTGTGGGTAAGTGGGTGAAGCGAACAGCGGAATCGGTCGTATTAATGTGCTGGCCGCCAGCGCCGGTAGAACGGTAGGTATCGACTCGCAGGTCTTTATCGTCAATCACGATCTCGATTTTGTCATCGATTTCGGGATACACAAAGACAGAGGCAAAGGAAGTATGACGGCGTTTATTGGCATCGAACGGAGAGATTCGGACTAAGCGGTGAACTCCAATTTCGGCGGATAAGAGACCATAAGCATTCTGGCCTTTGACGGCAATGGTAACAGATTTAACCCCGGCTTCTTCGCCGGCTTGGTAGTCGATGAGCTCGGTCTTAAAGCCCTGTTGCTCCGCCCATCGCAGATACATTCGCAAAAGCATCTCGGCCCAGTCCTGCGACTCGGTCCCGCCGGCTCCCGGGTGAATCGTCACGAAAGCGTTGCACTGGGCGTTTTCACCGCTCAGTAAGGTTTCTGTTTCAATTGTGGCCAGCTCCGCCTCGAGCCGTGCCATCTCCTGTTTGATTTCCTGAGTTACTTCTTCACCTTCTGCTCCCAGCTCGAAGAAGGCTTCCAGATCTTCTACTGCTCGACGAAGCTTGTTGTCGAGGGCGAGTTCGTCTTCCAGTTGTTTTCGCCGCTGCAAAATCTTTTGAGATTCTGCCTGATCGGTCCAGAACTTCGGGTCAGAAATTTTTGCTTCGAGTTGGTCTAATTCTTTCCTTTTCGTCCCAGCGTCAAAGAAAGCTCCGAATATCTTGGATCCGAGCTTTCATTGATTGAAAATCGCGATTCAATTCCTCTAACATGTTTGGCTCCTAATCCGCAAATGTGTGCAGCCTAACAGGAGACCTGAGCCCAGCTGACATGCAGAAGGGCTACACTCCTTTGACCGCCTTATCTTAGCACAAATATGCCAGTGGTTTTATGCTATTAAACCGTATAGAATTGAGAATCTAATTTCCATCGGGGGTGGGGAGCCCATGAAGATCGCGCTGTGCAACGAGGTTCTGGGTGACATGGAGTTTGCCGCTCAGTGTGAGTTGGCTGCGGCACTTGGTTACGAGGGTCTGGAGGTAGCCCCCTTCACTCTGAACGAAAACCCGCATCTTCTGGGAGCCAACGACCGTGCTCGCATCCGGCGATCAGCCACCGAGGCCGGAATTGAGATTACGGGCCTACACTGGTTATTGGTAACGCCAAAGGGGCTCTCGATTAATTCCAAGGAACCTTCCATCAGGGAGAGGACCATTGACGTCTTGCGGCGATTAATCGAATTATGCGCGGATCTCGGCGGTAAGGTACTTGTGCACGGATCACCCGCGCAGCGCCAGGTTGCAGCCGATGACGATCCTGCGGAGGCTTGGCTTCGTGCGCGTGACACTTTCACGGCCGTCGCCGATAATGCCATGAAGGCGGGCATAACCTATTGCATCGAGCCGCTGGCCCGGCGTGAGACCAATTTCATCAACACGGTCGCGGAAGCCGTAAAGATGGTTGAAGCCATTGACCGACCAGCCTTTCGCACGATGATCGATACCTGCTCGGCCGGTGTGACTGAAGTTGTGCCTCTCGACGAACTTATTGATCGCTGGTTGCCCACCGGCAATATTGCCCATATTCAGGTCAACGACACCAATCGCCGCGGTCCGGGCCAGGGGAGCAATCAATTTGCCCCCATATTTGCCGCACTAAAGCGGAACGGCTATTACCGCGTGGTTGCCGTGGAACCTTTTGATTATTTCCCCGATAGTCGCACAGCGGCGGCACAGTCGATTGGTTATATCCGAGGAGTTTTGGAGGCTTTGAAATAGTTCGCTTTTAGGTAAAGGCCCCGGCTTGGCTGGAGCTACTGACTCCAGAGTCGGGCCGTATTGAGGCCTTGGCAGGATGGGAGCAGAACGTTCAGCATGTTCCAAGAACAAAAAATTCCTGATCAACCCAGGATTCTAACTGCCACGGTGGGGTCCTATCCCATCATGGACTGGCTTTCTGTCGTTCCCAGCGATCAAGCTAAACTCGACGCCACTCGAGTTGTTTTTGACATCCAGAGGCAAGCTGGGATTGAGCTCCCAACCGATGGAGAGTTGTATCGATTTAATACGAATCATCCTGATACTAATGGCATGATCGATTATTTTGTTGGGTCAATGTCAGGGATTTGCACGCGGCTGGGGAAGAAAGACTGGGAGGCTTTTTCCAAAATGGACTCCATGGGTTTTAGAAAGAAACCGGCTGGAGTCGTCACAACCGAAGTCGGGGAAGGTGGGCTTAATCTCTACGAGGACTGTGCCAAGGCGGCTTCCGTAGCCGGAGGTCCGTTCAAGTTTACTGTGACGAGTCCTTACATGTTGGCACGCACTTTGTTGGACAAACACTACCGCAACTTGGAGGCTCTCACCCTGGCAATTGCAGAGGTCATGGCAGAACAGGTGGCCGACCTACCCTGCGCCTGTTTGCAGGTGGACGAAGCCAATGTGACCGGCAAGCCAAAAGACGGAGCTCTGGCGGCCAGCGCCATCAATCTGGTTCTCGATCAGGTGAAAACCGAACGAGCGGTCCATTTGTGTTTCGGTAACTATGGCGGCCAGACGGTTCAAAAAGGAGAGTGGCGTTTGCTGGTCGATTTCCTCAACGCTTTGCATTCGGACCACCTTGTCCTGGAACTGGCCCACCGGCCCGTTGAGGACCTGGATGCCCTGAGACATGTGGACTCAAGGATCAAGATCGGAATCGGAGTAGTTGACGTCAAGATCAATCACATCGAAACTGCAGATGAAATTGCCCGGCGGATTGAAATTGCGGAGAAGAGACTGGGTCCGAACAGGATCCGGTGGGTTCATCCGGATTGCGGCCTGTGGATGTTGAAGCGTTCGGTGGCTGATCGTAAAATAGAGGCTCTCGTTAGGGGCCGGGATCGCTACCTGGAGATCTAGAATTCTGGCCCACACCGCAGGGCATGAAAGAGTTGCACCGAGCCCCGACCGTAAGGGAGCGGTTGAGGTAATCTGCCGGGTCTCCCCTCCCTGACGGTCAGGGCTCGGATTTTGGCTATTTTCACGGGCGCCATGCGTTATCCCCCGGATCAGCACGAGCTATAAAATTTGTCTCCTGCTGGGGTGCAGGAGTGGATGGTCCCGAACCGAACGACCCACCCCGCAAAGGCTGACGCCTCCCGGCAGGGGATTCTTAGCAGAACGTATAAGGTATCTCGGCGAAATGGGTAGTACATCGAGTCAAACCAAGGAGGCTTCTCATGAATCAAAGTGTAAATCGTCGTGACTTCTTGAAAACTTCATCTCAAGCGGCTGGCGGTCTCGCCGCCGCGGCAATGTTGAGCCATAGTAGAAAAATATTGGCCGCCAATGATACTGTGGGTGTGGCTATAGTGGGCACTCGCGGGAGGGGCAAGGAACACATGCTGGGCTTCCACAGGCAGCCCGGCGTAAAGATACT
>QHZP01000492.1 GCA_003224715.1 Acidobacteriota bacterium | reverse complement strand
ACTGGGTCAGCCAGTTGGGAGCCTATTGGAACGTGAACGGCTTTTCAATCAGTTGGAATCTGTTGACGACTACTTTGGCAGCGACTTTAAACTTGATCCTCATGGTAATTGGCTACATTCTTTACCCAGTGACTTACACCATATTCAGTTTCTTTTATGCGCTCTACGGAAGCATTCTCTACGTTGTCGGGCCGGTCATTCTGGCTCTTTATCCGGTCTTAGGCATTGGTCAAATAGCCAGGACCTACCTCATCAATTTGATGATTTTCAATGGGTGGGGAGTGATCTATGCCATCCTGGGGGCCCTGATGACTGCAATCAACATCAATCAAGTAAGCTCTCTGCAAGCCGATCAAAGTTTCTTGGGCTCATTTGCCGGCCTGGGAACAAGTACATTGCTCGGCCTAGTCAGCATCTTTTACTCGCTGGCAATTTGCCTGATCCCATTTATTGCCAGCAGGATTGTCAGGGGCGATATAGGCGCTACGCTGGTGACCATGATAGCAGCCGCAGTCACTGCCACCAAAGTGGTTCCAGCGGCAGCCTCAGGAGTATCCGGCGGATTCGGCGGGAGCGTGGGAGGCTCCTCCCCGGCACCCGGAGCCAGCTCATCGCCACCCCAGGTGGCCCCTGCTGGCCGTTATCACGGCTTCAGCGTCGCCCACGCTGCCGGTTATGCCGCCGGCAGAACCGTGGGAGCCATTGCCAGAAGATTCCAATGAGATTCCCCTTTTATCAAAGGGAGGGTGTAGGAGGATGTCCTAAATGAAAGAACTAATTTCAACCAATAGTTTGCCCGAGAAGCTCAACTACACCAAATACTATGAGCATGACGGCATGCTGCGAGCCTACGCCAACCGGACGATGATCCTGGCAATGATGTTCGGCGTGATCGCTATAGGGTCGCTGTCATTTGCCGTCTACCTCCGGCTGCAACCCCCTACAGTCGTCCGCGTGGATCCCAATGGGGAGTCGACAGCGGTTAGCTCACTAACCGAGGGAGAAAACATCAGAACAAAAATGTCTTTTCACGTAGCGGCCGCCAGCGAGACCGAGCCCAGCGAGTTGGAAGCGAGAGCTTTAGTTCGCCGGTTCCTCGAAGCCTATCTCAATTATGCTCCCGGGATTGCCGAGCGTGGCTTCGCGGAGGCTCTCAACATGATGACCAGTAATTTGCGCTCCTACACCATGACCAAGCTTCGAGATGATGACATCGTGGCAAAGATCAAGGAGAGCAGCATGGTCTCGACCTTTAAAATTCGCAGCATCGAGCCGTTCAAAGGCACGCCTTATAATTTCATGACGATCGGCGTTAGAGAGATCCGCCAAGTTAAAAATGGCGTGGAGAGCACTGACCGCATCGTCAGCCGTCACAATCTCCGCCTGGCAGTGACCAAGCGATCAGAGTTCAATCCCAGCGGGCTATTGGTGGCTGAGTATTGGGAACAGCAGATCTTGGGTGACCGAAACAACGCTCCCTTGCAACAGAGCGGCTTGGGCAAGTAGAGGGTAAGCGAGGAAGACTCTTATACGGTGCGGGTAACGCCAAAAAGCATGAACGAATAGAATTTACGAATTAGGTCGAAATCCTTCGTGTTGAGCGTTGCCACAATGACACCGTACCGTCTAGCTGAAATGGCGATAAGGGCATCGTTAGTCATCCTTGCTCGCCATCATTTCATATCCATATTTGCTGCTGATCCTGGCAAGAAGCTTGCCAGCTTCAGACCAGTCAGAGCTGGTGGGGGTGACTAATCTTCTCGCTTTCTGAAAGCTGAAGCACAATTTCTCAATCGCCGCTTCAGCCTGCTTGTCTGCCGCCCCGGCAAACAACTCCCCGACGACAACAGAGCTTAACCAAAGAAGAGAATCCCCATAGTTACGGGGCCAGGAGGATCGAAGCGTCCGCACGCCTTAACGATTCGATGTAAAGGCTGGAGTCGAATAAGATTCGTCTCATTGATTCAGCCGGCCGAAGACGTCGTTGATGGTGACCTTGGAGCCGGCAAATTCAATGTTGGCTTTATTCAGTTGTTCATTCTTGATAACCACGTCAAGAGCGCGATCAATAGCTTCTGCTTCGGTCTTCGCGCCTAGAATCCGCTTGGCTTTGAGGAGCTTCCTCGGATCAAAGCTGACCGTTTTGCGATTCTTTTTGCTAGTTGGCATATTTCCTCCATCGAAAAGATACTAGGTGAGAGCCTATGGGTAGGTCAAGATCAAGAGTTGGACAGGTGAAGTTGGATGGTCTTTGGTTTTTAGCCAGTATAAGAGTTGGAGGCTCAGGAGACAGAGCCCAACAAATTACAAGCCAGGGTCCCGGAGGCTTATCGTAATTACTCCCTTCATTTCATCCCAAAAAAAGCGGTTCCAGTCAGGAATCGATTAGACAGTCAACTGACTGGAATTTCGACCTGGTTGCAGAAGACTGGCAACAGCAGATCTTGGGTGACCGAAACAACGGATCTCTGCAGGAGAGCGTGATAGCAAAGTACGTGACGCAAACACAATCAGATCATCACACTCTAGCATGATATAATCTTGGCAGAGGTATGAATCTATGGGACACACCCTCAAATTGGAGATCCCTGACGAGCTTTACGAGCCGCTTCTCCAGAAGGCAAAAGCAACAGGACAAACCCTGGAAGAGTTACTGGCCGAATGGCTGTCGACCGCAGTCCAGCGGCTGAATAATGATCCACTCCTGAAATTGGCAGGTGTGTTTGAAGCGCAAGTAACGGATGTAAGCGAGCGCCACGACAGTTACATCGGGCAAGAACTGGCTGAGGAGTTGCGAGGTGGCCAGAAGAGTTGAAGTCTTGGCCGACACTTCAGGGTGGGCGAGTTTCTTTGTTCGCTCTGAACCCTTTCACTCCCTTGCCAAGTCTCTAATGCGCCAATGGCAAACTGAGGGCACTCGAATCATCACAACGAATTATATCCTTGTCGAACTGGTTGCACT
>QHZP01000520.1 GCA_003224715.1 Acidobacteriota bacterium | reverse complement strand
CGTTGATCCCCCCGCCATCACGCCGAACAGCCGCCGGGTCATGTGGCACTGCTAGCAGCGGCCAGTAGTACCGGGCGTGCTTCATCGGCCGCCGGTTTTCACCAAGCATTGCTGCAAACTCGTGAGCGACCAGTAGTCGATTCGCTTCAGCAACACCAGCCGATCAGATTCCGGTCCACCGAGGTGTGGCCGAGGCGTAATGGCCTACAACTTAGGGAACCCGTGGCGAACATCTGAGGTGCTTTTTCAAAGTGCGTGGGGAGAGTAACCCTGGGGCGGAAGAATTGTCATGACTCATTTGGGCTATATGGGAGATTTTCTTCTTTTGCGAAATCGTTGTGAGGCGGGTCATCGAATGCAGCAATAACTCGTCCGCTATTGGAGTGACAGGTGTCTAGACGGTGCGGAGCGAGGCCGGACTGGTGAGTAGCAGGCGCAGGAGTTCGCCCTGACGGTGAGTGCCGGTTTTCTCCAGAATCATTTTGAGTTGATTGCGCACGGTATGGAAACTCAACTCCAGCTTCTCGGCCGCTTCCTGGAGGCTCTTGCCCTGCATAAGGATGGTCGCCAGCCGTGCCTCAGCCGGCGTCAGCCCATAGAGCCGACCCAAAGCTTCCTCATTGCCCTCCGGCTCTGTTTCCGGGTCGTTCACGAAGATGGCAGCGGCCGCCCTGAGTCCTCCTAGAAAGTTCGCATTGCCACGGGAACTGAGCGGGACCACCATGACAGCCAGCGGCCGTCTGTGGGAAGGGCGTGACAGTGACAGAGTACCTCCAGGATGCCGACCACGCCTAACCCCGGTCATGGCCGCGTTTCGGATGAACTGTCGCAAAACAATGTTTTCCTGCGGGCGGGCCGCATAAAGGCCCTTCGGGCCAATCCTTAGACCATCCTGCTGGTGAATGAGAGCTTCCGCACTGGTGTTGGTTTGTAGCACCTCTGCTTTTTCATTCACCATGATGACTCCAAAGGGCAAATGGTTGAAGACATCCGTTTGGGCAGCAAGGTCCGCCTGCACTCGGCTGATCTTGCCATGAAGCTGCAGGGCGCGATGAAGGTGTGGCGTCAGCGTTTTTAGGAGGCTAGTCTCACTTTCGCCAAAGGCTGGGGCGCTTTTTGGACGTAGAGAGGTAAGAAAACCAACTAAAGAATCCTCTCGTAAGACAATGGTTGCGAGTATATGAAAAGCATTAGTGTGTCGCAAGACATCGTTAGGAAACGCGCTCTTAGCCAAATCTTCATCGGGGCAGATCGTGTGACTGGTCAAAACATTTCGAGTTTGGCATAACGGCTTCCCCTGAATTCCCCAATAGTCCAATTCGGCATAATGGTCGTTGTATTGTTTTTCAAAGGATGGATCAGAACAGACACTTGCCGCAAGATTGCACTTTTGAGAAAAAACATTAATGAGAATAATCTGCGTGCATGCTCCGCTCACCACATCGGCAAATCTCTCCAAAAATACCGACCAAAGGTCCGGGTTAGCAGCGGCATCGTAAATGAGGCCGATGAGGTCGAGAAGAGTGCCCTCGCCGCACATAGAAGACCTCCCAGGAGGTGACCGCTCTTGTATTGTTACAGGGTAAGGAATAGCTAACAGCATCTGAATCCTAGCACAGGTGGAAATTGAAAGCACTGTTCTCCCAGTTAAGTTCTCCGGCCGGTTGGAATGTAGGTGTGTCCAAGCGCATATACCAGTGTGTCTGCGGGTCGCTCATCGTCAGGCCTCCAGCGATCCGTTCATGGGTTGACGCGAACTAGCGCCTGCAAGTTGGTCGTGTTAATCGTGGGCTCCTGAAAAAAATAGGTGAGGTGCTTGAACTGCCCCGCCTCTAAGAAAATATCTTGCGAGCGGACCCATTGACCTTCCGAGCACGAAAGAGTCACGGTGATATGAATCATGCCGCTCTCGCCTTCGTTCTTGAGATCGAAACCAACTTCGGACCCCCAGTCCAGGTTGCCGTTAATCAGTTCGGGGTGCTCTTGCCTGGTGATATTCGAAACCCTGCCGCGCGGTCCCCTTAGGCAACCGCCAAGCACAGCGACGCTGAGAAGAACAATTGCCAATGCTTTCCGCTTGATGCCCATTTCGGTCATCCTCCGTTATTCATTCAGTAAGTCTCGGAAATATTGCGCTTGATTCGCTTTGAGGTAGCCTCCTTCGGCAACGTGCCTACCGTGCGGTGTTTTTTAGGATGCGGTCGGCTTCTTTCTCGTAGTCGTCGTTTCCTAGTACTTTTTCTAGTGTTTTCAAGGAAGAATCCTTTGAATCACGTGAACTGGGACCGCTCAGAAGATAGGCCAGAGCCGCGATGCCGCCCCCGATGGCGACTACGGGTACCCAGTCAGGGGTCTTGTGCGACGGGGTCTCGATGGCCATGGCCATTTCTCGGGCGTTCTTGGCAAGTTCGGGCACGGGGCTGCCGGCGGCCTGAAGAAAGAGGGCTTTGGCATGCCCCAGGTCTTGATCCACTCCCCAACCCTTCCCATAGAGCACCGCGAGATTGTACTGGCCATAGGAGTCCCCTTGCGCGGCGGCCTTGCCCAACCAATAGGCTGACTGGCGGTAATCTTGCAGACCACCACCGAGGCCATGCATATATCCGTAGCCGAGGGACGACTCGGCGGGAGCGTACCCCTTATCAGCGGCTTTCCGGAACCATTGCATGGCCTCAGCCTCATTCCAAGCCACCCCTTTGCCGAGCCGCAGATGCATTCCCATCTGATCCATGGCGTAAACATCACCCTGATCGGCTGCCTTGCGGTACCACGCCACGGCGTCGAAATCATTCTTGGTTACGCCCTGGCCCAGTTCATACAGGGCCGCCACGGAGTTTTGGGCCCGGACGATGCCCCCTTGAGCCGCCCGAAGATACCAGGCGAACGCCGCCCCGTAGTCTTGTTTGGTCCCCCGGCCGTTGTAAAACATGTTGCCGAGTTCCGCTTCGGCCAGGTGGTGTCCCTGCTCCGCCGCTTTATACATCCACTGGGCCGCAGTTCCGGGGTCTGGTGGAATGCCTTCGCCCGTCCGATACATCAGTCCCAGGCGATACATCGCATCGGTGAGGCCTTGTTTCGCAGCCTCTTCGTACCAGCGCTTCGCCAGCACAGGATCCTTTTCAATACCTGCTCCAGACAGGTAATGCCAACCGAGCAACAAGGAACCGAAGGCGGATCCGCCCTGCGCCGCTTTCTGAGCCCATTTGGCAGCTTCCGCATTATGGGGAGGATTGCTCTGGGCGTGCAGCACGCTGAGAGCGGCGTAGCCGTCGGCATATCCGGCGTCTCCTGCTTTCTGGTACCACTTGGCCGCCTCCCCCCAGTCCTGGGATACGCCCTGGCCCGTTTCGTAAAGCTGCCCCAGATTGTAAAACGCAACCGAAACTCCCGCGTCGGCACCTTGGCGATATAACCTGGCCGCATGCTGGAAATCCTGTGAAACGCCACGTCCCATGGTGTAGAGCCTTCCCAAGTTGACAGCAGCCAAGGCATAGCCGGCCTGCTCCGCCAGCGAGTATGCCTGTGCGGCGTCTGCGTAACGATTGGCCGCTTCCAGAACCCGCCCATAAATGAATT
>QHZP01000519.1 GCA_003224715.1 Acidobacteriota bacterium | reverse complement strand
TTTTCACTTTGTTCCAAGTAACGTAATTGTGGGGGGGCCTCTTACCCCCAGTACTATTGGCGGAACGCAGTACGAATTGAATGCACAGTATTACTTGTATCAGGGCAACTGGTGGCTGGCTATCAACGGAACATGGATCGGGTACTATCCTGGGTCCTTTTATCGCGGCGGCCAGAATTCAAAGTTTGCTCAGTTGATCCAATTCGGCACTGAGAGCCTCGCAACGTACCCGCTGTGGCCGGCGGAGGGTAGCGGCATATGGTCGAATGCGAAATATGGGTATGCTGCCTACCAACGCGATTTGTGGTACTACAACACTTCAGGGACGAAAGTCTGGAACAGTCTAACCGCGCGACAAGACTCCCCCTCCTGCTACACCATCTCTGGACCTTACTCGAGCAGTTCTTCAGGGTGGGCAAGATACTTTTACGTGGGTGGTCCAGGCGGACAGGGATGCTGAGGGACAGTGCTGACTACGCGAACCCGAACACTGGCGAACCCCACAGTGGTTCGCCAGCTTCATTTCGTGCATGACGACGGGCAGCACCGCCTTGTGGCGCACCATCACTTGTGAGATGAAGCCGAATTTCTTGGGGGCCGCTCCCACTTTTCGTCACCGCGAGCGCCGGCTGGGAACGGCGCCAGCCCCTCTTCCCGCAGAGCGTGTGGGCGGTCCAGACCGAAACGCCGAAGTGCCGCCGCGCCTACGTTTGCGACACCGTAGTCGCTCAGTTCCCGAGCGACGGCGCTTGGCGAAATCGTTGATACCGGTTGCAGAGCTGAAAACCGCCGACCGAAATAGAATTACCGCTCACGCAGTGGTCGGGGAGGCATGTGAATCCACCGCGCGGCCTGAAGGTTCTGGTGTTAGGGCAAGGCGCGTAAGCCACTGAGCAAGCTTATTGGTTTACAAATTCCTCCAATGCTCTGAATTAGCGGTGATTAATAGCGATTTTGGCAATGAAACGCTGCGCGCAAATCCCAGTCCGACAGCAACATACGTTTTGGGAATGCAGCTCGATCAAGATCTGTGCTTAAACGTGGGGGTTGTACGAACGGAAGATTTAGCACAGGCATTCTGAGTTAAAGCCCCCAAAGTTCACCCCTCGAAGACACATGAAGGCGCTCGACCATTTCGATTGCGTAAGAACAAAATACATTTCGGGAACTGGCCGTGCTGAAAGGTGGTTTCAGGACGAACCAAGATTAAGCACATTACAGTTTTCAAAACCCGCCCTTACTAATTAACCCTGCCTTCAAGGACATAACGATCTGCGATCTTCCTGCTTCGAAAGAATCATTTCGAATTTGAAAAGACCCCAGTGTAGTGTCCCCCTCGAGCCCTGCACCAGCATCGGAGGCGAAACCACGCACACCAAAATCGAGGCGCAAAGATTTGTTGGCCTGATATTCGCCATGTCTGCAATATCCTCAATCAATACAGTCTGTTAGCGAGAAAGACTGGCCCTCGAAGCGCGAAAATGCTAAGCGCTAAGTGCCTTTGTTTTACTGAAGATATGTTTTAAATGGACCGATCAACAGATATGATTCTGGCGCATGAAGCATCCGTTAGATGGTGCAAGACTCAAAGTCATCCGGGCACAAGAGCACCTCGACTGCCTCAAGGCCGAAGTCTGGATGTACCTGCACCAACAGCCGGATGAGCTCAGAAGTCAGCCCCAAAGAAGCCCGCAGCATACCTGGCTCCGCCCTACTCACGTCTTGCCGCCTATTGTCCCTGCCGAGCCGCCGCCTCGATTGAGCGCCATCATTGGCGACTGCGTCACCAACGCGAGGGCGGCGCTTGATTACATCATGTGGGAACTCGCTGAGCGGCATTTTGACCCACCTCTTGATATTAGGAGGAACCCGGACGATATGCGTCTGTCCGCATTTCCGATCTTCGGCAGCAGGGACCGACAAGGGTTTAAAAAACGTTTTAATAGTCTTGCGAAGCGCAAAGTTCCCCCACCTGCGATTACGCAGCTCAAAAGGGTGCAACCTTACAATGCTCGGCATAAACCGCTTCTGTCGCTCCGAGACTTCGTAAACCGAGACAAGCACGCCACATTGCTGCTCACCATAGGCGAGGTCGGCGATATGACTGTCGAATTTAGTGCGTGGCACCTCTCCGACATCGTCAGAGAACCCGAGAAAATCACGATCCCGAGAAATCTCACAACAGAAAAACAGCCCGCCCTTCAAAGCGATATGCCAATGAAGGGCAAGGCTGCTATCTACGTAACGTGGAAGGATGCCTCGATGCCACGTGAACCGGTGGACCTGACGCTTGAGAAGATTGTCAAATGCGTGGGGGACATCATCCCACGATTTGACAGTTTCTTTATTTGACACACTCCCGTCACTTCCGGCATCGTGCATCGCGTGAGCAAGCGTGGGCAGATCACGTCAGACGGCCATCGTGCATATCTTGAAGCTGTCGAAGATACATTCGGCATGGAAGTCGATTTCGCGCAACTGCAGAAGATTTATGCCGCTCCATCCGATGAAGAAGTGCGGCGCTATTCGCCTGCACGCTGCATCGGCTGTGACCTGAAGGTGGTTATCCCAAGTGGAGGGCGGAAAGAGCAGCGTAGGAGGAACTGATGTTGGGATACCGCAATGTCAGGAAAGCAGAAAATATTCCTCAAGAACACCGCGACTTGTTTGAGAGGTGCGGCGAAACCGTAGTTCAACTCACCGTAACTAGCGGACACACGCCAGCATCAACAGACCTGCAGCGAATCTATAACAATGTCGATCACGCCCGAAGCTCTGCCGAGGTCTGGCTAACCGAGATGGGAGATCGACGCGCAAACAAAGAGTGGCGACTTGAATTTGTCGAGTGGGCGATCCTGATTTTTGTGATTGTCGGCGTGTTCGCAGATTTCTCGTTAGCGTTTCATTGGTTCGATCAAAAGTAGCCCACTCCCGTCCCTCCACCCCTTTTTTCTTGCCTTCGATTGAGTACTCGCCTTATGTGTAGTAGCTTGAACTCGACCTTGCGGACAATCTTGGTGAGAATCCACATATTGTACACACGATTGGTACGCGAGTCGGCGGGGATTTTGAGATCGGAGTAGGGATCGCGATTACTCGCGACCCCCTCCGCGGACCCGGACGGGCGCTAGTTAGCGCATCCGGTTCTTATCTCAGATGACTAGCGGCGAAGCGAACTACGGGATAAGGATGGAGCACGCGCAGTTGAGGAAACCATCGTCGGCCCAGCGCAAGCATACGAGTCCACGGGAGATGGCGCTGCTGGCTCCGGCGGCGAAGGGTTCGCCACCATAGGCCCAGCAGCCGGTCCCGGAACACGGCTAGGCTCTCTAGGTTTCCTGGTACCGCGTAGTAGTTGAAGTAACCCTGCACGACTGATCGGAGCCATCCACCGGTTTGAGGAACGGGATCATGCATGCGCCTGTGGAGCTCCTGCTTAAGCTCTTGCAGCTTGGCTCGCATACGCCTGCGGATCATCGTTCGTCGCACGGTAAATCGCCCCATCCCGTTCTTCCCACTGATATGTTTGAAGCCCAGGAAATCGAACGTCTCGGGTTTCCCTTCTCCCCTATGTTTCCGGTTCTCTTCGGCAAACCGCCCGAATTCGATCCGGCGCGTCTTGTCCGGGTGTAATTCCAGTCCAAACTTGGCCAATCGTCCCCGCAAATTCTCCAGAAAACGATCCGCGTCCGTCCGATATTGGAATCCCAAGATGGCATCGTCCGCATAGCGGACGACCACCACCTCGCCTTGCGCCCACTTGCTGCGCCAGACGTTCACCCAGAGATCGAAACTGTAGTGCAGGTAGACGTTCGCGAGCAGAGGTGAAATTACCGAGCCCTGTGGCGTACCTGTCTGCGGCTCCGACCATTTGCCTTCCTCCATCACTCCCGCCCTCAACCATTTCTGGATCAGGCGTAGCACGCGAGGATCGGCGACGCGATGCTCGATGAACTTGACCAGCCAACTCTTGTCGAGGTTATCAAAGAACCCGCGAATGTCGGCGTCAAGAACATAGTTCACCTTCCTCTTCAGGAGCGCATACGACAGCGCATCCAACGCGTCATGCTGGCTGCGCCCCGAGCGAAATCCATACGAGAAACCGAGAAAGTCTTCCTCGTAAATCTGGTTGAGGATGGTGGCCACGGCCTGTTGGACAATTTTGTCCTCTAATGCCGCAACCCCTAACGGACGTTGCCGTCCATCTTCTTTCTCTATGTACACTCTTCTCGAAGGCAACGCTCGATACGCTCCACGATGAACCCGGCCATGAAGATCGCTGAGTCGATTTTCCGAGCCGGACTCATACTCCTGCCACGTAACCCCGTCCACTCCTGATGCGGCTTTCCTCTTGAGTGAGTAAAAGCTTTCTCGCAGCAGATCGATAGTCAGATGGTGGAGCAAAGCGGTGAACCTCATCTCCTTGTGTTCCCGTGCTGCTTTCCGCACGCCGGCCAACCCCTGGGACATGCGTTCCCCGCTCTGTGTCGGGTGCGTGTTAGGTTGGCTGGCGTTCTCCTTGATCAGTGGCCTTCCCTCCCCACTCTCCGCCGACGACCTCTTGTCTTTGTTCGAATGGTTCATAGGTACTACGCCTCTGTGTGACTCCTCGCAGACGTACACGCGGGCCGTTGTGGCTCTTGCCTTCGCCCGCCGCCCTGCCGCCTGGTTTGGCCAGACTCGGGGCCAGGTGGTTCGCTATTCCTTTCCTGTAAGACTCTTTCATTCTCTACTTCATGCCGGTTTAGCCCGGCGCACTGTAATCGCGATGTTACGCCAACAATGCTTTTGAGATACCGCCAACTCCTCGGCTTTCATTGACGGGGTAGTGTATGAGGCCGGGAAAACGGGTCCAAGCTGGTCTGCGTCCCACTCGAATCCCTACCGAGTAACTAGACTATTAGCCGACTATTGGCGGGTGAGCCGGGAGACCTGCGCCGGGTGGACCGGGTGCGGGGGGGGAATGCGGTAGTTCATTGCCTAGCCTTACTGTCGAA
>QHZP01000518.1 GCA_003224715.1 Acidobacteriota bacterium | reverse complement strand
CTTGGGTATCATGTTAGGATTTGATGATCTTTAGGCGACATGCCGGCTATTTGTTGGGAAAAGCTTAGAGTGGCTGATGCATAAAAGGCTGAGCCATACTATTTTCTTGTGGATGCTTTATGTCCTCGACCCAAGTTACTTCCAGGCAAGGATTCCAGGGTTTCGATAAAGACTGCTTTCAATTTTTTCGCGATTTGAGCAGGCACAATCAGAAGGCTTGGTTTGACAAAAACCGCCCACGTTATGAAACGATGATTTTAGGAACCTTCCGGGGGCTCTTGGAAAGCCTGAGATCGTTTGTGCTGAACTTGAATCCTGACTTCGAGGTCGGCGGCAAAACCAACGGGAACTTCTCCCGGATCAATCGGGATGTACGTTTCAGTAAAGACAAGAGTCCTTATCACGCCAACTTTTATTGCTATTTCTTCAACAGAAAACTAAAGCGTCAGGACGATGGTCGTCTGTATGTGGGATTAAGCGGAGAACATGTGACCGTCGGGTTCTCAATTTATGAAGGGAAAAAACATGCAGGCGTCTTACCGCAAGTGTTCAAACCTCGCCTGGAGCGAGATCCCACCTCGCTAGGTCATTATCTGAAAGGAAAAGCGATCGCTAAAAATTATGATGCCTACTGGTATCGAAGCGAAAGACGAGATTGGATCCAGCTTGAAGGTATCCCGGAGGATCTGCCGGAATGGCAAAAAGCCAGCGGCATTGTCATCCGCAGGAAATTTTCTCCGGGTTTCAAAAGCCTGGGTTCACCGGAGTTTCTGAAGGAGATTCAACAAACGTTCAGCGAGCTCTATCCTCTATACCTCTTCACTTCAGTGCGTGGCAACGACTGGCTCAAACTGTTTAAGAAATATTCCTGAAGCGAAATTGAAGTGCCAGGACCAGGGAGCCGACGGTTATCGCGAGGCAAATCCAGAACAGGACTCTCCAAAGTCGCTGCTGCGACGCCATTGTCTCAGCTCGATTGGGATTGCCCAAGGCGAAACCCAGCGCCACTCCTGCGACAAAACCACCCAGATGGGCCGCATTATTAGCCCCCAGCAATAGTCCATAGACGAACCCATAAATCGCCCAATGGACTAATTGTTGATGTAACACGCTTCCCCAGGCAGACCATCGTTTTGACAAAACGATGGCGACTCCAATCATGCCAAAGATCGCGCCTGAGGCACCTGCTGTAGTTAATATGGGCGGATAATACCAGTTGCTCAACCAGAAACCGAAGGCGCCGGTTGTCAAATAAAGAACCAGAAACCGCTCCCTGCCTAGCAGTTCTTCGAGTAAGGGTCCAATGAATATCAGGGCGTAGGAATTAAAAGCTAAATGGATAATGCCAATGTGGATAAAAATCGCTGAAATGAGCCGCCACCATTGCCCTTGCTGCACCAACCAGGCCGCGTCGGCACCCCAGGCGGCTAGCGCCGACGAGTTGCTCCCTCTGAGGAGCCGCTGCAAGTCCTGGACCGAGGAATCGCGGTCGGTGTAGAAGATCAGTAGAAAGAAGAGGAAGTTTGCGGTCAATAAGGAATAGGAAACCGGTGCATAGTGAGGCAAGACATTCTGCAGTAACTTGCCTAAACCGCTGGGACGGCGGCGGAGTCTCTCGCCACAGAATGAGCATCGCTTTTCTCCAACGGCTACCAAGGCTCGACAGCTTGGACACATTCGAGTGGAAACCTGAGTCCCGCGCCAGAGGTTCTTGAAAGACTCGACCTGTTGTTCCATTTGCCGCCTGAAGCGCTTGATTTTCCACTCTAAGCGTTGTTTGAGCATGGCAAGGACTCGGCCCCAAACCAAAGACGGGAGGTTCTCTTAATTGAAAGAGAAAGCACTCGAAGGAGTTTCGATCTTAACGCGCCGGTTTGCACAAGGCAACTCTTTCTTCAATAGCGCGTCTGCCCAAAGCTTTAACGGAAGCCCCGTCTCGAGGTCCCATAGGTCCATGCGTTGAGGCACAGCCGGTGCTGACGCGCGGGCTACTGACTTGACCCTCGGCTCAGGAGACCGACCGTGAGGGAGGGCCGGGGACTTTGACGGGGCCGTGGCTTTAGCCAAACCACCGCTGACTCAAGGACTCAATTTCTGCTAGACTCCGCTTCAAAACCTGCTATCATCCACTACGGCTTTATTCGTGACTTTCAAGACTGAGTGGAGTGCTGTTCAGCCAAGAGAAAAAATTAGGTTTTGAAAAATTCAGTCGTTAAGGCTGGTAATTCGAGCGAGGGATGAGGGTGACTTAGGTCCGCCATTTCAGCCAATACGTGACGCATTTCATTTCCATTCGTGCTGGTATATTCCTGGTCGGCTTCCTAGCGAGCAGTCGATGGGAGCAGATGACGTTTTCGCGAATAATCGGCCTGGAAATGGAGGGCATTGCTGAGCGTATTTATCAAATGGATACTAAGTAAGGACTCATAGCGGAGCCCGTTATTGCTATTCAGAAAGGGAGAACTACGGTGCCTAGGACCATTCAAGGCGACCTTAATTCAACCGGATTAAAGTTCGCGATTGTGGCGAGCCGCTTTAATGATTTCATTACGAGTCGTCTGCTGGGCGGAGCTTTGGACGCTTTGGAAAGGACAGGGGCTTCGGAGGCTAACATTGCAGTCATCAAAGTGCCTGGATCATTTGAAATTCCCCTGGCTGCCAAGAAACTGGCGCAATCCAAGAAGTATGATGCCATCATTTGCTTGGGCACTCTAATACGAGGAGAAACCCCCCATTTCGAATATATCAGTCACCAAGTAACTAAAGGCATAGCCACAGTTGCGTTGGAAGCGGGAATTCCGGTGGCCTTTGGCGTTCTGACAGCCGACACCGTGGAGCAGGCCATTGATCGAGCCGGCCTCAAGTCAGGAAACAAAGGGTTTGAAGCCGCTATGTCGGCGGTAGAAATGGTCAATCTTAGCAAGCAGCTTTAGGATACTGGAAATGGTTGGAAGAAGGAGAAGACATGAGCTGGCCTTACAAATGTTGTTTCAATGGGACCTGTCCAGAGACTTGTTAGCCAATGTTCGCGCCACATTTTGGACCTTGAATAAGGATGTAGAGGAAGAGGTGCGGTCCTTCGCGGACCATTTATCCAGTGGCACAGCCGAACAAATTGAAAAGATCGATCTGCTGCTGGCCCGGCACGCCGAGCACTGGCGCGTCTCGAGAATGGCTGCCGTGGACCGCAATATCTTACGATTAGGGACTTTCGAATTGTTGTTTGAGACTCAAACCCCCAGAGCCGTTATCATCAATGAAGCGCTGGAAGTTGCCCGCAAATTCAGCACTTCCGAATCCATCCACTTTATCAATGGAATCCTAGATAGTATCCGTAAAGAGATTGAATAGCACCGGCACGACCAAGGATGACCGCTTGACCGAATTGACACCCGACCAGGACCTGGTTGCGCAGCGTTACCTGAAATTAGAAAAAATCAAAGAATTAGGTTATCCCGCTTACCCGCATCGTTACGATTTCACTCACACGCTCGGCCAGATTTCGGATCGCTACCAACAGGTCCGGGTTTGTGGAAGACTCGTGGCATTGCGCGGCCACGGCAAGGCCGGGTTTTCTCACATCTCCGACGGAGATCATCGTTTGCAGGTTTATACGCGGCAGGACGCGGTGGGAGAGAAGAATTTTGAGCTTTACGGGTTGTTGGACATCGGTGACTTCATTGGAGTGGAAGGGTTTTTGTTTCGCACCAAGACCAATGAATTGACGGTGCATGCCTCCAACGTCGAGTTTCTTGCCAAATCCTTGCGCCCGTTGCCTGAGAAATGGCATGGCTTAGCGGACGTGGAGACTCGCTATCGGCAGCGTTATCTGGATCTGATCGTCAACCAGAAAGTGAGAGATGTTTTTGTGACAAGGAGCAAGATTGTCAGGGAGCTGAGAAACTTCTTCGATGAGCACGGTTACATTGAAGTCGAGACTCCCATGATGCAGCCCCTGGCTGGTGGGGCGGCCGCTCGTCCTTTCAAGACTCATCATAATGCTTTGGATATGGATTTGTACCTGCGAGTTGCTCCCGAGCTCTATTTGAAGCGGCTGATCGTAGGTCAAATGGAAAGGGTGTATGAGATTAACCGCAATTTTCGCAACGAGGGAATTTCGACCCAGCATAACCCCGAATTCACCATGTTAGAGTTTTATCAGTCGTATAGTGATTATCGCGATTTGATGGATTTGACTGAAACCCTGATCAAACGGCTGGCCGCGCGTGTCCTGGGACAGATGGAATTTGAGTTTGAAGGGGAAAAAATCTCCTTAGCCAGTTGGTCTCGGTATGCTCTGAAAGAAGCCCTCCTCAAATTCTGGCCGCAAGAATGTTCGCCAAGGCCTGAAATCAAGGACCTGGAGGATTTCGCCCGGCTGCGGCAAGTCTCCATTGGCTGGAATGCCTATGCGACGGCGCATGGGCTGGAAACCATTCCGGTCAACCAGGATATGTCCCGAGGAGAAATGCAGGGGGCTCTGTTTGAAGCTGTGGTTGAAAGATTCTTAGTACAACCCACCCTTATTTATGACTATCCAATCGAGTTGTCGCCCTTGAGCAAAACCAAAGCCGCCGATCCTTCGCTGGTGGAGAGGTTTGAGCTTTACATTGGGCGAATGGAGATTGCCAACGCTTACAGTGAGCTGAACGATCCGGAAGAACAGAAAAGAAGGTTCGAATCGCAGGTGGCTGAACGAGAAAGAGGCGATGAAGAAGCTCACCAGATGGATTCAGACTACCTGCGCGCTTTGCGCTACGGCATGCCTCCCGCGGCCGGCGAAGGTATCGGGATTGATCGTTTGACGATGCTCTTTACCAATTCCCTTTCCATTCGCGATGTCATTCTCTTTCCTCATATGCGACCTGAAAAA
>QHZP01000517.1 GCA_003224715.1 Acidobacteriota bacterium | reverse complement strand
AGTGTAGACATGAGACATAGGTCTTTCTCCTTGTCCCTACGTTGAGGGGTTGTTTTCTTGCGTCCGATGTCACCCGCAACCGTGGTTCTGGTAAGATAAAAACCAGGTGTCGGATAGTTCAGTTGTGACTAATAGTTATTTCTCGGTGGAGTTAAAGGACTGCTGATTAGAACTGCGGATTCTTAATGAAGGTGTACTCCGTTTGTACTCCATTAACGAGGTACTTTAGGGAGGACATTGAAGATTCAAGAGTTTTCATTTGACCAAAATCGACGCCATAGACTGTAAAGTTTGTATTTTCAATCTACAGCTCATTTCCCAAGCTGGACGTCGCGGGTTCGATCCCCGTCTCCCGCTCCATCTTTTCAATAACTTACCCCAATTCATTCGCTACTGCGATTACTGCAAACACAGTAATCGCAGTAATGCTCCTCCACAACGCACTGATTCCAAACAAAGTAATCGAATGACTGCCAGCCCTTGGGTTTGGGCGTCGAGCCCATACCGGCTTTCCTAATGACCCATTTCGCACCGGTCCAGGCCACCCCTAAACCTGTCTACCCGAAAAAAACTCGTATCCCTTGATCTCGTGCGGCCAAGAAAACTCACCCGGCCCAAGATCGGCTGATCTGCTCGCTTCCCTGCCACCGCGTGGGTTTAGAAAGTGCGACTCATCTCACTCTCGCCCGCGCGGTGAGCAGCAGAATCGGTCACCGTATCCACTTCGCCAGACACACCTTCACCAATGACCGCTCTGGCGATCTGGCAAAAAAGCGAACATTTTCACTTGCTAATAACACGAGAAAAAATAGTGGTGTCAACCCAAAATAGAAATGTCCGATGGTTACCAAAATAGAAATGTCCGGTTTTTGAGTTTGGTTCTCTTGCGAAATTCTGCCAATCAGCTCTCGGATTTCCTGGTCCACCTTCGGACGTCCGCAGTTTCTGTTTCTAGACTTCCAGCGCCAATACATTTTCAAGCCCTGGCGATACCATTTGATAACGGTCTCGGGCTTGACGATGATCAAGGCCTGGCGCCAGTCCTTTCGGGAGACAATGATCCAAAAGACCCTGTCCTGAATGTGAGGACGTTGGACTCTGCGTCGTAAGACTGCCAACTGTTGGTGCAAGGCGAGAAGCTCGAGCAACAACCTTGCTCGACCCACAATCAGACCGTGAACGAGCACAAAGATCATCTTGAAGAACAACATTGGACCTCCACGTTCTGAGTTTCCACAAGGAATTTTCAGGCCCGGCATGCTGGACGTTTCTCGAAAAAAGCTCTTGCCAGATTCCTTGCCCAATGACACCATAGTGAACCTGCCCTTTCGAGTTGGTGCCCTGGGGACCATGAGCAGAATGTCGCGGGAGGTTCTGCCACCGTCTGCCTGAGAAAACATCTCTCCGTCAGGAGAGCTTAGTATGAACGAGAATCGGACTGATTCTACACGACGCAAATTTCTCCGTGGCTTCGGCACATCGGCCGGCGTGGCGGCCGCCTCAAAACTGATGGAGACCGCGCCGGGCGACGACAATTGCGTCGCTGGCGTAGTCGAGGGTTTAGATCACACGCATATCAGCATGCCGCAGCCGGTGGAAGCCGGTACAGGGCTGCGATGCGTCGCGCCTCACTGAACCCGCCGCAATATGTGAGCTCGGCTTGGACGGCGCTGGCGGCGCATTTCTTCATCGAATCGCGGAAGGCGTGCTGCCAGACTATCCGCTCCACCGTTGCGAAGAAGAAGCCGGGACGCGTCGTGTTCATCGGCAGTTGGGCTGGGCGCACGCCGCACGCGCCCATTCCGACTTACTGCATCGCCAAGGGTCGGACTGCTCGAGCCGGCCACGACATTTTGGTGAATGAAGTCGCGCCGGGTAACGTGGGTGGAGGGTTATCGCAATGAAACACTCAGGCTTTAGCGGACGCATCGGCGTGGCCCGGGAAGACATCACGCCGCCCATCGGCATCTATTGCCGTAACTGGGGCGCCGCCAAACACGACGCCGCCGAGGGGGTGCATCGTCCGTTGACGTTGACGGCCTTGACGCTGCAGCCGGACTGGCAAACGAAGCCGTTGGTGCTGGTTGATGCCGATCTCGGTTGGTGGGCAGACATGCCGTTCGGGCGAAAGTTTTCCCGGCGCGCGCTCGCGGAACTCGGCCTGCATGCTCCTCAGTACATTTTCGCATTCAGTCACACGCACTCCGCCCCGCCCTTGTGTGACCCGGAGCCGCAGTGGCAGGGTGGGGAACTTTTACCGGCGTACGCCGAAAAGGTTTACACTGCTGTCGTGGCGGCGAGCCACAAAGCCTTGGCCGCCGCCCAGCCAGCAACACTGGAGTGGCACAGCGGGCGGTGCTCGCTCGCCTCGAATCGCGACCTGCGTGACGGCGAGCGTATCGTTTGTGGCTACAACCCGGAAATCCACGCGGACGATACCGTGGTCGTTGGCCGCGTGACCGACGCTGCCGACAAGATTATCGCGACGATTGCGAACTACGCGTGTCATCCGACGACGTTAGGCTGGCAGAACAGGTTGATCTCGCCGGACTTTGTCGGTGCGATGCGTGAAACGATGCAGCAGGAAACCGGTGCCCCGGCAATGTTTCTTCAAGGGGCGTCGGGCGATTTGTCGCCCCGGTATCAGTATGTCGGTGATACCGGCGTCGCGGATGCGCATGGGCGGCAATTGGGGTTCGCTGCACTGGCAACGCTTGCGGACATGGAGCCGGTTGGCCACGAGTTCGTGTACGATAGCATTGTGGAGTCAGGCACGCCGCTTGCCACATGGAAACGACAGCCGTATCCGGTCTCGCGGGAGTTGCGCGCGTCGGTGCAGACGGTGGAACTGCCGTTGAAAGACTGGCCGGCGGCGGCGGAGTTGAAGCGTCAATATGAGGCGTGCCCGGATCGGACAATAGCCGAACGGCTGCGCCGGAAGTTGCGAGTCCGGGAAGCGTTGGGTGACGACAAGACGTATCCGTTGCAGATTTGGGCGTGGCGCGTGGGCGACGCGGTCATTGTCGGCTCGTTCGTCGAGGCGTACTCGTGTTTGCAGCAGGAATTGCGGATGCGTTTCCCGGAGCGGATGATTGTGTGGATTCTGGTGCACGGGGCGATCGGCTACTTGCCGCCGGCATCGTTGTACGACGAAGAGGTCTATCAAGTGTGGCAGACACCGTTTGAACGCGGTGGGCTGGAAGCTCTGACGGACGCCGCTGAGACCGCAGTGCGGGCGCTCCTCTCTGACAAATGAACGGATGGAGCATCTGTGACATTCTGCTGGTCGTCGTGGTCTCAGCTATGGTCAGCGGTTCATTGTCGGCCAGACAACTCCGGCCGGCCGCCTCGAACTAGACGACCGACTATGAGCCAACGGTTTCCTGGGCGCGTCCTTCGCCACGTTTTTCCCGCGGCGTCGGGAAGATGAAATTGAGGAGCGAAGGCGGAAGCCACCGGCAAGCACCTGAGTAGGGTGCGATTGACAGTGGTGAACCTATTGCGGCGGATAGAGGAATCCGCTCCCCCTCCCTCTATCAATTGTTTTGTCCAGCGTTTTTGATCGCACCCCTGGAACGACGGCAACTTTGACGATTTCTATTTTCGCGCCATTGAGCACAATCTCACACCAATGACCAGTACTAACGGCCACCTGCGATTTGCCGCCGACGTCGGCGGCACGTTTACCGATGTGATCGCGCTAGACGACCGTGGCGGCGTCTGGACCCACAAACTTCCCTCTACGCCGCCCAACTTCGAGCAGGCGGTGCTGAACGCGCTCAAACTCCTGCTCGAGAAAACAAATCGCCCGGGGGAATCGGTCAGCGAAGTTGCGCATGGCACGACCGTGGCCACCAACGCCATCCTTGAGCGTCGGGGTGCGCGGACGGCGCTTGTCACGACCAAAGGCTTCCGCGACGTGCTGGAATTGCGCCGCGTCCGTGCGCCGCAGATGTATGACCTGTTTTGGGACAAACCGAAGCCGCTCGTCGAACGTTACCTGCGCTTCGAAATCAACGAGCGCCTGTCGGCGGCCGGCGACGTGTTGATGGCGCTGGACGAGCCGGAACTCTGGCAACTCAAGGAGAAGCTCGAACGCGAACAGATCGAGTCCGTCGGCGTCTGTTTCCTCCATGCGTACGCCTTCCCGAGGCATGAGAGGATCGTTGGCGAATTTCTGCGCAAGCATCTGCCGAAGGTGCTGGTGTCGCTGTCGAGTGAAGTGCTGCGTGTCCGCAAGGAGTACGAACGCACGGCCACGACGGTCGTCAACGCGTACGTGCGCCCGATCATGGGCCGGTGTATCAACGCCATGCGCGCCGGACTCAACTCGCAACGTGTCACTGCGCCGCTGTTGATCATGCAATCTGCCGGTGGCCTCACGCCGGCGGCAGACGCAGCAGCGCGACCGGTCTACGTGATGGAGTCCGGTCCCGCCGCCGGCGTGCTCGCAGCCAGCTATATCGCCCGCCGGCTCAGCATCCGCAACATCATCACGCTGGACATCGGCGGCACGACGGCCAAGGCGTCGCTCATTGAAGACGGTCGCGTTGCGTACAGCCCGGAGTACGAAGTGGGCGCCTCACTTTCGGCCAGCAACCGGCTGGTGGGTGGTGGCGGCGAACGTATCATCGCGCCGACGATTGACATTGCCGAGGTCGGTGCCGGCGGCGGCAGTCTCGCGTATCTCGACAAAGCTGGTGGCTTGCACGTCGGGCCGCGGAGTGCGGGGGCGTTACCGGGGCCGGCTTGCTATCAGCAGGGCGGGAAAGAACCGACGCTGACCGATGCCGATGTCATGCTCGGTTACATCCGCCCGGGCAAACTGGCCAACGGAGACATCACAATTGACCTCGAAGCCGCGCACCGCGCGATTCACGATCGCATTGCCAAGCCACTCGGCATCGATGTGATGCGCGCCGCGGAGGGCATTCACCGCATCGCCAACTCTAACACGTTGCGCGCGCTGCGTGCGGTCTCGACTGAGCGGGGACGCGATCCGCGGGAGTTTGCGTTGGTGGCATTCGGCGGCAACGGCCCCGTGCATGCGGCGAATCTCGCGGCCGAACTCCGCGTCAAGCAGACACTTGTGCCGCCGTTGCCGGGTTTATTCAGCGCGGTGGGGTTGCTTTTCGGCGGGATCGAGCACCACGACGCGCGAAGTTGTCAGCTTACGGGCGAAGCGCTCACCCCCACCGCACTGCAGTCGCTCGTTGACGAGATGCGTCAGACGATGCTCGCACAATTCAGGAGCGAGGGCTTTCCGGCTGATCAAGTCGGCTTGATTTGCGACATGGACATCCGATTCCTCGGCCAAGCGTCTGAGATCAGGCTCTCCGTCGAGACACCTCAGTTTACGACGGCGATACTCCGCGCGTTGGAGGAACGCTTCAAGGTGGAACACGAACGCCTTTACGGTCATCGTTCCGAGCTGGACAATCCCGTCGAAGTCGTTGCGGTGCGTTTGATCGGGCGTGGCGGCAAGCACGCCGGCGAGTCGCAGTTGCGCCCCGCCGAACGCGGGGATGCAAAAGCCGAATCGAGCCGCCGCGCCTACTTCGGCGAAAAGTGGGGCATGGTAGACACACCGGTTATCGCTCGCGGACAAATCGACCAGCCGGCCGCTGGCCCGTTCCTGATTGATGAGTACGACTCGACAACGGTCGTCGCACCTGGCGTCAAAGTTTGGCGTGACCAACACGAAAACCTGGTGATTGACACCAATGGAGTATCCCATCACTAACACACATTCGACCGGGCTGTTTCCCGATGAGCAACGGCAGTTTGAAGAGAACGGCGACTTCTTCCCCGTGCGCGTGCTCGACGACAGCGAGGCGAAGCAGTTCGACCGGTACCTCGAGTTTCATCAAACCGGCCACGCCCGCATCGAGAAGAGGCTGTCCAAGGGACGGCGCTGGATGCACGAGATCATCAGGTGGCCCGCGATCGTCGACGTCCCGGTGTGGAATACCGCGTGCTGCGCGAAGATGAGTGAGCCGGATCACTGCGGCCACCTCGAGTTGCAGCCGAGGCCGACCGAATTTCAATTTGTCACCTTGGTGCGTGAGCGCGTCGCGACTTCTTCGCAAATCTGTCATATCCTTTGCCGGAACAATCTACGATGACAAAAACCGATCCCATCACCCGCGAAATCATTCAAAGCGCCTTGGCCGCGGCGGCGGACGAGATGTCGCTGGCACTTTATCGGACGGCGTACTCAACGATTGTGCGCGACTGCCTCGACTACTCCACCTCACTCTGCAACGGACGCGGCGAGATGATTCAGTACCGACTGCTATGGAGGCGTTGCTGAACAAGTTCGGCAACGATATCCACGAAGGCGACATCTTCGTGATGAACGATCCGTTCGACGGCGGAATGCACATCCCGGACATCTTCGTCGTCAATCCGATCTTCTGGAAGAGCGAACGCGTGGCGTTTGCGGTCAGCACGGCCCACCATCTCGACCTCGGCGGACGGTTGCCAGGCAGTTCAGCGTGCGAGAACACCGAGATCTTTCAGGACGGTTTCCGCATTCCGTGGCTGAAACTCTTCGATGCCGGCCAGCCGAACGAAACGTTCTTCACGCTGTTCCGCGCCAACATCCGCGTGCCGCACATGACCGTCGGCGATGTCCGCGCGCAATTGGCCGCCTGTCACATCGGCGAACGGGCGATTCATGAATTGATTGGCCGGTACGACGTCGAGACCTTCCACTCGTGCGCGACCGACCTGGTGAATTACACCGAACAGTTGATCCGCGCTGAGATTGCAACCTGGCCGAAGGGGCAGTACTCATTCACGGATTACCTCGACAGCGACGGTTGTGGCGGGCCGCCCGTCAAATTTCATGTCACGCTGACGGTCGGGGGTGACTCGCTGACGGCGGACTTTACCGGCACCTCCCCGCAGATGCGCGGCGCAATGAACTGCACCCTGTCGTTCGTCATTGCCGCTGTCGCGGTGTGCGTGCGCTCAGTGCTGCAGGAGAGCGTCCCGAACAACGCTGGCATCTTTCGTCCGTTGAAGATCATCGCGCCGCCCGGCACCGCGGTCAACGCGGTCATGCCGGCAGCGTCTTCGATGCGCGGCGTGACCGGCTTTCGACTCGTGGACACGGTCTTCGGCGCGCTCGCGCAGTTTTTGCCCGACCGGGTCTTTGCCGCGGGCGAAGGCGGCAACACGCTGGTGATCATCGGCGGCCAGCGCGCCGACCGCCGATCGTACGTCTATTATGAATTACTGACTGGCACGTGGGGGGCGCGCCCCGATCGCGACGGCAACGATGGGTTGTGCAACATTGCCAACATCGCCAGCAACATTCCCATCGAGCAGGCCGAGTGTGACTACCCGATCCGCATCGAACGCTACGGCCTCGTGCGCGACAGCGGCGGCGCCGGCAAATTCCGGGGCGGGTTGTCGGTGGAACGCGAATGGACCTTGCTCCAAAGCGAAACACATCTGGCCATCCGGTCCGACCGACGCACGCATCCGCCTTACGGTCTGCAAGGCGGCGGCAACGGCACCTCGTCAAACAATATTTTGCATCACGCCGACCACGACGAAGTGTTGCCGACGATGATCTCGACGCGGATGAAGGGGCGCGAACGGATTTACCACAAGCAACCCGGCGGTGGCGGCTACGGCGATCCGTTGGAGCGCGTACCGGCAGCCGTCGCGTGGGATGTCAAGAATGACAAAGTCTCGCTGGAAGCGGCGCACGAGCAGTATGGCGTGATCCTGAACGAGCAGACGCTTGAGGTGGATGAGGCGGCAACGAAGACGGTACGCAGGCAGATGAGGAGCCGCCATTGAATACTGATCTGATCATCATCGGCGGGACGATCGTGGATGGAACGGGTGGCGAGCCGTTCCGTGGCGATGTGACGATCCGCAACGGACGAATCACCGAAATCGGCACATTCCCCAAAAGGGAAGGTGTCCCAACCCTTGACGCAAGCGGCCTTGTGGTGGCCCCGGGGTTCATTGACATCCACAGTCACTCCGATTTCACGCTCTTCGTCGATCCGCGCGCAGTCAGTTCTGTTTCGCAGGGAGTGACTCTCGAGGTGGTGGGCAATTGCGGCCATGGTTGCGCGCCAATCACCAGGCCCGAGTTGTTCCAGCACAACATCTATGGATACGAGCCTGGTTGCGAGATACCGTGGCGCAGTGTCGGTCAATATCTCGACGCACTGCAGGCTAGACAACCCGCTCTCAACGTCATCGTGCTTGTACCCAACGGCTGTCTGCGTCTGGCGGCTGTCAGGGAGCTGGATCGGCCTGCCACGATGAGCGAGCTGGCACAGATGCAAAGACTGCTCGAGCAAAGCCTCGAAGAGGGAGCATGGGGATACTCCACGGGGTTGGAGTATGGACCGGAGCGCGCATGCAGTGAAGAAGAGGTTGTAACGCTTTGTCATATCGCGTCCAAATCGGGTGGATTTTACGCTACTCACACACGCAACCGACACGGCGAAG
>QHZP01000066.1 GCA_003224715.1 Acidobacteriota bacterium | reverse complement strand
CGCCTTCTGCCCTCCCGAGAAGAGGATTTTCACGGGAGTTGTCCATGCCGCCAGGCGGCACCACAGAGCATGAAAATTATTCCCCTCCGCTAGAGGGGTTGTCCCCAACCGGAAGACCCACCCCGAAGGCTGATGCCTTCTGCCCCTCCCTGGAGGGGATTTTCATAGGAGCCATCCATGCCGGCTGGCGGCACCACCAATAAATGAAAATTATTCCCTCTTTGAAGGGGTGCAGGGGATGTCCTGTGGTGAACATGCCGCTGGAAACCCTAAGAATACCCCCCTACGCCCCCTTGATAGGGGGGATTTTCAGGAGAGCCTGGCCCGTGAAAATAGGTAATCAATAACTCATGGCCCTCCGATAGAAAAGTTGAACTCGACAATTACAGTTCCGATAGATTACGGCATCTAGGAGGCCCTTATGTGGAAAAGCAAAAAATCTGAGGAGGGTATAGAAAATTATATGACTCAAAAGGCGGAGCAGCCTGTAAGTCTATTTGAGGAGAGGAAACCCATGGAACCACGATGTGATCCCAAAGTTATCCCAGCCAAGGAGGAAATCATTAACATCGGCAAATCAATTTTTATCAAAGGAGAGCTCACTGGAGACGAGAACCTTACCATCGAGGGACGAGTCGAAGGCAAGATCGAACTGAGGGATCACAATCTTGTGATTGGTCCCCACGGCGCGGTCAAAGGTCAGCTTAATGCAAGGAACCTGACCGTCAGCGGGAGAGTAGTTGGCAACGTTTCGGCGGCAGAATTAGTGGAGATCCAAGCGTCAGGATCGATCGTGGGTGATATTAAATCTTCGCGAATATCGATTGAAGAGGGCGCTTATTTTAAAGGAAGTGTCGATCTGCGGAAAGGCGCGGACACTAAAGAGAGATTCCGTTCACCCATACCAGAACCTTCAAAAATAGATTCGAAAGAACCTGCTTTGGCGGAACTCCAGACAATTTAGGCGTCGCAACCCGCCTCATAGAGAACAACATCGCTGGACCAAAACCTTAGGGGCAATCAATGGGAAAATGGATTTTGTCGCTAATAGTGTGTCGGGGAAAGCATCGATATATGATGCATTTTCTTGGCAAGGTCAAAGTGTGGGAATGTTTGCGCTGCGGGCGGGTCTTCAGAATTCCAGAATCTTTGACTCGCGCTTCAGGTCCCTTCACCGAGGTACAAGAGCCCGTCCGTGATAAATTGGTTGTCTCAGAAGAAACGTCGGCGCGGCATAGGACTCAAAAGAAGGGGGCATGAGCACAACGGCCCCTCCTTCATCAGTCATCCTCAAAATCTGCATCGTCCCCAAAAGGCTGCTCCGCCGTCCCCGCCTAGCTTACAAGTAACGCTTAGGTAATTTGAACCATTTTTCCCAATAGAGCTGTCCACTCCTCAGTTCAATCTGTGCTTTCTCGCCAGGGCTCTACTTTCGCTCGAAGACAAGCTTTCCATCAAAATAGGTCTTGAGGACCTGGATGTCTTTTATGGCGTCCAAGGGACAGGAGAGAATATCGGTATCCAGGACTGCCAGGTCCGCTCGCTTGCCCGCCTCGAGCGAACCCACCTGATCGTCCCGAAAAAGGATGTAGGCATTATTGATGGTATAAAAACGGATGGCTTGCTGGCGCCTCAAGGCTTCCTCGGGATGGAGAGTGCCTGCATACCATCTGGCTTTTCGGGTCAAAGTAACCCACATCCCCAAAAACGGATTATATGGATTGATCGAGCGCAACGAGCCGATCTTCTGCATGTGATCTGACCCACCCCCAGCAATGCCATGGGACTCGAAGATACTACGCAAAGGTTGAAAGTAGCGGAGCCGGTCATAGCCGAACTGGGCTACGAGCGTTCTGGTGTCCAGATATAGCCAGGCAGGTTGAATGTCCACTACCACTCCGAGTCTGGCGAGTTTTTTCACGGCTTCCCGGCTCATGAAATTGGAATGGGTAATGCAAGGACGGGTCTGCTTGATGGGTCTCGTTTTGTTGATTTCTTCGTAAACATCCAATAGGGTATGAACGGCCCCGTCGCCCACCGAATGGGCTGTGAACTGCAGCCCGGACTCAATGGTGGCCTGAACGATAGGCAGGAGCCGTTCCCTGGGGATAAACAGCACGCCCCGATAGTCGGGATCCTTGATTGAATAAATCTGGCTCACGCCCCACGGTTCGCGCATGTAAGCGCTGCCCGTGAGCATGCCCCCATCGAGGTAGGTCTTGATCCCCACGATCCGTATCATGGAATCGCCTTTGCTGAGAGGGTTCTCAGCGACTTTGCGGATATTTGCTTTTACTTCCTCAAGAGGGCCGATGGTCTCGATGTGGTGTGAGATCGACAGGCGAAGCTTTAACTCGCCGTTGGAAAGCAGTTGTTGGTATCTCTGGATTTCCGTTGGGCTGGCATCTCTGTCTCCAATGCAAGTAATCCCCACGGAGTGGTAATCGTTAAAGAGCTGTAGAATTCTTTGGGCGTGATCTCTTTCAGTGGGCTGTTTGCCCGAGGAATGGCTTTTTACATAACGAGTGCAGCTTCGTAGAATTCCGGTCGGTTCTCCAGTTTGAGGGTCTGTTTCGACGAAGCCAGGCCCCCCGTCAGAGACACGGAAATTCTTCTCTATGCCACTGAGTTTTAATGCCAGCGAATTCACGGAAGCGTCGGGTCCAGTAGAAAAAATCACGGGATTATTGGGCGCAACGCCATCCAGTTCCTCTTTAGTTGGGTAGCGCTGTTCGCGCAGGCGTGTAATAAAGACCTGTTGCACCTGGACCCATTCACCAGGCTTCAGCGCACTGGCGCGCGACTTGACGTAGTTCAACACGTCCGCGATCGTTTCCATTTCCGGGATAGGATGATCAAACTCGGTCATGCAGGCTGCTGACGGATGGACGTGAGAATCGATGAGTCCTGGCAGCACGGTCTTCCCGCCCAGATCAACCATTTTTGTGCGCTTTCCCTGAAGTTTTGAAAGGTCCTGGTTCCGACCCACCCGAAGGATACGATTTCCTTTGATGGCTATAGCTTCTTGAACGGTGAACTGCTTATCGACGGTGACAATCTTGCCGTGGTGCAAGATCAGGTCAGCCTCTTGGGCGAGCGTAGACAAACGAACGGACAGGCTCATCGACAGAATAGCCACAGGCAGGGTCAAGATGCATTTGTTCAGGAGGGCCGTCCATACCGCGGGCCGGTACCGCCCAAAGAGGAAAATTATTCCCCTTTGGAAGGGAAGGTGTGAAAAGATTCCAACGACCCCCTCACCCACCCTTTGGGCACCCTCTCCCCCAGCGGGGGCGAGGGAGTTAAATCTAATGTTTACTTTCCCCTCGCCCCAACGGGGAGAAGGGCCAGGGGCGACGGGGCGAGTGCAATCCACTCGATAGCTGATTTTTCCACACCTCCCCTTGGCAGGGAGGATTTTCAGAGGAGCCATCCATGCCGCTAGGCGGCACCACCAATAAATGAAAATTATTCCCCCTTCGAAGGGGGTGCAGGGGGATGTCTTGTGGCGCACACGACACTGGAAACCCGAAGGACACCCCCCTACGCCCCCCTTGATAGGGGGGATTTTCATGGGAGACTTTCTCCAAAATTTTTGGGAGGAATCGAAAATTTCCGATTGAAGGTTGACCATGCAGCCTTCTTCCAAGTTAAGATGCTCGGTGAGACGCTATCAAGTCTGAAGCCCCTCAATGACGACTTCCAGAAATTCGCGGGCTCGGCGGGCCAGCACGTCTACGCCGGCAGGGTCGGTGGGGCGCGGGACGACCGGCGCGAAGATATTCTCACAGCACAACGGGATTTTCAAACCGGTGAACGCGACCGGATGGAGTAGCTTGTAGTGGTCGATTTCCCCGAAGCCAGGGCCGCAATCCTGATCGGCAGGGAAGTTACGGTGGTCTTTGATGCAGAAGCTACGGACCTCGGTCACGCATTTCAAGATGTCAGGGATAGGATCGACGTCCAGATAGTCCATGACATTGCCGGCGTCGTAGTTTACCTTGACTCCTTCGTCAGCCACTTCCCGGATGATCTCGGCGCAAGCCGCTCCAGTTCCAGTGTTGCCCCCGTGCTGCTTGACAACGATCATCACTCCGTGGGCACGAGCCGTGGGCCCCAGCTGCTTAAAGCGCTCCACCCAAAGTCGGCGGTCGCTTCCTTCCGTGTGACCAAAGGTCAACACTTGAGGGATGCCCGCCGCGGCGGCTTGACGGATCCGGTTGTGCAGGACCTCCAAAGCGTCCTTGGCCTCGGGATAGACACCGGAGAACATCATCAAGGGTTCCAGGCCCAAGTCGCGACAACGACTAGCCAACTCTTTGGCTCTTTCAGGAGACCCGTCAGGAGCCATCACGGGTACTGGCTTTCCACCACCCGACTCCTTGTGGGTCGTGCCCCAGGCAATGTATTTGAAGCCAGCAGCCTGGATACCTGTAAGCGCCCGGTGCAGCGGAAACTCGGAGTAGGGAAGCGTCATGCAAGCAATTTGAAAATGGGTTGGTTTCCTGGCATCAGCTTCCGTAAGAGCCAAGCCAGGCCGGCTCAACAATGCCGAACTGGCAACCCCGAGCTTAAGAAAATGGCGGCGATCGAGGGAGACGGAGGATCTGATGCTTAGCCCGGTCAACATATCGTTCCCTCTAAAACTGGGTTTCGATGTTAAAAGTATAAGCGTATTGTGAGGACAACTCAGCAGCCATTTCGGAAATAACGTATTTCATTTCCATCCGCGCTCATAACTCCTGTTCCGGCTCTTGCTCGCCCTTCTGCCGACTAATCAGTGAGATCATTTGTCAAAACAGTCACTCAGGCAAATTGAGTCACGCCCGGCATTGCGATGGCTGGGGTGGCAAGAGAGCCCCATTCATACTTGGGGGGAGTCAGATCTTCCTTGGAATTTGTCGCTTGCTCCCAGCTAATCAATTGACCAGTGTAAGTGGCCATTCGGCCCATGATGGCCAACAGTGTGCTTTTGGCCATGTACTCTCCGTTGTTAATTGGCTTGCTGTTGCGAATGCTGGCGAACAACTGGTCGTGCTCAGTTTGGTAGATATTGTTCTTCGGGCCGCGGTATCTCCACGTGCTGCCTGTCGAGATGCTCAGGCCGCGTTCCGAGATCTGGGCGGTTCCCTGAGTGCCCATGACCTGACAACTCATATCGTTGTGGCAGCCTGCCTGCTGCCGGCAGTTGCTGAAAAGTTTGGCGCCGTTCGCGTATTCATAGACCACGGAATGGTGATCATAAATGTTTCCATATTCCGGGCCGGTCCGGACCTGGCGGCCGCCGGTGCCAATGGCTCTCACGGGATACTCGCCTTTCATGATCCAGGAACACACATCCAGGTAATGAACGTGCTGCTCAACATTAAAATCGCCGGAAAGCCAGGTGAAATAATACCAATTCCGCATTTGCCATTCCATGTCGCTCCATTCTGGCTGGCGGGATTTTATCCAGATCGGGCCGCGATAATCATTGGCCTGCACAGCGCGGATCTCGCCGACGGCGCCGTCGTGAATACGTTGAATGGTTTCCTGGAATCCCTGGGAGTAGCGCAGACACAAGCCGGAAACTATCGAAAGGTTTTTCTTGCGGGCCTCTGCACAACTCGCCAGAACAGAATGAACGCCCGGAGTATCAACCGCCACCGGCTTTTCTGCAAAGATATGTTTGCCCGCTTCCACAGCGGCTTTAAGGTGCTGAGGGCGAAAATGAGGTGGTGCAGCTAACAAGACGACGTCGACTCCGCTGGCAACCACTTCCTTGTATGCGTCAAAGCCGACAAAACAGCGGTCTTCTCGAACCTCAATCTTATGCGCAATTTCCTTATTCCGCTTGAGCTCGGCCAGGCTGCTCTCCAGCCGGTCCTTGAACGCATCGCCCATAGCTACGAGTTTGACATTCTTGTCGGCGGCCAGCGCTTCGGCGGCTGCGCCTGTTCCCCGTCCTCCGCAGCCGATCAAACCGACATGGAGCAAATCACTTCCGGCAACATGGACACTGCGGCCTAAGCCCTGTTTGACGGCAAGCGCTCCAGCGGTAGCCGCAGCTACGGATGTTTCTAAGAATTGGCGGCGGGATGACAATTTGGAGCCGAGGGAATTGGGACTTTTGTTCATAGCTGCTTTTTCTCCTGTGACTTCAAAAAAGATTCATGCACTTCGCGCTAACATATCTTAAAAACGTCTACAGGATCAAGGATAGAGGTTAGGGCAGTGTTAGGGCAGGGGCGCGACAAATTTGTGGGCTATTTCCTGAAATGCAGGCCTGTGCCGCTTGAAGGGAATGGAGCGTCGTCGAGGAGCGCAAAGACCTACCCTGCGGGCGCTCCAAGCCCTCGCGGGGCGTCATGACGCTCCTACGGAGCTCTGTCAATTTTTTGAGGCCTGTGAACCATAAATACTTCGCCTCTACGAGGCTCATTGCTTCCGTCTTTACCCACAAATTTGTCGCACACCCTGTCGGGACTGGATCGATTGGAAGCGATGCCAATCTCTTCTTTTGGTAGGAGTCTCGATGACTCGCCGGCCCCTCGCCAGAATGACAAGGCGTCGTCAAGTTCTCATCAGCTTGGTTGAGCCGGTTGATTTGGGGAGAACATTTGGATTTTCGATGTGATGCCTGATGATCTATCTGTCGAAATATAAAGAAAAAAGGGGGAATTTATTCCCCCTCCAAATCCAAGAAAGAGGAATTCGTGAAAGGAATCGTCTTTAATCTACTAGAAGAGGCTATAAGGCAGGAGCATGGCGAGGATGTCTGGGATGCGCTGCTCGATCACACAGAGCTCGAGGGGGCCTATACATCGCTTGGAAATTACCCAGATGAACATTTGATGAAGCTGGTAGGCGCAGCTTCTGACATGTTAAGAAAACCGGCCGGCGAGATTATTCGTTGGTTTGGATGCAAATCCCTTTCCCTTTTTGCTGAAAGATATCCCCATTTTTTCAACGATCACCAATCTACACGACCGTTCTTGCTTGCGTTAAACAGCATCATTCACCCGGAAGTCAGAAAGTTCTACCCTGGGGCGGACGTGCCGGATTTTCAGTTTGACACTTCTTCAGAGGAGATACTAATAATGCAGTACTACTCGAAGCGGAAACTCTGCGCCTTTGCCGAAGGGCTGATTCAAGGTACAGCCACCTATTATCGTGAGCAACTGACGATCGAGCATTCCAAGTGTATGCATCGTGGAGACCCTCACTGCGAACTGAGGATCTCACTTCAAAGGCTTAGTTAAATCAATGGCTACTCAAGAAATGCCTCGAACTGACTCCGAGGTTTTGAAGAGGCGGATCGAGCGAGAGCGAAAAGCCAGACTGAGCGCAGAGGCAATTGCCGAAAGAGGCATGAGGCAGTTGTATCAAAAGCAGCAAGAAGTAGAGTTGCTCCGACAGGTAGCAGCCGCTGCCAATGAAGCCCAGACCATCGAGGACGCCATGCAGGTCGCGGTTGACCGGGTCTGCAGTTACACCGGATGGCCCGTGGGCCACGCCTATATACTCGCCCAAGACTCTTCGCGACAACTGGTTTCCTCGGTCTGGCATCTTAAAAGCCCAGAGAGATTCGCGACACTCCGGAAGATCAGCAATAATACGATCTTTACGACCGGAGTCGGACTGCCCGGAAGGGTGTTGGCCAGTGGTAGCCCTGCCTGGATTGTAGATGTCACCAAAGACAATAACTTCCCTAGAGCCAAACTGGCCCAAGATATTGGAGTCAGAGCCGCCTTTGGGTTCCCCGTCCTTATAGGCAAAGAAGTTGTTGCCGTCTTGGAGTTCTTTTCAGATACACCACGTGAACCGGATGAGCCATTGCTGGAAGCCATGGCCCATATCGGAACCCAGCTCGGACGAGTGATCGAGCGCAAGCGATACGAGGAAAAATTAATTCATAACGCTTTTCACGATTCACTGACGCAGTTGCCGAACCGCGCCCTGTTTCTGGAGCGGTTGGCTCAAGCTTTGGCACGAGCAAAAAGGCGTAAGAATTATCTGTTCGCGGTCCTATTTCTTGACCTTGACCGCTTCAAGCTGGTCAACGACAGCATGGGCCATTCAGTCGGCGATGGGCTTATCAGGGAGATTGGAGAGATCCTTCAGCAAGGTCTGCGCGCCGGAGATACAGTCGCGCGCCTGGGTGGAGATGAGTACGCGATCTTGTTGGACGATATCGGGCAAGCCAGTCACACGAGCCGAGCCGTAGAACGAATCCGAAGGAATTTAGAAAGCACACTGACTTTTGACCGGATATTTGTCAGTGCCAGTATCGGAATTGCCTTGAGCTCGACAGGTTATGAGCGTCCCGAAGAGATCCTGCGAGATGCAGATATAGCCATGTATCGAGCAAAGTCGCAAGGCAGGGGGCTAAGTGTCGTCTTCAATGCCAACATGCATGAACAGGCAGTGAAACTCCTGTATCTGGAAAGCGACTTGAAGCGGGCGCTGGATCGCCAGGAGTTCTGTTTACATTACCAGCCCATTGTCTCGCTGACTACCGGTGGGATTGCCGGTTTTGAGGGCCTGATCCGCTGGCAGCACCCGAATCGTGGTCTTGTTCCGCCTGGAGACTTCATCCCCGTGGCAGAAGAATCGGAACTGATCTTGCCAATCACCCAGTGGGCGCTCAACGAGGCGTCCGTTCAACTTCGAAAGTGGAAAGAGCAGTTCCAGCATTGTCCTATAAGCGTTAGCGTTAACCTAAACACCAAATATTTTACCAAACGAAACTTTCTTTCCGAGATCGTTGCTCTGATTGCTCGAAATGGCTTTGATCCATGCAGTTTGAAACTGGAAATCACTGAAAGCCAGATTATGGAACGCGCTGAATCGATGTCCAAGATTCTGGTGGAGCTGGATAATTTTGGGATCAAGGTCTATGTCGACGATTTTGGAACAGGTTACTCTTCACTGAGTTACTTATCCAAGTTTCGAGTCCACGCAATCAAAGTCGATCGCTCCTTCGTCTCAAATCTTGGCAATGATGAGAGAAACTCGACGATTGTCCGAACCATCATTGCGCTGGGCCATCAGCTCGGGCTCAATGTCATTGCCGAGGGAATCGAGACAGAAAAACAGCTTCAATTCCTTTTGGAAGAAGGGTGTCAACACGGACAAGGATACTACTTCTCCAAGCCGGTACCTGAAGCTAAGGCCGTGGAACTAATTCGCGCCAATGGTTTCTCCGAGCTGATCCCACCTCCGCTGTTGCAGTCTTTTCCTTCCTGACTTAGCCAACCTACCTTGCCTCAAAGCATCCATATATAGAAATATTCATATAGAAATATTCGTTCCCGAAAAATTCTTGTTGACAGCCTCCAGACTCCTCCCCGGTTTAGCCTCGGGGGTCTCTTGTAAAGGAAGCCGTTCTTTTTCTGTTCTCGATTGGGCGCAGTTCAAATTTGAGAAAGAAGATCTCGAATCCTTCTGACTCCAGAAGGATTTTACCGGCCGAGGGGAAGACGTCGAAACATTCGTTGACGGTTGTGCCGTTGACAATAATCGTAATTCGATTACTGTCGCAAACGCACTCAACCTGGGTCCACTCGCTCAAAGGGCTTTCTACATCATGCCTGCCGCGGGTATCAATGAGCTCCTGAAAGTCAGGGTCGTGGTTTGACCACCAGAACTGTTTTCCTGAATACACCGTTGGTTTGCCACCCTTCTTCCAGCGCGTTCTGCCATCCGGACCGAGAATGGTCTCGCTGGTAATGGTAACCGGGATGGTCGAGCCGTCTTTATCCTTTCCGCGAATGAGAATGAAGTCACCGACGCACCCCTGGGCAAGTTGGCACTCGATGGACGACATCCAGGGGCTACGGTTGCCGTCAGCACCGACGGCGTGCAGCAGGACGCCGGAATTCCTGACCGTCTTACTCCCATAGGTTCTGGGTCCCCATTGGTATTCGACGACCAAGTGATAATCTCTGTAAGCCTTCTCAGTAGCGATGTAACCGTCAACTTCTCCCGAGATTTGCAAAATGCCATCCTTAACTGTAAACACTTGGCGCGGATCCTTATATTGGGTGCCCTTGAGCCAGGTGTAAAGACCAGTCAGATCCTTTCCATTAAAAAGCTTAATGACTTCGTCTCTGGGACTGCTCGCCGACTCCCTTCTAGCGTTCGGTTTTTCCGGCGCGCTGCAGAGAACAGCGGGACTAAGGCAAAATCCGCCGGCAGCGATTGTCGAAGTCTTGAGGAAATGACGGCGTGGAGTGCTTTGGGAACTTAAAGGGCGAAAATTTTTAATCATAGATATCCTTCTCAAGAGTTTTTTCGGGCAGCTTAATGTACCAGGGTTCTTGGCAGCCAAGAAGTTCACTAACGGTGAGGTTTCGGATCAAAACCGGTAGTTCCCTCTTGGCAAGAGTGCTGTGAAAAAAGTGAGCGACCGCCGCCGGATGTTTGTGACGGCATGCTTATTCTCGTTAGTAGCCCCGCGCTTCAGCGACGAGCAAAATTTCTCCCGGCCCGTCCACCCCGCACTGAAAGGCAGGGCTCGGGGGCTAAGGAAACCTAGGAGACTTTCGAAGGCCACCTGACTCCGAACTGAAGCCCTCACTGTACTTTTGAGTCGGTGTACTAGGCCACATTCTCCCCCCTTTTATAGCCATTTCTTCCTCCTGAAATACATGAGCATTGAAACTACAATTACTGCCATGGCCAATAAAAGGACCGGGTAACTCCAACGCCACTCAAGCTCCGGCATATACTTAAAGTTCATTCCATAAACTCCAGCAATGAAGGTGAGCGGGATAAATATGGTAGCGATGATCGTCAACACTTTCATCACCCCGTTCATCTTATTGCTGATGCTGGAGAGATAAATATCCAGCATACCTGAGAGCATGTCCCGACAGGTTTCTAAGGCGTCCATAATCTGAATCGTGTGATCGTAGAGATCTCTCAAAAATATATTAGTTTCCGCCTTGATTAGCGGCGATTCCCCTCTTTCCAATCCACTGACCACCTCTCTTAAAGGCCAAACCGACTTTCGCAAAAATATCATCTGCCTTTTTAGATGATTTATTGCGTGCAAGGTTTCTGGTGTGGGATCTGAGATCAACTCCTCCTGTAGCAGCTCTATTTGCTCCCCTAGCTTCTCCAAAACTGCGAAATAATTATCGACGATCGCGTCCATCAACGCATAAGCAAGATAATCGGCGCCCATCTTTCTGATGCGGCCGGTGCCATTCCGAATTCGCTCCCTGACCGGATTGAAGACATCTCTTTCTGCCTCCTCCTGAAAAGAAATGACGAAATTGGAGCCAAGGATTAAGCTAATTTGCTCAGCTATTATTTCGCTCCCTTTGCCGTTGCAATAGATCATCTTCAGAACGATAAAAAGGTAGTCCCCATAATTGTCCATCTTGGGTCGCTGACCTGTGTTCAAGATATCTTCCAAGACAAGGGAATGCACGCCAAAATGTTTACCAATGGTTTCTATGATATCCACTCGGTGAATGCCATCCACATTTATCCATGTGACTGTTGGCTTATTCTTATAGGGAAAACAGTCCTCAACCGTTCTTGCTTCTTTTTCCTGAAGGCTGGTTTCATCATAATCAATGATTTTGATTGTTACCTTCTCAGTCCGTTTCTCTCCCACATAGAGCAAGGTTCCTGGGGGAAGGCCGACCTTCTTCGATTCTTTTTTCACGAGTTTGAGCATGAGTTTACCTCTAGACTGATGAGCACAGTTCAAAACGCGACTCAATGGTAACACAGACCTGAATCGAGCACTCGGATACGCCATGTCAGTGTGCGTCAGAAGGCCTTAAAGAGCTGTTTTCCTTGGCCCCGCGCTGAATCATGGGGCTAAGGAAAACGATCCGTCAATTGCGTCCGGCGAAGTGGAACTCAAGAAAATAGGTCGGCGTAGGTGGAAGCACCGTACTAAGGTTGGAATCTTTTCTCATAAAGATGGACTTGTGGAAGGCCTTTAGGTGAAAATTGAAGACCACATCCGCAGACTGAAAGGAGAAGTTGCAAATGAGCGATCTAAACGTCGGGATCGTTGGACTGGGTTGGGTTGCCGGAGCTCACATCGAAGCCTTCAAATCCGTGCCGGGGGCAAAAGTGACTGCAGTTTGCTCTCGCCGGGAACTTAGCCAGTCCGAATTGGAAAAACAATACGGGCTGCCGCTCAAAGCCTATACGAGTTATGAAGCCATGTTGACGGACGCGGAGGTGCATATTGTGGATCTTTGTACGCCTCATCCATTGCATCCAAAACAAGCCATTGCCGCGGCGAAAGCCAGGAAACATTTGATTATCGAGAAGCCCCTTTCTCTGACCTACAACGATGCTAAGGCGATGAGAGAGGCGATTCGCAAGGCGGGTGTCAAAACCTGCGTGTGTTTCGAGGCTCGTTATAGCCAGCACTTTACTATGATCCGCTCTTGTATTGATCAAGGGCTCTTGGGAGATCTTCACTTTGGTGAAGTCGATTATTACCACGGTATTGGTCCCTGGTACAAACAGTATGGATGGAACGTCAGGAAGGATTTTGGAGGTAGCAGCCTTT
>QHZP01000516.1:2388-5742 GCA_003224715.1 Acidobacteriota bacterium | reverse complement strand
TCTCTTCTGTGGCGGTTTAGTCGGCGGCGTTTGGAGGCTGAAGCCATCCGCGACAGCATCCTCTTTGTCAGCGGCCGGCTAAACTCGGCACGCGGTGGCCCCAGCGTCTTCCCACCGTTGCCGGATGACCTGGCTGATTTCGCCCGCTACGGCCGCGAAGGCGGCGTGATGTGGGAGCCGAACGAAGACGAAAGTGATAACCGGCGGCGTTCCATCTACACCTTTCAGCGTCGCTCGATGCCGCTTCCCATGATGGCTGCTTTCGACGCGCCGGTGTTCAACGAGCCGTGCGAGCGGCGCAGTACAACCACTACGCCGCTGCAAGCTCTGTCGATGCTCAACGGCGATCTGGTCAACGAAGAGTCGGTTCATCTCGCTGAACGGATTGTCCGTGAGGCCGGGGCGGACCGTTCAGCCCAGATCCGCCGCGCCTTCGAGATTGTATTGAACCGCAGACCGCGGACAGAAGAGATCGATAAGTTCTCGCAGTTCGGCGGTTCCCTGGACAGCCTCTGCCGTGTGCTGTTGAATTCGAATGAGTTTCTGTATGTGGAGTGAAAAGCAAAAAAGATTGGCTAGTCCCTGCCATCCTTGCAATGAAGCAAGGTGCGAACGATTTTGGCTTTCTTTAAGGAGGTGCAGCATGAACCCAAATGATCACGGCAGCCGCCGGGTAGTTTCCCGGAGAGGCTTTCTGCTTGGTTCCTACCTGGGCCTGGGCGGGCTGGCGCTACTAGACGCGCTGCAGGTCGATTCAGCCTCAGCGGCCGCTGCCAGCACCGCTCCCCTGGCCATGAAACCGCCGCATCTTCCCGCCAAGGCCAAACGCTGCATTTTCCTTTTTATGGAAGGCGGCGTGAGCCAGATGGATCTGTTCGATTACAAGCCTGCCTTGGAAAAGTATGCCGGCCAGCAGTCGCCCAGGCCCGAAGGGGTCCACGGCGAGATTGCCACATTTTCCGCGGCGCCGAACCGGGTTATCCCGTCGCCGTTCCGGTTTGCGCGGCATGGTCATTCGGGACGCTGGATGTGCGAGTACCTGCCGGCGATGTCGGCTTGCGTGGACGAGATGGCTTTTGTTCATGGAATCCAAGTGGACAATAACAACCACGGCCCGGCAGTTTACCACGTCTTGACCGGAAGCCAGTTTCCCGGCAGCGCCTCGGTGGGCGCCTGGATGACGTATGGCCTGGGCACTGAGAACCAGGACTTGCCGGGCTTCATCGTGCTGGGCGACCGGCGCGGCGCGCCCATTGGTGGAGCTTCCGTCTGGGGTAATGGCTTCCTGCCGGCAGCTTACCAGGGGACGTTGTTCCGCAACGGTTCGGCGCCCATCGTCGATCTGCGCCCGAGACCCAGCGTCACGGAGCAAAGGCAGCGCGAGGAACTGGACCTGCTGAACTGGCTGAACCAGAAGCACTTGGCCGACCGCAGCCACACCAGCGAGCTGGAGGCGCGGATCGCTGCCTACGAGCTGGCCTTCCGTATGCAAACAAAAGCGCCCGAGCTGGTGGACCTGAGCCGTGAGTCTGAGGTCACGCGAAAGCTCTACGGCCTGGACGATCCCATTTCCGAGCCGTTCGGCCGCCAGTGCTTGCTGGCCCGGCGGATGGTCGAGCGTGGCGTGCGCATCGCTTTGGTTTTGCATGGCGCCGGTGGCGACCGCTGGGACGATCATGGCGACATCAAGGGCCGCATCCCGACCCATTGTCGAGAGGTCGACCGCCCCATTGCCGGTCTGCTCAAAGACCTGAAGTCGCGCGGACTGATCGAGGAAACCCTGGTAGTGTGGGCATCCGAGATGGGCCGCACGCCTTTTGACAACAACCTGGTGACCGACAAACCCGGCCGTGACCACAACCAGTACGGGTTGGTCGTCTGGATGGCCGGCGGCGGTGTCCGTTCGGGCGCCACCTTTGGTGAGACCGATGATTTCGGTCTTCGCAATGCCAGCGCTCCCATCCCGATACGCGACATCCACGCCACCGTGCTGCGCTTGATGGGTCTCGATCAAGACCGGCTGAGTTTTCTCCACGCTGGCCGGTTCAAGCGACTGACCGACATCGGCGGCCGCGTGATCTCGGAAGTGCTGGCGTAAGACTGCCACGCAGAGTGAGGGAGTTCCATGGATTGCAGAACTCCGACGTTGACTCTTCTCGTCTCTTCCCAGTTGGTCCTCTGTGCTGGCCATCAGCGAGAGCAAGATCGCTACGAACGGCGAGCGGCTTAGGCATTTCATCCTGCCCAGCTAGCTTTCTCCAACCAACATCCACTGTCGCGCAGACACGCGAAGCCAGCCGATCCAATCCGTCCTTAAAGTGAAGGGTTTCAATAGCTAGTAGTAGCGAGCAACCTCAGACCGCCAAGAAGTGCGGTTCTGTTGGCAACTGACCCCTCACCCGTCCTTCGGCCACCCTCTCCCCACGGGAGAGGGGCTGGGGGTGAGGGGCAGGCTGGCCCTTGACACAAATTTGACCGAACTGTGAACTGTGTCGCCAGCAAGTAACTCTAGTCCCTTCGTAGGACAAAATGGAACAGCAGTGACCCAGCCAGGGCATTCTCGACGACCCGATGTAGTTTTGGCGAAGCACAGGGGCAGAGTGAGCGTCTGGAGCACTTCGTGAAGAGCTTATACATATCTAGGTATGGGTTTCATGCCACTGCCCGTTGTCGAATCTCGCCCAACAGTGAGACCAGTTGATCGACTTGCATGGAACTGAAAACCCCGTCTGGGCCGTGCGGGCTCAAGTCAGTAAATGGCGACTCATAGAGTAACGCCGGCTCCATCACGCCCTGTTCTGTTAGGTGATCGATGATTAGGTTCACGAACTCGATTTGATTCGCGCTGAGCGTCTTGCCGGTGAGGAATCCGGCAAAAGCCTGCTTGGCTGCCTCGCGGTGCAAACCGACCAGAGAACGCACGAATAGCCCGAGGCCTTGGCTTTGCTTCTTTGCTCGCTGAAGGTCCTCGGAGACACAGATCCCACTGGCAGTAAGCATTTTTTCCAATTCATCAAGATCGGTCGCCGTCAGCGGTCGGTTCATCCGCAGTTTGTGGATAGTAAGGTGATCTTCATGGTCCTTGAGGAATGCCCGCGCCTTTGCCCGGAATCGCTCGAAACTGTCAGGCTTGGTGAAGCCCGGCAACTCCACCGAGGTCTCGTCTCCCATTACGTCCTCGAAGTCCGTGTAAATCGGTTTGCGCGCCTCGTTGTCGATAAGTTTGACAAGGGCGCGTAGTCGCTTGCGCACAGTCTCGAGCATTGGCGTGGTCACATCCTGCCACCACTCGTCCGATCTCATGAATCAGGTGGAGTTGCTGCTGCACCATCGGAATACTTGCTTTCTCCTCCA
>QHZP01000516.1:0-2368 GCA_003224715.1 Acidobacteriota bacterium | reverse complement strand
ACGCAAACGCTCAAAGCCGTGGTCAGAGCGAAGAACAGCGAGTTGGAGGTTCAACATGAGCAGATCAAACCGCTTGGCCTCCTCATCTTCTGGTTCCTGTTCAGATGGCAAACCCGCGACCTGGTGTGCCAACTCCTCAAAGGATTGAGCGGTCAGCTTCCACCACGCCTCGGGCTGCGAATATTTCTCCACCAACCGGCGGCGCGGGCGGACAATGAAGTTGTTAACATTCATTGTGGCGACCTCAGCACACAAGTGGGCCGCCACTGCTGTACGCAGTCCTTCTTCGAGGCTGGTCTCACCCACCTTGCCGCCGCTCGTTGATGCAGTGGTCAAATGGTCAAGCTCGCCAATCAGCTCAAGCCGGGCCGTAAACAGCCGTTTGCCGAGTGACTCCCCGAGTGCGCCGTCTGTGCTTTCCGGGTTCTGGCTAAAGAACTCGAGGTTTTGGCAGTAGTCGAAGAGGTAGAAAAACTCCTTATGCTTTCCGGGACCGAACACATCCAAGCACAACCGGGTCCCACGTCCCACCATCTGCCAGAACTTCGTCTTCGAGCGCACGAGCTTGAAGAACACAAGATTCAGGACCTCGGGAATGTCAATGCCCGTGTCGAGCATATCCACTGAAATCGCGATATGCGGCGCCTTGGCGGAGTTGGAAAAGTTGTCGATCAGACTCTGAGCGTATTCCACCTGGAAATCGATCACCCGGGCAAACTCTCCCTTATAGTGCGGATAGTTGACATTGAAGCGATCGGCGATGAACTCCGCATGGGCGTGGTTCTTGGCGAAGACCGCCGGTTACGGTTTGCCCACGGGTCATCAGGTGCTCCAGCACCTTGTCCACGGTATCCTTGTTGAAAAGCCATTTGTTGACCGCTTCCGCTTCTACCCGATCCGGTGCAGTGCCGTCTTCGCTCCATTCAAGAGCGTCCCACTGCTCTCTCTCGTCTTCGGAAAGGTCGTCGTACTTGATGCCCTCGCGTTGGAAGCGCAAGGGGACCGAGACCGCCTTTGGAGGTACCAGGAAGCCATCCTTCACCGCTTCTTCCAGACCATACGCATCGGTTGGAACTCCACGTTCGAGATCAAAGAGCGAATAAGTGTTCCGATCAACCTCATCCTTTGGCGTGGCGGTCAATCCCACCAACAAAGAGTCGAAATACTCAAAGATAGCGCGGTACTTCTGGTAGACCGATCGATGGGCTTCATCGATGATCACGAGATCGAAATGTCCCACACCGAAGCGCCGCTGGCCGTCGCGGCTCTCGTCAATCAGCCGCATCATAGTGGGGTAGGTCGAGACGAATACTCGGCCCTCCGTATCCTTTTCGGTGACCAGATTTACTGGTGAGGCGTCCGGAAGGTGCCTTTTGAAGGCATTCACCGCCTGGTTTACCAGTGCCACCCGATCAGCCAGGAACAGGATGCGTTTTGTCCAGTTGCAGCGCATCAGGAGGTCGCACAGGGCAATCACGGTGCGCGTCTTGCCGGCACCGGTGGCCATGACGACGAGGGCCTTGCGGTCACGGTCACGCTCGAAGGCTTCCCCGATGCGCCGGATAGCCCGCGTCTGGTAGTACCGTTCCACGATGGCGTCGTTGATGGCTTCTCTGGCCAATTCTTTTCGGCTGGATCGCCGCTGGATCAGCAGCTCCAGCTCTGTCTTCTTGTAGAAACCCTGCACCGCTCGCGGCGCATAGTTGCTATCGTCCCAAACCCAATGATCGTAGCCGTTGGAGTAGAAAATCATGGGTCGCTGCCCAAACTGCTTTTCCAGACAATCGGCATAGAGCTTGGCCTGCTGCTGGCCCACTCGGGGATCCCGCTTGGTTCGCTTGGCTTCCACCAGACCCAATGGCCTGCCGTCGTCTCCCCACAGCACATAATCCACGTAGCCCTTGCTCTGTTCATTGGGCATCCCACTCACCTCAAACTCGCGGTCCCGTGGCTTGTCCAATGCCCATCCGGCTTCCTTGAGCAGCAGGTCGATGAAATAGTCACGGGTTTCGGCCTCGGAGTAGTTGTGCGTGTCTGGCTGTGCTGTGTTTGCTTTCTTGGCCTCCGCCACCTCAGCTCGCAGGCGTTTGAGTTTTTCATCAAGGGCCGTCCTTTCGTTTAGCAGTTTCGTCAGTTTCTCGTCGCGCGCGCCCAGTTCAGTCTCTAGTCGCTGGAGTTGTTCCAGCGTTTGTCGAGGTAGGGGCGTGGCCTTCGGGAGCAGGTCAGGATTGAACGCCAGTCCAGCTGCAGGCTTGGCCCCGCGGGCGTAGGTGCGGGCAAACCAAAAGAGGACATGGAACAGTTCCCGAACAGCCATCAGAGCATCAAATTCTCTTACGATTTTGTGGCTGTGGACAGCGAGATTGCC
>QHZP01000515.1 GCA_003224715.1 Acidobacteriota bacterium | reverse complement strand
AACAAGACAAATCGTCCCCTTCCCAAGTTCACTCTCGATTATTATGTCTCCTTGGTGCCTTGAAATAATGCCATGGGCCACGCTCATGCCCAGTCCTGTCCCCTTGGGCCCTTTCGTAGAAAAGAAGGGTTCGAAAATTTTCCGTCTCACCTCGTCTGACATCCCAACGCCCGTATCTGATACTCTTATTTCAACATAGTCAGTACTATCTACCTGAAAGGGTCTTGTCTCCACAGCAATCATTCCCCCCTCGAGCATGGCATCTATGGAGTTACTCAAAATGTTGACCATTACCTGAGTGAGTTCGGTGCTAATCCCACATACCCGAGGAACCAATTCGGGGTGAAATCGGATGTCAATTTTGACCCCTCTGGCCTCACACTGATCCTTCCAAACTGGCCTGAGTATGTTGATGGCGTCGCTAATGATTTCGTTAACATCCACATCGTTAAACTCTTGGTCAGTTCGAATCCACGTAAAATCCTGGATCCTCTTCACCACATCAGAACCCTGCATTGTCGTCCTTTCGACCGTTTTCAGATTCTGCATCAGGTGCTCAGGATCAGGCACAACTCCTTTCTCTAGATTGCTTAGCATCAGTTGGGTCTTTCCGAGAATCCCAGCCAGGATATTGTTGAAGCGATGGGCAATACCGCTTGCCATTTCACCTAGGGCCTTTAGGCGTTCAATCTGGACGATTTGATTTTGGAGCTGACGTTGTTCTGTTATGTCCTTGCCAACATACAGCCACGCGAAGAGTTGACCCTCTGAATTGTAAATGGGCGTGCTGGAAATATCAAAGATTCCACCTAACAATTTGTCTTCAAATTCCACGGAGATGATTTTATTCCGTTCATACATATCAGGTCTTTGATGGTGGCACCACGGAGACCGTTCATCCCTGAAAATTTCCATAGCCCTCTTGTTTACAATTTCCCTGGGCTCCACCTTTAAGCGACGGGCCATGGCCCTATTTGTTCGAATTATTCTTCCGTTAAGATCCTGCATGCAGATTAATTCCGACATGGTGTCAAACGTTGTTTCCCATTCCGTTTTTGCCTCCTTGATCGCATTGAATAATCTGGCGTTGGCGATGGCCACGGTGATTTGATTGCAAATGGAACTTAGAATTTCGATTTCTTGGGAAGAAAAGTCATTTTGAGTAAGACTACCGCCAAAAACAAATCCAAGAAATTTTTCCTTAAAGAAGAGTGGCAAAATGATGAAGGATTGCATCCCTTCTTTCTTACAGAGCTCAATCAATAAGGAAGGAGAGTGAGGAGACAAAGAGGTTTGCAATGACCGATTGACGATAGGCTTTTTCAACCTAAGAAGAGAATCGAGTGCATCATCCCAAAGGCTTCTGTCATTGAGGGACTCGACAAAATGAGGAGGGAGATTATAAGACCCGCTCAGCTGAGATGACGCATCAGTAAATCGCGAGGTGTATATGGCCCCGGAGCTTAGTCCAGTAAATTCACAAATCTTCTGCAAGGAAGCATCAGAGATCTCCTCGATGTTCAAAGAATGCGCGAGAGCTGAAGTTACTGAAAGGAGAGCAGTCAGTTCTTTGTTCTTTTGCAAGATCTCTCTTTCCAACAGCTTTCGTTGAGTAACGTCTCTTCCGATGGCTTCAAACCCCATCACCCTGCCGCTGTGCAAAAGTGTAGTCAGGCTCAGTTCAAAGCTTTTGCTTTCACCATTCTTTGTGACGAAATCCAATTCAATTAACTTTGTAGGGTCCCCCCGTAACTCTCCAAGAAGCTCAACTTCTGCTACCCTTTGACTTCTGAGATCCAGCAGGCTCTTAAAATTTTTCCCCAAGAGTTCCTCTGCAGAAAAGCCTAGAAGCTTCACGACCCCATTCGTTAGAAAGGTGAAATTCCCATGGCTATCAGTCGTGAAAATAAGGTCGTTCGCGTTTTCCGCAAGTCTCTTATATTTTTCTTCCGAAACTCGCAGCTTTATTTGAAGATCGTGCTTTTCAATCGTTTTTTCAACGATACTGGGAAGGCTTTTTAGGTAGCCCTGGCTCTTGACGACATAATCGTAGGCCCCATTCTTTAAGGCTTTGACTGCGACTTGCTCGTCTCCCTGCCCTGTAACCATAATTACAGGCACATCGAAGCCGTTTTCCTTTATTCTTTTGATGACCTCCATGCCATCCATTCGCGGTAGACTATAGTCCAGAATCACAATCGAGAAGTCTTCGCGAGAAAGGCGGTCGAGACAATCTCGCCCGTCCTTTACAGAGACAACCTGCATCTCCGCATTACACCTTTTGAATGCCCTTTCTGTCAGTAGAATCTGGTCGACATTGTCTTCTACAACAAGGACCTTGATCGGATAGCAAATCATTGATTTTACAAAATCGAATACGAATAATTTTGGAAGAATCGACGAGACATCAAAACAAAATAATTGGTGGAAGAATGTCGTCCTCCCTTGCCACAGCAATCTCACTTCCAATCCTTAAGTGCTCAATCTCTCCGGACCAGTGCCAAAAAGTAGACGCTATTTGTAGCATATTCGTGCTATAAAAGACATGATAAAATTCGAGATAGCAGGATACGTGTCAAGGTATTGAAAACACTAATAATTATTTGCTCTAATAAAACGCCGACAGGGAGGAAGGACGTCGTGATGATTATTCAGGAAAGAATTCAAAAAGACTTGGTTGAAGCTATGAAGTCAAAAAATCGGCTTCGGCTGGAGGTGCTTCGTGGAATGAAGGCGGCAATCAAAAATCGGGAAATAGAAAAACTTAGGCAATTAACGGAAACGGAGGTACTGCAAGTCCTACAAAGCCTAGTTAAACAAAGAAAGGAGTCTGTCGAGCAATTTATCAAAGGGGGACGGCACGATTTATCGAGCCGTGAGGAATCCGAGATCAGGATTCTTGAGTCTTACCTACCACTTCCGGTTGGAGAAGAAGAAATAAAAATGGTCGTGACCCAGGTTATTGGCGAGCTCCAGGCCAACTCTGCAAAAGATTTCGGGAGGGTGATGAAGTCAGTCATGGGAAAATTCGCTGGAAAGATTGTAGATGGCAAAGTGGTTGATAACATCGTTCGATCTCAATTGGGAGGATAACAACTCAGCCCCGACTAGATCAACGAATGATGGTCCCGCTCCCAATCAAGTCGCTACTGATCGGTTTATTAATTCGCCCATCCGCAAGAATAACTTCTTTGACACCTTGACGGATAGCTTCGACAGCCCCCAGCACTTTCTTTTTCATTCTCCCCCTTGCGTAGAGGACATAGTTATCAATTTCGCGGAATGGAATATCTTTGATCAGACTGGATTCGTTTGTGACATCCTTCAGAAGCCCCGGCACGTTGGAAAGGATGATCAATTTCTCGGCTTTCAACGCCGAAGCCAGAATTGCGGCAGCTCGATCTCCGTCAACATTGATAGCCTCCCCCTGATAGCTAATCGCGGGCGGGCTCAAAACCGGTGTGTATCCATGCTCCAACAGCAGCTGAATCAAATCCAGATTAACCCGTTCAACCCTCCCAGTATGGTCACCACGGAGAACTTTCCTTTTCCCATCCTCAATAATGGTTATAGCTGATTTGCGAATTCCTTCCCAGATACCGCGTTTTTGCATTTTCTCCACAATTCCCTTGTTGATTTTGCCGCAGTACACCATCTCAAAGATCTCTAACGTTTCGCGATCGGTGTAACGAGATTCGTAGCCCGAAACAGAGGTTACCATCCGCGGCGGCCTCCCTAGTCTTTCCGACACCAGGTTGGTCTCAGCAGAGCCCCCATGCACAAGAATGAACCGAAGACCAGTCTTAATGATCGAAGCCAGATCGTTACAAACCGCCTCATAGTTGATGCCAAGACTTCCGCCGACTTTGACGACGATCATTCTGGTGCCAATCCCTTCTAAGTACTTGTGTCCTCAGGAGATCTCCCAGCTATAACGTGTTCTTCAACCATTCGGTAGCTAATGCCGCAGCCTCCGGTATTTCTTGTAAGATCTTGGAGCCATGGGCGTTAGAGTTTTGGTAGACTTGCACTCTTACCGGGAACCCAGTCAATTTTTCGAATTGCTGGGCGAAATCTGCCCTTTGATCATCACCTTGGGTAGCAATATACAAGATAGAATGAGGTTGGAAATTTTCGGAACCTCGAGCAAGCGCTTGGGCGTTTTGTGGATTGCCTGAGAGAGCCACCGCCGACCGAACAACTTCGTATTTTCCGGAAGCCAGGAAGGCTAGGTTGGCGCCCAAACTTCCACCGACAACCGCAATACGATTTTGCTCAACCCCATTTTGCGATTTTAACCAATCAATGGCGGTCCCGAGGTCTAAAGGGAATTGCTTTGAATCTGTTAACCAACTTCGGTCTGCAACGAGTCTCTCCGGGCCCTTCAGAACACTTGCACCATGCCCCCTCAGATCGATGTTAAGAACGGCAAAATTGTTTTTCAGCAAATACTCATTAATGAAACCTTCCCAAACATTTCTTTCTTCGCCGTAACCATGGAGCAACAGAACTGCGGGAAGCTTTTCATCTGTCTTTGAGGAGGGACGATACCAGTCGCCCAAAATCGTGACCTGATCGGGAGTTTGCAATTCTACAGTCCTCTTTATAGAGCCATCAGAAGCCGATTTGAGAGGGGACCCGCTCTCTTCACTCAATTCAAAATTGAATACATTGTCAAATCGGTCGAGAAAGGAGCTTACGGTTCTTGTTCCCGAGACAAATTTTCCGTATTCAGCATGTACTTCATAATCCACCTTTGGATCTAGTCCAAATACTGAATAGAGCCCATTCCGATCAGTCACCAAAACCGTCGTAGTCTTCTTACTCAGATTCCTGATGAATACCTTGGCTCCTACGATGGAGGTCTTGTTTCTGTCTGTGACATGACCTCTAATTGACTTTGTGGGCGGGATCTTCTCTTTGGCTGCCATAACCCCATACAGAACGAACCCCAGGATCGAAGCGAGGATTATTTGGCGTGAAAGACCAAACCTGTGCATAGAGGGTTTTACCATATACTTGGCCACCGAAAATTATTTCTTTTCTGAAATAGTTTCCATATTGAAAATAACATCCTGACGCTCGTCCTCTGTAAACCTGACGGTCTTTTCAACGGGCTTCACCGCTTTTTTTTGCGCGGAGACCACGAAGGTATGGCGACCGGCCGGAAGTCGAAGCGCAAACTCACCACTTGAATTTGAGAGCACCTTCCACCTTTTCTTTTTGCTTTTCTGGACAGCTTCTGACTTCATTTCAACAACGATTGTTACCCCTGGCAGCCTGAAGCCTTTTTCATTGAAACAGGTTCCGATGAGTAAGGCGTAGAGCTTCTCCCTTCTTTCTGTCGCCGTGACAGTATTTAGATTTGCGCCCAAGCCGCCAATAACAATGAGGCCGCTGCTGAATGCAACAATGGATTCTAGTCTTGGAAATCTCAATTTTTGAAACTATTCCATCTCTCGTATTTGCTAGCACAAAGTGGAAAAGAGATTTTGCGTGCGCTGGTTTTTGAACACCACACATCGCTCTTCAATGCTTTGGGTTCTAAAGTCTTCACACGGGATGAAGGCCAGCAAACTCCAGTCCCGAAGTCTCTTCCCATCCATACATCACATTCATTGCTTGTATGCCATTGCCGGCAGCGCCCTTCATCAAATTGTCCAATGCTGAGAGCACCACTAAACGATTCTCAATCTCATCCAATTCAAAACCTACATCACAGTAATTTGAACCTATGAGAATTTTGGGTTCAGGATAACGGTAGATTCCTGTTTTTTCTTTCACGATGCGAATGAAAGACTCTGAGCCATATTCTTTGCGATAGATTTTCCAGATGTCTTTCTCTTCTGAGCGCTCTTTCAGAAGCACATGAGCTGTTGAAAGGATGCCTCGCACCGCGTCTGTGGCCGTCGCAGAAAAATGAACTTTCGGTCTTAAGCCATTGACCGTAAGCTCCTGTTGAATCTCTGCCGTGTGCCGATGGCGTGTGGGCTGGAATGACCGCATCGAACCGCTGCGCTCGGGATGGTGAGAAGCCAGACTGAACTTATTTCCGGCAGCGGACGACCCGACCTTGGCTTCAATGAATACGTTTTGGACATCGACAATTCCGTTCTTAAAGAGTGGATATAAACCGAGGATGGCGGTGGTGGCCAAACATCCGGCCCCAGTGACTAGTGGGGCCTCTTTAATTTCCCGACGGTGCAATTCTGGAATACCATAGACCGCTTTTTTCAAAAGCTCCGGGTTAGTGTGTTCGCGTTCATACCAAACCAGATAATGTGCGGGATCTCGGAGCCGGAAATCTGCCGATAGATCGATGACCCGATCTGCTAGTTTCATGTAATCTTGGATTCGATCCATCGCCATCCCGTGCGGAAGACATAAGAAGATCAGATCAACTTTTTTCAGATCGGCACTAGGGACAAACTTAAGATCCGTCCTCTTCCGTAGGTTAGGGTGAATGGAATGAACAAACTTTCCAGCGTTCGACTCAGAAGCAACTTGGCTCACTTTGACTTGGGGATGACCTAGCAACAAGCGCAGTGTTTCTCCCCCTGTGTAACCAGAAGCGCCAATCTCCTTACATAGTCTTCACTGCTTTTACTAAAAGGATCAACGAAAGGAGGAAGAAGACATCAGGCTCATTGGCTTAGGTGCCCTATCGGAGTTCCGCGTAAGCTCCAGGATACGCTCCAACTTTTAAAACGTAGTCAATAATTTTGGCGGGGATATTGACTCCAGTAGTATCGATGGAGTTTCTGAATTCCATAGTGTAATTGACTTCGTTAACCTGTAATCCGTTCTTCGATTCAAATACGTCAATTGCCACAACACCTCGGCCCACGGCTTCGGCTGCAGCCAATGACAGGCGATTCAGCTCATCAGTGACAGGGCAGTTTTCTGCTTTTCCACCGCGCGCCGTATTGGTAATCCAATGGGAAGAATAACGATAAATAGCGCAAATGGTTTCGTCTCCTACGACAAAGCTTCGAATGTCCCTACCGGCCTTAGGGACGTATTCCTGGATGTAAAAAATGGAATGATGATAAGACCCCAGAACTTCCTTATGTTCCAAAACTGCTTCCGCGGCCTCTCGATCATTAATCTTTGACAAGAGTCGTCCCCAAGATCCTACCGCCGGCTTAAGCACAACGGGATACCCGAGTTCTTCAATCGCGGCCAGAGCAGATTCTGGAGTAAAAGCCAGAAAAGTTTTCGGGCAAGGAACACCACACTTAATCAATGCGTTGGTGGTTAGGAATTTATTGCCACAAACGTCCGCCACATTGTAGGTGTTGACGGTCTTCATCCCCCAATCGTTTAATACCTTTAATGCGTACAAGGCACGAGAGTGATTGACACACCTCTCCAGGACTACATCAAAATTCATATGCTTCGAATTCAGCCGGAAGATAAGTTCTCGGTCATCCAGAATTTCAAAATCTAACTTCTTCTTTCGTAACTCCTCAATCAACAATTTCTCTTCTTTTCGAACAATGGAGCAAAGCAATCCGATTTTCATCATCAACTCATAAAATAAAAAACCACAGATAAAAGAGATCCTTCGTTAGTAAGGATTCAGAATTTACCTGTGGTTAGAATTTTTGGCGCCCACGATGGGACTTGAAGCCAATTCACTAGCTCGCTTATTCCCCCCAGTCTTCTTCCTCTTCCGGAGCCAATTCCAATTCAACAGGATCTGTTCCAACTACCTCCAAGTCAGAACCGCAATCTGGGCAGTTTACAATTTCTCCTTTTTCGACATCTTCTAACTCGATTTCGGCTTCACACTCTGGACAATACGCCACGCTCCACACCTCCTTGGTATTACAAACAAATTGTCTATAAACAGTATGTGCTTTCTTGATTCAGAATTCGGTTAGTGCTCTGAGTGCTTTTCGATACTAAAAGGGCGCGGGAACTACAACTTGCATCACTGAAGCTCAAAACCCCAAAAGTATAAGTAAACGCTCAAAAAGGTGTCAAGCCCAATTTGGATCGTTTGCGTTCTCGATTAAGATCGTCTAAAGCTCCCGGAAACACTCTGTCTTCAAGCGAAGCGGGCCAGCCCTCGAATGCACTTACTCTATCAAGGTGTCTGTGGCAGGCATGATAAATCTGGTCCCTTTGACAGATGGCTTTTACTTCCTTTGCCTAAGAACAAGCTGGGCAAGGAACCAGCGGCAGGACGCAGCGGCCTACGCTTCTGGCGGGAAAATGAGTGGCTGGGACATACTGGCTATCTCCGGGGCCTGAGAGACTCTGGGGGAGCTCGCCTAGTCAAAGTAGTTGGTTGATGACAAAAACACGACACCAGAAATTTCAGACACTGGCTCGCAGGACGTTGAGCCGGGATTGATAGGACTTATTGAGAATCTGTTTCAACAAGGGATTTCCAATCTCAGTCTGGTCGATCCGTTCCTGTACCTCTTCCAGTTCA
>QHZP01000501.1:3024-6656 GCA_003224715.1 Acidobacteriota bacterium | reverse complement strand
GCCCTTGTCTAGACTGGCGAGTCATAAGGAGGCTCCGTCTGTGCTGCTTCACATCTTACTTGAAGATGTCCGCAACTTCCAGGACAAGCCCTGCAATCTGGCGACAACGTAGCTGGTCTCCTGCCCTCAGAGTTTCGGTTTTTTCCAGACAGTCTTCGACATTGAGATAGAGCTCAACGGATCGGGTCTCCGGGTCAACAATCCAATATTCTGGCAGCCCGTAGCGCTGGTAGAGATTTAATTTTTCCTCACGATCCCGACGGTTTGAAGAGGGGGAAAGGATTTCAACAACCAAGTTGGGGATTCCTACGATGTTCTTCGTGGCAACAATGTGCATTCGATTCTTAGCAACGAACAAGATGTCCGGTTGAACCACGTCAACCAAGGACAAGGCCAAGTCAATGGGAGAGATATAGATTCTTCCCAGGGAATTATTGTCCACGAATAGAAGCAGCCTGGCACTTAGTGTAAGCAGAATTTCTTGGTGGCGAGGAACCGGAGCAGGCGTCCTGGTGAGTTCTCCGTCGATAACTTCATATCTCTTGCCATCGTCTGGCAAGGCAAGGTAGTCATCGTAGGTGAAGGGCTTGACTGAAGTTTTCATATCCGATGTCATATTGGTAATAAACGGTGTGTCCGAAGCTATTTCCATCATTCTACAACAAGCAGCGAGCGCCGCAAATCGAAATCAACACTGGCGCCAGCACGCACAAAGGAGGACACGGTGACAACCGGCTGAAATAGCTTCACCGCAGAGGACACAGAGGAAAAACTAAGAAAAAGAAAGTAAAAGAAAACTGAAGCTAAGGATTTAAGGTCTTACTTCATGCTATCTTTTGAGTTTTGCTTTCCTATGCGCTCTCGGTGCCCTCTGTGGTGAATCCCTTCTTCGGATTATGACAAAAAAGCCACGGCGGGAAATCGCAGTCGCCGTGGCTTTAAGGATGAGCGAGATACAATCTAAACTAGAAAAGAATCTTCAGACCGAATTGGATTTGGCGAGCCTGGTTGGCGGTGTTTGTTACCCGACCAAAATCCGAATCATTGAACTCTCGATGGGGAAGATCGTACCTGGGTGTGTTAAAGGCATTGAACATTTCAGCCCGCAATTCGACCTTTAACTCTTCCCTGATCGGAAACTGGCGGAAGATTGAAAGATCGAAATTCTTGCCGCCATCACCTCGTAGGCTGTTCCGTCCCAGGTTCCCGAAGGTAAAGTTTGCCGGGACAGCAAAAGCAGACTTGTTGAACCACGCCTGTGGCGTGGGATTCGAAAGTGTCGGATCGCCCACCAAGTTCAGTCGCTCATAGTAATTGGCACAGCAATTGTTCATGCCAGTGTTAGCGATGTCCCCGCCAATACCGACTTCATAGGGTATCCCCGAATGGAAAGTCGCAATTCCATTCACCTGCCAATTGCCTACGACATGACTCAGGACCCTGTTGCTCGGGTCAAGCCGCTTTCCAGGTCCCACGGGAATCTGATAGACCCAGGATACAGAAAGGAGATGAGTGATGTCAAAGCCGGAAACACTCCTGTTGGTATTAAAATTGTATGGGTCTTGAACCGAACAACCTTCAACACCGTACCATCCGGAGCAGGCAATATCGATAGACTTGGACCATGTGTAGGAAACCAGGTAAGCTAGCCCATTGTTGTATTTCTTATCCAGCAGGAACTGGAAGGCGTGGTAGTTGGCCCGACCCCAACTGCGGTCAAAAAAAGATGGGGAGATATAGGGGAAAGGCCGCCTAGGCGCTTGTTCTCCGGGTCCAGGAGTTAGAGCCACGTTGTAAAACCCTCCGATTTGTAGCCGTTTGGTACCCGAGCCCACATAATTTGCCGTTACGACGGTGCTGCTGTTGAGCTGGCGCTGCACGCCAAGGTTCCACTGCATGGAGTAGGGGTTTTTGAAGTTCGGGTCCATGAACCACTGGACCTGCTTGAACGGGGTCGGTGCCGGGAACAGACCTGCATTCCCTCCACCGAAGGGATCCGTTCCTTTGACCGTGGGCTTAGGATTGGAAGGGGAAGGATTATTTAAGTTTTCGGCCAGTTGCTGACCGACGTCGGGCCAGGCACCTTCGTAGTTTTGAGTGGTCTGAGTGACGGCCGCCCAATTGTCAAAGAAGATCCCGAAGGAGCCGCGCAGCGCCGTATTGGGAGTCAATCGATAGGCCAGACCAAATCTGGGTTGGAAGTTCTTAGTGGTGTCATGATAAATCTTGCCCCTGGGATCAACAATCACGTGCTCGGGAAGTTTGCCACTCGGGTCGGGAATACAAGGTGAATACCCTCGTTCCGCGCAGGTCGGCGGCACTCTTTGCAAGATATAAACGCCATTGAGCAGATCCAAATCGCCCGTCTCAATTCCTCCATTCACACCCACCGTGTCCTCGCGGCCATAAGGAGGAATAAAGGTCCGATCATAACGGAGACCCAAATTGACGGTGAGTTTGGGCGTCGCTTTCCATTGGTCGTGAAAGTAGAAGCCCATCACACCACCCCAACGGGTGGTCTCATGGACATTACGGCGCCCGGCACTGTTGGGAACGTTTAGCAGGAACGACGCCAGGGCGTTACCCGTCCCACCGGGGTTGCCGGGATCGTTCGTCTGAACGGCTGAGAAAGCAACGTTCACATTGGTATATATGGACTCGAAGGTATTGCTGTTCAATTCACCACCCCATTTGAAGGTATGGTTGCCAGCAATCTTAGAGGCATTCGCCTTGTATTGCCAGATATTGCCAAAATTGGGATTTAAGCCATCGCTCTCCCCGCCACTGAAGTAGTTGTTCACACCGATGTTTGGAATGAAACTGGCTCCGCTGATGAATTGGCTGTAGAAGCTATCAACGAAACCAATTTGTTTAGCAAAGTCTGGGGTCAGACCAGTGAACCGGGCATGGTCATTGGTGGTCACATGAGCGCGGCCAACCTGGGCTTGCAATACAGTGGTTGGGCTGAATGTATGGACCCAGCTTGCGGCCCAGTTCCGGCTTGGATTTTCAGTGTTAGAAGCAAGCGCGGGCCGTCCTCCAGAGGACGTAGTATCCCGATAAGTCCCACTGTAGCGGAACCAGACCGAGTCGTTTGAAGTTAACACATGGTCCCCACGAACCGAGAAGTTATTTTGGTTTTGCCGGAAAGGGGTCGAGTCCAGGGCATTAAAGCTGGCATTGCCCGTGAACGTGGGTGCGGGGAGGGTTTGCTGGGCGAATTGTACCATTCCGGGATTGATCAGGTCGGCTGGGATCTGGTTGTTTGGAAACGGGTCACGAATAAAGCTTCCAGGCTTATTCGGGTCCTCCCGCGTACTGAACGGGTTGAAAATTTGCTGCGGAACGTCGCTGAAATCGCCCCTGAGATTGGCCTCGGTAGGCACTCGGAAGAAGCTATTGGCGGGACGGCGATAGCGAAACCCTTCATAGCCGAAAAAGAAGAAACTCTTGTTGCGGCCGTTATAGACCTTAGGAATGTAGATAGGTCCCCCCACGGCTGCTCCAAACATGTTTTGGCGAAATGGTGTTTTCTGCTGGAAAAAGGTATTTCGAGCATCCAGAGCATCATTACGTAGGTATTCCCATGCGCTACCGTGCAATGCATTGGTGCCCGACTTACTTTGGACGTT
>QHZP01000501.1:0-2976 GCA_003224715.1 Acidobacteriota bacterium | reverse complement strand
CTGAATGCTATCAATGATCGGAGGAACAGCGTAAGTACTGAGAAAAGGTCCCTGATTATTGATCCCATCTAGCATGAAAAAATTGCTGCGATTATTCTGCCCATTAATGGAAGGGAAGGCAAAGGTGGAACCTTCAGTCACGGCGCCCCAGCCTCCGGCGTTCTGCGACACGCTCACCGGCGAAACACCGGGTGTCAGCTGCAACAGTTGGGTGAAATTCCTGCCATTGAGAGGGAGGTCTTGCACCTGCTGATGGCCCACCACGGCCCCTAACTCGGCCGTCGAACTCTGGACCTCGGCCCCGACCGCCTCCACAGTGACTTCCTGGGTGATCTCACCGACGTCCAAGGTAAAATCGTAGGTGGCTCTCTGGTTCACTTCCAATGTAAAATTGGACTGCTTGCTGGTCTTAAAGCCGCTCTTGCTGGCCTGAAGCTTGTACTCTCCCGGAGTGATATTCAGGAAAACATAAACACCCACGTCATTGGTTACGGCCCGACGCTCGACGTTGGTCTGAGTATTCGTCAAAAGCACATCGGCTCCAGGAATAATACTTCCCGAGGAATCTCGCACCGTTCCACTGATGGAAGCTGTCGAGCTCTGGGCATGCGCTGGGGTTGGCAAGAGCAACACCAGAACGGCTAGAAACGGCACCGTGAATCCGACAAAACCTGCCGGCACAAAATTCAGGTGCCTTACAGATGCTTTCATTGGCCACCTCCTGGCTAGAGCTAGTCTGGATGATATAGATATGTGTCCGAAAACCTCTGCCAAACAGGATAGAGGATAAATGCCTAAAACCCTTGAGAGTGATGACATAACTGTGACAAAAGGAGGTTGGCGTGTCAAGCGAAAACATTTAAGATTTAAAGTCCTGTTTCACTATTTCAACCAGCTCAGACGCGCTTTTCAGCCAACTTCAAATAATGAAGCGGATATTTGTAATGCGCCAAAAGATGTGAAAAAATTCAAACCGGCCGAGACTGGGAGGGCGAGGCTCCCGCCAAGCCACATGGGGCAAGGACTTGCTGGGACGATGGCTCGCCAGAAGGTTCGCTCTCCCATTTCTTTTACAGCTTCTCAGTTATTGGGGTAGTCCTTGGTAATCACGGTGGGCGAGCCCCGGCCTTTCCCCGGGTGGAATGCCCGCGCCACAGAAAGCGCTCAGCCGGGCTATCCCATCCTGATCAGGTTCCTGTCACCAAAAAATGCGTTTACTTAGGATTGCAATCTTGATGGGGCCAGGAAGGAAATCGAATTCAAAGAACCACGAAAGGAGACCCAGCGTGACTAGCTGTCAGTCCAGTGACATTTCTTGGATCGAAAGAATTAACGAGACTCTTCGCAAGCATTGGAAATTCCTTTTGCTGAGGATGATGCTGGCCTTATCAGGGCTTTCTCTCAATCAACTGGCTTTGGGGGAGCGTGACAAGAAGAATGAGGCCTTAGAACGGGCAGAGAAGGTGATTGCTAAAGGGCCCTTTCAGGCCAGTTGGGAATCCCTGGAGAATTACAAAGTGCCGCAGTGGTATCTCGATGCCAAGTTCGGCGTTTTCATCCATTGGGGCGTATACTCCGTTCCCGCCTTTCACAACGAGTGGTATCCGCGCGACATGTACCTGCGCGATAACGAGGTTTTTAAATATCACGTGGCCACCTACGGGCCACAGTCAAAATTTGGTTACAAGGATTTCATCCCGCAATTCAAGGCAGAGCGATTTGACGCCAGCCATTGGGCTGAGCTATTCAAAAAAGCCGGCGCGAGATATGTTGTGTCCGTGGCCGAGCACCACGACGGCTTTCCCATGTATGACTGCAGTTTCACCGATTGGAGTGCCGCCAAAATGGGACCGAAACGCGACATCATCGGCGAACTGGCTGCTGCCGTCCGCCAGCAGGGCCTGCGCTTTTGCGTTTCCTCGCACCGCGCCGAGCACTGGTGGTTCTTCAATGGCGGCAATGAATTTGATTCTGATGTAAGGGATCCTCGCTACGCCGGCCTCTATGGCCCCGCCCAGCCAGAGAAGGCGCCACTCACTAATGAATATATGGATGACTGGCTCGCACGAACTTGCGAGATTGTGGAAAAGTATGCGCCAGAGCTCATCTGGTTTGATTGGTGGATTGAACAACCGGCGTTCAAATCCTACATTCAAAGGTTTGCCGCTTTCTACTACAACTGGGCTGCCGAGAGGCACCAGGGGGTTGCCATCAACTACAAAAAGCAAGCCTTCCCGGAGCGCGCCGCTGTACTGGATATCGAGCGCGGGCAACTCGACACCATTCGTCCCTTGTTCTGGCAAACTGATACCTCCGTGTGCAAGAAGTCCTGGGGGTACATCCAGGACCACGACTATAAGAGCGTCGATTCTCTGGTGGATGATCTGGTGGACATCGTCAGCAAGAATGGCACCCTGCTGCTGAACATTGGACCGCGTCCCGACGGGACAATTCCAGAACCGCAGGAGAAAATCCTAAGCGAAATTGGCCAGTGGCTCTCGGTAAACGGAGAGGCCATCTACGGCACGAGACCCTGGAAGGTCTATGGAGAGGGTCCGACCAAAGTTGCCGGAGGGAGTTTCAACGACACCAAACGAAAACCCTTCACAGGCGAAGACCTCCGCTTCACGACCAAAGGCGATACGCTTTATACCATTGCGCTGGGCTGGCCGGAGAAAGGCAAGCTGACAGTCAGGTCGCTGGCAGCCGGTGCGAACGACACAAAAGGCAAGATAAAGCAAGTCCGGCTCCTGGGATCAAACGCTCCTTTGAAGTGGAGCCAGCAGGCAGACGGTTTGACGATCGAAATGCCTGCGAAGCAGCCCTGTGACTATGCCTTCGCGTTCGCGATTTCCTTTGTCAATCAGGCACGGAACACCAAATAATCTTGCTCGAGGCGTCCGCGGTACTTGTTTTTGCTCGTGCTCTTGCTCGGACGACGGTGGAACTTCAATTTCGTCCCTTGAAAATCCCCTC
>QHZP01000500.1 GCA_003224715.1 Acidobacteriota bacterium | reverse complement strand
ACCATCCCTAAATCCGGCAGTTGAGTTGCGGCGGAGTTACCGAGAGCACAGAGCCAGTGGAAATGAGGGCGGCTTTCAGGCGCTTGATCCACACCCTGAAGGTAACGATTTCTCAAGGCTTCGCAGAGATGTAACTGCTTATCTGCGGTCTCGGTAGTCTCGGTGCCTCTGTGGCTAACTGCCATTTTCAGGATCATTGTGGCGATGTCAGGTTCCAATACTAATCTCCGCCTCCATGAACGTAACTGCCCGACCCGAGAGGATCACTCGATTCCGACCCCTCGATGAATCGAGGGGCTAATATGTCTGAAGCTCTATTAAAATGTCCCAACTCCACTCACTGTATCGTTCCAACCGGACGGCCACTTGCGTGTGCAAAACTCTGTTTGTCCGCGATCAGCGCAAATCTGCGTTCATCTGCGTCCCCAATCCTGGGTCTCTTTCGCCAACTTCAATTCAGCCGTCAAGAAATCCATGAATTGTCGGGCCGTGCGTCCGGAACGGCCGTTGTGAAGCTGGGCCCATTGCAAAGCTTGTTTATTTAACTCCTCAGCCGGCATCTGCAGCCCGCGGCGTCGGGCCATGGACTGGATAATGGCGAGATACTGGTTTTGATCGGGGGCCACAAACGCCAACTGAATTCCAAAACGATCGGCCAGTGAAACCTTCTCCTGAAGGGTATCTTGATGCCGTACCTCGCCATTGTTGAGAGCCTCGCGATCAGAGAAATATTCCCTGATTAGATGACGGCGATTGGAAGTCGCATAGATCACAACGTTAGCAGGCCGAGCTTCCAGGCCGCCTTCCAGCACTGCTTTGAGCGTCTTGTATTGGGTTTCCCCTTCCTCGAAGGAAAGGTCGTCGACAAAAACGATGAAAGATTCCCGCCGTGGCTGGAGCAGCTTCATGACTTCCGGAAGGTCCGCCAGATCCTCTCTGGAAATCTCCAGCAGGCGCAGAGACTGATCGACAAAATGATGCAGCAACGCTTTGATGGCAGAAGATTTTCCGGTTCCCCGATCGCCATAAACAAAAACATTATTGGCCGGAAAGCCTGCCAGAAAATGGGTGGTGTTGCGAACGAGCCACTCTTTTTGATCGTCGCAGCCAACCAGATCTTCTAGTCGGATCGGATCGGGCGAAGCAATCCCCTCCAGGAAACCTCCCGCCAGTATACGCCGCCAGCGAAAAGCTTTGAATTGACCGAAGACGCCAACTCCGGTCTTGGAGTAAAAATCCGCCAGGAGATCAACAGCAGAAGCCCAATCAGTGTTTTGGCGAAGGTGATGTTTTAACAAAAACCCGTTCGATTCTGACGGACCCTTGTCGGCGACACTCTGAAACCGGTCCCAGCTCATCCAGCCGGTATCCGGAGATGTCTGATGGAGAGCCCACAAGATCTGTGTGGCGTCTAGAAGATAAAGCTTCTGCAGTTTCCGCAAGTCCTCTTTGACCTGTTGGATCAAAGAGTCCCCGAAGTTGCTTAAATCGGTAAGCTCGGCTTTGTGAGAAAAGATATTTTCGTTGCTGGCGATCAGGTTCAGAAGATGGTTCTGCCAGGCATTGCCAACAGGCTTGTCCAACTCAAGCTCCGCCTGAGCGGACAAAGCAGAGAAAAACAGCGCATAAGTCTCAGCCAGTTTCTCTGAATACAAGTGTGAGCGGGGCGAGTCTTCGACAACCAATTCTAAAAGTTGCAGCATGCTGGCAACCGCTGGGTCCGCCAGGATTCCACGAAAGATTACTAGCGTGTTTGTGCTCTGGAGAACCTTTCTCAAGGTGTTGAGCACTTCCTCAAGGATGAAGGCAGCAGGCATGCAGGGTCTTTTCCGGTCTGAAATCTGATCCAGTCGACCAGTGAAGGTACCTCGCCCGCTGCAATCCTGTCAATGAAAAGACAAGTTTGTTATGTTTGTTCCTCCTGCTTGACAGCTCCACCCCTTTTGCGACATGCTTCAAGCCAAAATCGATCAGGAGACTATTCGAAATGGGCGACGAGAAGTTTGGTCAGTATGTTGAAATCTTACAGGCCACACCCAAGAAGCTGCGCGCCTGGCTCCAAGGCCTGAATGAGGAGCAGCTCCGCTTCAAACCCAACGAGCAAACATTTTCGCTGAAAGAAAGTCTCTTGCATTTGCGCGATATCGAGATCGAAGGCTATCGCCGCCGCATCCGCCTAATTTTGGCCGAGCATCTGCCCACACTGGAGGACGTTGATGGAACCCAATTGGCTCAGGTGCGTCCCTATCAGTCCGCCGATGCCGCCCAGGCACTGGAAGAGTTCATCCAGGCCCGGGAAGGAAATATTGCTTACCTTCGCAACATGACGGCTTTTCAGTGGAACCGCAAGGCTATTTTCAATGGGGACGAAATCACCCTGCTGCAGCTTGTAGAAAAGTGGGTAGCGCATGATTTGGAGCATTTGAAAGAAATGGAAGAGCTGTTGGGAAAGATCAAGGCACCAGCAGCCTGAGGGCCTTTGGGGGTTGTCTTGTTGGCGTCTGGCCGCGCGGGCTCACGGGACAACCCCCTGAAGCCTTCGGCTTCTTTCCCCCTTTATTAAGGGGGATTTTCAAAGGAGCAATAACATGCCGGATTCGAAAGTGGGACGTCGAGATTTTTTCAAAATAGGTGGGGCGGCTGCCGTTTCTATGGGAACTTCCGCCAAGTTGAGCGCAACCAGTGGAGGAGCCTCGGCCGCAACCTCGGTTCCTGCTGCCACTCAATTGCCCAAGCTGGCCCTGATTACTGACTATTCCCCGCAGAAATTGCAATTTGCTGCCGCCACAGGCTACGAGGGTGTTGTCCTCCCAGTGGAAGACGCTTTCGATCCGGACAAGCTGAGTGATACTCAGATCGACCAGGTTAAATCGACGGCTCAGCAGGCCGGCGTTTCCATACTGAGTCTCGAGTGCATGTGGGGATTCAACCACATCGCGTCCGACCCCGGAGAGCGCCGAAAGGCACGTGCCCGGTTTGTTCGCTCGCTCGAATTTGCTCATCGACTGGGTTGTAAGTTTGTGGGCACCTTCAGCGGCGGCATGCCCAGTGCTGCGGTGGACGATCAAGTCAAAGAGCTGGCAGCGGTCATCAACGAGACTTATCTGCCCATTTGCGAAAAACTCGACCTTCGCATTGGTCCGGAGAATTACCCTACCGGGGAAAACTTCGCCACAGTGCCAGCAACGTGGGAAAAATTGATGGCGCTAGTCCCCAACCATCGATTTGGTCTGGAGTTCGACCCTTCGCACCTGGTCCGCCAGTTCATTGATCCCGTCCAGACGGCCTGGGATTTTCGCGATCGCATCCTAGGGGTACACGCCAAGGACACGGAGATTATCGAGCCGGTCTTGGCCAAAGTGGGAATTCACGGACAAGGCTGGTGGCGTTATCGCATCCCGGGACAGGGGCTCATCAACTGGCCGAAGTTTATTACCGTTCTGTTGCAGGCGGGCTTCCGAGGAGGTATGGCCGTAGAACATGAAGATGAGTTCTGGGACGAAAAAACCAGTAATCGGG
>QHZP01000499.1 GCA_003224715.1 Acidobacteriota bacterium | reverse complement strand
TTCGACCTCAAACGGATCTTCACCCAGAACGGCTTGCCGCAGACCATCAATCAGCCCCGCGCCTCCGGCTGGGGCGTCGATGACCGCTTTGGCGACATGAGGCTGTGTTTCCACATCCGAATAGCCGGTCAAACCCTTATCGGTGGTTACTTTGATCACTAGCATGTAGCCGATACCATGGGACTCCTCTGCCCCTGTGGGCGCTGCATAGGCCTGTGATGACTTCAAAACCATCGCTTCGACATCTTTGATCTTCATAGTTGTTGCCCTTTTTATTGAAATGACTCAATGCGTCCCTAAAGCAACATGTAATGCCTGGTCAGAGTTCCTAGTCCAGCTTTATGGAATAGCCCCTGAAGGTGGGAGGCGCTGTCCCAGCGGCGACCTCCGTTGACAGCCATTGCCGCTGGGATATCCCTCCCACCTTGATTACACCACGACTCTTTCATGCACAGCAGGTTTGAAGCCGCACGAGGGAGAATACCCCACGAATTGCACCGACCCACACGAATGGCGAGCCCTCATCTTCACTTTCCCAGCAACCATTTCTTAAACCAGCGCAAATTGCGATCCATCACGTCACGTTGATGCATCGGCTCTTCAATCCCATGGCCTTCTCGAGGGTAGGTAACGAATTCACAAGGAATGCCCAGATCCGTCAAGGCCTGGAATACTTCGGGAGTGCTGTCAATGTCTCTTTCCCCGTGCAAGAGAAGCGAAGGCGTTTTCGCGTTAACTAAAGAATAGCGAGGCGAGTGGCGATTGTAAGTCTCCCAGCTATCCCAGGGCTTCCCGCCAAAGTAAGTCCATAGGACTTCACGAGGTCCGTCACTGGCGCCATACCAGGAAATCCAGTCCGAACCGGTGGCGCCAATGGAAGCCGCCTTAAAGCGGTTCGTATGCCCGATGATCCAAGTAGCTAAGAATCCTCCGTAGCTCCATCCCATGACGCCCAGACGGTCCGGGTCAGCCAGGCCTTGTTGGACCACCGCGTCAATCCCCGTCATGACGTCGTCGAAATCTCCAAACCCCTGCGACTTGATATTCGCCAGTCTGAATTTGCCTCCATAATTAGAGCTTCCGCGGAAATTGGGACTTAAGACAGCAAACCCCTCTTGGGCAAATAACTGGGATGGATAAGTGCGCGGGATAGGAAATCCCTCCAGTGCCACACCGGTCGGCCCACCATGCAGCTCGACCAGCAGAGGGAGACGACTCCCTGGCGCGTATCCGACGGGCAACCTCAGGACCCCCTCAACATCGAGTCCATCTCTGGATTTCCAGCCTATCGTGCTGACCTTGATTGGGGGGAATTCCTTTACCTGAGGATTGAGATCGGAGAGTCGTGTTTCCTGAATCCCCATGCCTTCTCGCTCCCCGAGGTAGACTTCAGGCGGCCAGCTATTGGAACTCTTGACGAAGGCTAGACGGCTTCCGTCTCGGCTGAGGCTGAAGCTGGATGGCCCGTGCAGCGGCGCCATGAGCCGACTGCAACTGCCGTCTTTCAGAGTTATCGAAAAAAGGGCATCTCTTGTTCCCACACCGGCTCCAAATACGAGTTCGTCGTGGTCCTGAGACCACCAGAATTCATCTCCGCCACGAAACACGTCCCCCTGCATTTTCTCAGTGAGGTAACGAATTGGGCCGCCACCTGAGGGCACAATTCCAACCTGGCGGTCTTCAAAATAGTTGAGCTTTCCCGCCTGAGAGTGAAAGGCAACCAGGCGTCCGTCTCTTGAGTAGCAAGGATGCGCATCGCGCCCTTCTTGCGCCACCAGTGTGGTTTCACGACCTGTCTTCAGATGGATTTCATAAAGGTCAACATTGAAGGTGTCCCGATTCCTGGGAGTTACCTGCCCGGCGTAAACAATCGTCGATCCATCCGGCGCCCAATCGAACGAGATCACGTGACGGTCCACAGGAGTCACTAGATGCGCTTCCCCGCCCTGGACAGCCACTCTGTAAATCCGGCTGTACTTGTAACCCTGGTGGGCGACCACGGCATCGTCTCCCACGCCTCTGCGCTGCCGCTCTTGCGAACTGGGAGGATCGAGCGCGAGATAGCCGATGAATTGTTGATCTTTTGACCACCTGAAATAGGTCACCGGAGTTGGTGAATCCGTCAGTTTTCGGGGAGGTCTATCCAATGGATCGGCCACATACACCTGGCTCGTCCCGTCCCGGCCCGAGAGAAAGGCCAACCTTTTCCCATCGCTTGACCAGCGTGGCGATGAGTCAGTGAAATGCGGGGACACCAGCGGACGAGGCGCTCCTCCGGTGGGTGTCACAAGCCAGATCTGAGAATCGTAGGCGTTGCGCTTGGAATTGACACTAGCGACGACAAATGCCACCTTGGAGCCATCGGCCGTGATTTGCGGATCTCGCACCATTCTGAGATCCATGATGGCGTCAAGAGTCCAGGGCTTTTCACCGGCGAGCGCCGGCCAAGAAAGGATGCAGGCCAACAGGTGAATCACAGGCAAGAGAACGATTCGAACCTCAAAGTTCCTCATACTTTCTTGGTACTATGTTCCGCAATTACGTCGACCTATTTCCCTGGCTCCCACTTTCCGGATGGGTTGCTGTTTTTCACTAGCCCCGTGCTTCAGCGCGGGGCCTTGAAGTTTGGACATTTTGAGGAGCAATTCCGTGGGTTGACCCTCACCCGTCGCTTCGCGCCACCCACCAGGGAGGGAGAACAATAAATGGGGTGTGGCTCAGATCGACGTTTCATGCCACACCGTTACCACTGTGTCATGAAACGTCTGTTGGTTAGCCTTCAAGTCAGCGCTCTAATCCGTGGATCTCTCCCTCGCCCCTTGGGAGAGGGTGGTCCGCCATCCGGCGGACCGGGTGAGGGTCAACCGCGTTCTTCGGTGCCACAAATGTCCAATCTCCAGAGCCCGCCCTTCGACCCGGGGCTAATGAAAACCTAACACATTTTCGTAGGCTAGCAGAAACCGGACCGAAATATGTCACCCTATTATGCCCAATTGAATTGTCAAGGTCTTTCTGCTAGCCTAGCACGGTCACGTCAAAGTCCCGTAAGTGATTGGGTTGAGGCACAGCCCTTGCTGACGCGCGGGCTACTGAGTTGAGGCTGGACCTGTTCAGTAGCCCGACCGTCAGGGAGGGTCAGGGACTTTGACGGGACCCTGGCTAGCCTAGTTTCACTTCGTCCAGAGCCGAACGTTTCGTCTCACTGCTTGAACTGAAGAATAAGAAACCCATGTTGGTCGACGTTCACAGTCACTTCTTTAAGTATCCGGAGCATTTCACTGAGGATTTTCGCAGGCAATCGTTTCGAGGTCGAAACATGGAGATTGACCTCACGGTGCGCTGGGAAGAATATCATGCCAAAGCATCGCGCTGCGATAAAACCATCGTGTTTGGTGGCAAAGCCCGATTGTCGGGGCTCTGGGTTCCCGATCAGGACGTGGTGGGCTATGTGAAGCAACATCCCGACGAACTAGTGGGATTCTTATCCGTCGACCCAACCCAGCCGGGGTGGCAGGATGAGCTTCACCAGGGGCATCAAGATTTCGGACTCAAGGGAATCAAGCTGCTCTCCATGTATGCCGGCTTTAAGCCCAACCAGTCCGAGCTAAATTATCTTTGGGAATACGCTACCCGGCATCAGCTGCCGGTGCTCCTTCATACCGGAACCACCTTTATCGACAAAGCGCCGCTGGAGTGCACGCTCCCACGTCTCCTGGATGATGTAGCCATCCGTTTCCCCAACGTGAAGATCATCCTGGCTCATCTTTCCCATCCCTACGAGGGCGAGTGTGTGGTCACCATCCGAAAGCATCCCAATGTCTACGCGGATTGTTCAGCCTTACACTACAGGCCCTTTCAGCTCTACCATTCCCTCATGTTAGTTCAGGAGTACGGAGTATGGGACAAGGTTTTATTTGGGAGTGATTACCCATTTACCACGGTGGATGCCAGTCTCGAAGGTATGAGGAAACTGAACGACATGCTGGTGGGGACGGCTTTGCCGCGTCTGGATATGAAGCAGATGGAAGCGATGTTCTTCCGGAATACTCTGGACATCCTTGAGATCGAGGCATGACAAACGCGAGGAAATCACCACCAAGACACCCTGAAGCCGAGGATAGAAGATAGAAGATAGAAGATTAAATGCTTCCGCCGCTGGCGATCCTCTATCCTCGATTCTCCATCCTCTGCATTTTTCCGTGTCTTTGTGGTTGATTTCGTTTTTCTGGGTCAGCCCCTTACGTCCCGCTCACCACTGGAATGGAGGCTGAGCCATAGATGTGCCCGGCTTTGACCGTGGCAACCGGGATCAGTTTCCGGTGTCCTATCCGTTTTTGTGCGAGAGCGTCTACGAACTCGAAGTCTCCCTCCGCCAGCGAAAACACAGCCACATCGGCTTCGGCCTTTTCGCGCAGGCTTCCCAAGCCCCTGGGAAATCCGAAAGTGTTGGCTGGATTAGTGGCAGCCTGTTCGATCACCTGCTCCAAGGTCAACCCCAGATGCAGGAATTTCGACAGTGTTGTCGCCAGGTCAAACACAGGGCCATTCACATTGAAATGGTGGACGTCGCTGGAGATGGTTCCCGGCATGACGTCTTGCTTCAGCGCCTTTTCGGCTGTGTCGAAAGAGAAGCTGCCGGCGCCATGTCCGACGTCCAGGTGCACACCTCGATCCACGGCTGTCCTGACTTCTTGCAGTACCAGGCCTCTTGCATCCAGGATGCCGCCTTCTCCACCTCGAAAGCTGTGGGTAACCACATCGCCCTTTGTGAGCATGGCAAGGATTTCTTTCAGTGGAGAATACGTGTCGCCAATGTGCACCATCAGAGGCAGCCTTACCGCTTCAGCTGCTTCTTTGGCCAAGCGAAGAGCTTCCAGGTCGTGCTCACCGGCCAGGGGACGAGAGAGCCGAACTTTCACTCCCAGGATGACGTCGCGGTTCTGTTCGATCGTCCGGATCGCCAGCTTCGGGTTGGCATAACGGAGGTCCAGTAACTCCCCGTAGGGATTGTCGCCTGACCAAGAGGATTATCCGATGACGGATATGTTCAGCAGCGCATAGACGCGCGTGTCTACCACGTTAATCACCTGCTTGCGGAAACCCGGAAACGTATGAGCGCCTGCGGATCCGGCATCCACGACGGTGGTGACTCCTTTGGCAATACAGTTGGGATCGGCCGGTATTCCCAAAGGTGCAACCCCATCGTACACGTGCACATGGATATCAATCAGGCCCGGCGTCACGATCTTACCCCGCGCATTGAGCACCTGGCGGCTCTCGGTTTCGGCAATGCTGTCGGCAATCCGAGCAATCTTGCCACCGGCAATGGCCACATCCCTCTGGCCCGAAAGCCCCTGCGCTGGGTCGATCACGCGACCGCCTTTAATCAACAGGTCATAGCGAGTCGAGGCTTGGGTCTCGCTCCCAAGCAAGTCTTCCCAACCGCGCAGCAAACTGCAAAGCAATGATGAACTAAGAACAGTTTGACGTAAGAAGACTCTGCGTGAATGGTGGTGCATCATTTTGGCCTCAAGCTCACTGGTCTATCGCCAGCACAGGTTTTAGTCAGCGTCCATCTGCGTTCGAAAATGTTCGCGAACGAACAACTACGCATTCTTCACATGAAGAATGATGCGGGAAGGAGTATCCCTGTTCAGGTAAACCCCGTTTTCAGCTTTTACTTTACGAGTGGCCCGCGCGCCGGATTCTCCAGTACCAGGA
>QHZP01000498.1 GCA_003224715.1 Acidobacteriota bacterium | reverse complement strand
ACCACTTCCAGAAAGGATCTCAGTTCGGCGAAAGGATTTCAATCCGCACCTCGAGAAGTTATCCGCCGATTCCAAGGTGAGTCCTTCGACCCCGGACTCTGGCCGACTGCGTTATGGAAACTGTGGCGGGAGTAAACCCCAACTTGAAAGTGGTCTATAACATTAGGTAATTCTTTGTTGGAAACTACTTCATTACGGCCGGGAGATCCTGATACAAACGCGCTAAGTAAGTAAACAGGAACCACCGCGGTCAATGCCCCGCATTGACGACGGTGGATGCGGAGCATCCGCCCTACCCGCACATAACTTACTTTAATGTGTTTTTATTAGTCACCGAACCTCGGGAAGCATAGCTCTCTTTACTGATGATCAAGGATTTGTCCCAATCGTTTTGGAAAACGTGTGCTGACGTTTCGCCTGAGAAGTGATTGAACTCCTCTTCTCTGCAGGCTGGTGCCTTCTCTTCAGATTCAGATGCACCCTGGCTCGATTTGCCGAAGCTACGCCGGTATACCCCTGGAGTGGAATTGACCATCTTGCGGAAAACCGTCCCAAAGTAGCTTTGGTCGCAGAAACCTACCTCCTGACTGATTTCAGAAATTGATCTTTCCGTTGAAGTCAGCAGTAACTGTGCCTTGGCAACGCGAAAATGATTCAGATAATCGTGGAAGGACTGCCCCGTTACCTGCTTAAAGAATCGCATGAAATAAGACAGGCTCATCGCACATAACCCCGCTGCATCCTGGATGGTGATGGGCTGGTCATAATGGTTTTCGATGAAGTCAAACAACGGATGAAGGCGCTGGAAAGCTTCCTGTCTTCGGTTGAAGATTTCTCTGGTATCAGAGTAGGCGGCATAGTGGTTAATCAGCAAAATGAGAATCATTTTCATGTAAGTTCTGACGGTCAACCTCGAGCGATTTGAACTTGCCGGCAACACAGCCCGGATGCGTTGCATCAAAGCGAAGACCTCAGCTGGAATACCAGTTGTTGGCGGGACAACATGAGGAAAATCAGAGTCCTGCAGCAAGAATGGCATTAGGTACTCCACGTCCTCGCCGTTAGCTTCCGCAGCACGAATGACCTCAGGCTGGAAATACAACACGACCGCCTTCATTTTCAAACGCGGGCAGCTGATGATGCGATGATATAAGGTGCTGCCTACAACGACCAGATCTCCCTCTCTGACTTCAAAATAATCATGGCGATTCATCCGGATTTCTTTTGGGCCGCCCAGCGTAAAGAAACGAACGTCTAAAGGAAAAGAAGAGTCAAAAGGCCACATGTGCGTTCCAGCCGCATTGATTTGAGGCTCAATGACCGAGAAGAGATTCTCCCAAGGGAATTCAGACATGGGGTTCACACGATTGCCGTCGATTTGAAACAGTCAGGACATCAAAATAGCACGGATTCTGCACTTTTTCCAAGTGAAGCCTGCTCGCTAATTGCTCGCTGGATGTCGAATTGGCCCTGGCTGTTCTTCATGATTTCATAACGGCGTCCCTCACCTTCCACAAGAATGGGAGTGTTTTTCATCGGTCCATGACACTCAGATTCCCCTTGAGTCATCAGGGGTGACCTGCACCACTCTGCCGTAAAGTTTGGCTCCGGCTCCTTTGGGGGGTAACTGACATAGGAACGCCAGGTCTTTTTCCGGCATCGATAAGCGGCCGGGTATTGCTCCAGATACTTGTGCGTAAATGGTCGTTTTCAGGATCGCGGTCGGCATACACAAGGTAACGATCGCCTACTTTTGAAAGGATGCCGCAATCCGCACCCCCTTCCCCTGTGAAGACTTTCGCCACTGGCCCTTCAGCGGTGCCAGTAATTGGGTGGCCTACCACGAGCGCGCCCTGGCAGGAATGAATGCAGCCCTGGCGTTTGATTCTGAAGGCAAGACAGCCGATGGCGATTGTGTACCTGTTTTCCCCGATGGCAAGAAGGTTGGAGAGCCTGTCGCCTGATGTTTCTCAACGGAGACGCACGTTGGAAGCTGATACAGCCGTGACCGAAGAACAACTGCGTGGTCGCCCACCTAAGAAAGCCTTGCGGGCGAAATGCTCGTCAGGGCAGCAAAGATGGAATTGGCGCAGCTGTAAACACTCCAAAAGTATACACTCATCCCTGCAACCCCCTCTGATAGCACCATCCAGATTCTCTACACACACTTCACTGAACAGAAACAAGAAGGGCGCCCTGGAAGTCAAAAGACGCTTGGAACAGAGGCGCTCTCAGGAGGCGCCGTCCCTTCCTACAGCGGCTTCTTCTGACCTTGACCCAGTCCCCCATTTACCTTCCTGAGTTTACCAATTGTTTCTTCCCGCAGTTTTTTTCCCAGCGCAGCTACAACCGTGTTCGGTTGCCCTGATTGTCCGTGGCTGAGGCCCGTGGTGATCCGTGGGGAGCCTGGAATCGGAGCGGCTGGCCGATTTATAACCCTGCGACGCTTCCGGAGGCCTGTGCGCGGTTCCTGGTGTGGACAGCTCTTGGCCGCAGCTGTCCGAAGGCGTGTCAATTCCGATAAAGCCTTACACGACCAAGTGGAACGGCACCAGTGACCGCCATTTTCGGACGATATGTATCAACAGCAGGCAATATTCGGAAGCCGCCGTGAATTGGATAATGATAGTACAGGGTGCTCGGCGACAACTGCCACGCCGTGGGCAGACCCTTCGCGTCTACTTGACACCTAAAAACGTTTGCATCGACCTGGCGTAGCCATGCTCCCGGTAAGGTTCCCGCCACCGCCTCATGCTCCGATCGCTGATTTCCAGGATCTCAGCCGTTTGCCACCATTTGGGCTTCCCTGCCATCGCTGGCAAGATCACTCATCTCGATCGGTCAGCCTTCGGCTTTGGCGGCCATCACCTTAATCACACAGATCATTTGTCAATTCTTCAGGACGGATCATATACAAACAACACTTTTGCGTTTTCCATCTTTACAGTAAACACGGCCGCACTTATTATGATGGCGGCATGCCGGGATTTATTCTCCCGCGCCCACGCAGGAGGTTTTTCAACTTCATCAGGAAGCTCAAAAATCCAGTAAGGAGGAATATGGCCGGAAAAATGACACAGTCGCAGTTGGTCAAGGAACTCGCAGAAGCCGTTGCAACCAGTGGCAAGGTCGCCAAGGCGTTTGTGGAGAAGTACGCCGCAATCGCCGTCCGGGAAACGAAGAAAAGCGGTGTGTTTGTACTCCCAGGCATCGGGCGCCTGGTGCGAGTGGACCGCAAAGCCCGGATGGGCCGAAATCCTGCCACGGGCGAAACGATAAAGATTCCTGCCAAGAAAGTGGTGAAGTTTCGTGTTGCGAAGTCCGTCAAGGAGACCATTGTCCCGCCCAAGAAGAAGTAGTCGCAGTCTCCAAGCGCTCGAAGCTATATCTCTACCTAGTTTGAGCGTCCACAACTGATCTAAAGCCTCGTCTGACGGATAAAGTGACGGCAAGGCGCAAAACAGAAAGAGATGGGGCTCGTTTTCCAGTCCCTACTGGCGGAAAGAGCTGGTGGGTTTCTCTTCGCTGTGAACACATGGTCACGTCTGTTTGAAGCCTTTCCCAAGGGAGCACTCAATCGGACTTTCCCTTGACGAGCTTGCCGCCAAGCACCACAGCCGAAATTCGCTTCGTGTTCGTGACATCCGCGAAGGGGTTAGCGTCCAGAATCAGCAGGTCAGCCGCTTTACCGGGCTCAATCGAACCATATTGGTCGAGCCTACCCATGAACTCTGCCGGCCTTATCGTGGCCGCCTGGATGGCCGCGAGCGGAGTCAGCCCCGATTGCACGAGCAACGCCAACTCGCGGTGCAACTCAAGGCCAGCCTCGGAAAGAGGTCCGTCGGTGCCTGCCATGATTTTCACCCCAGCCCTCCACATCGCCGCGACTACCTGAAGCTGTTTCTGCTTGATATCCTCGCCGAATTTCCGGTCTTCGGCGCTCAATTCCTTCCGATCCCACAGACCTCGAATGGCGACCAGCGTTGGCACCTGCCAAGTCTCATTTTTACGAAAGCGCTTGAACAACGCGGAGGCCTTACGCTCGCTGTAGGATTCAAGGATCTCTCTTGTAAAGGCGGCCCGAAGTTCGCCAGGATCCGGGTTCTCTACGCCCTGAAACAAGGCATCGATCGCCGCTTTCAAAATCGACGAAGCCCGCGCCTTCAGCTCTGTTTCCCGCTTGGAGCACGCAATGAGCACGGCGTGATGTGGCCCGCCCAGATGCTCGATGCTTCGCTGGCCCAAGTCCGAGGCTCGTGTGGCACCAATCGATGGCGGCACGTGACCGACGAAGGAGATACGTTCTCTTTTTGCTTCCGCAACAATTGCGAGATAGGTATTCTCAGGAAGCGAGTCATTCACTTT
>QHZP01000514.1 GCA_003224715.1 Acidobacteriota bacterium | reverse complement strand
CTGACCGAGGAAGGTGTTTTCTTCGTCACGCGGATGCGGACGGACATGGTGTATCGGATCGCTGAGGAGCGCCAGGTGCCGCAGAACCGAAACGTGCTGGCCGACCAGGTGGTGTACCTGGGCAGCCGGAATGTCATGGAATGAGATCAGCGACGCCAGACCCTTCGCACAGCCCCTTGAAGCGCCTGCTTACGTAGCCAGCGATAACGCCTGCTAGTGCGGGATCACTGAGCTTTTTCCCAGTAACGGAACGTTCCAGGAAGCTGGCCAGTTCCTCAGGACATGGGGACGTGACGGCTGCGGCTCGACTTGGAATTAGGAATGAAGATATCTCGAATACTGATCGAGATGTCCTCCACCCTCATCCGGGCAATCTCGCCGATCAGCATCCCGGTGGGCTTACCTTATGTCGAGGAGGCGTTCATCGCTCGCACCTACCAATTCGACGGTACTTTGACCAGCCGTAGATCAGACCAGGCTCTCATTACCGATCCGGAAAGGGCTACCCAGCAGGCCCTGGATCTCGTCCTGAAAGGAAAGGTGCAGGCGTTAAATGGCTCTGAGGTCAAGATTCATGCTGACACCTTGTGTGTTCACGGCGACAATCCAAATGCGGTCGTCTTGTTGGCTCGGGTAAGAAATAAGGGCGGGAAGAGGGCGTCGAAATTCTGCCACTGGACTTGAAGTCTTGAGCAATAAGGCTCGTTTGACTCTTGCCCGAGCCTGGGGGTTATGGTAGAACTGCGTTAACTGAAGCGGAAGTGGCGGAATTGGCAGACGCACTAGATTCAGGTTCTGGACAGAGCCTCCCGCTTCACTGAAAAGTCAGCGAAACCAGCTCCAGTAGCGGGTTTTGCTGTTCTTGGACTGTCCCCACCTTTCCGTCAATTTCCCCGCTTTTTCCGGTTATTTCCCTACGGTATTCACTACAGCTTGCCCCGGTAGAATTTGTGTCTATTGGCCCCGCCTTGTGGTGTGTCCAACTCTGGAAAGGTGACAGGCAGACACTGACCGAGTCGCTCAGTTCTATCCAAAAGACCCATGCATCCAACGCGCGATTCAGCCCGGGACTGCTCGCCACTTTTCCCTAGAGATAAACCAGGATTTGTCACCGGGTCACGACCGCCACTCAAAATAGAATTCAGTAGCATCTAACAAATCCAATTAACGATTTGTCTAAGGGGAACTCAGTCATATCCCGATTTGTCTCGATGGGAAGAACATATTACGGGAGGAGTCCACGTGGGGAAGTTCAAGTTTCTCCCTGTCCTATGGATCGCTGCGGTAGGGGCTGGGGTTGGGCTGGTATGGGACTACGCCGAGACCCCTGGCGTTCAAGCGCACCCGCCTGATCGTTGGCCTTCCCAAAGCCTGGTGCGACCAGCCAAAAAACTTAGCACGTTGGTGATGGTAGCTCATCCTCAGTGTCCATGCACCCGTGCCAGTATCCGGGAATTAGCCCGTTTGATGGCCCAATGCCCAGGACTGGTAAGAGCCCACGTCCTCTTCTACAAGCCCCGTGGGTTTTCCCCAGGATGGGAAAGAACAGATCTTTGGGGAGAAGCCGCATCGATTCCCGGCGTCGAGGTGTTTTCGGACATTGATGGCGAGGAAGGAAGAAGGTTCGGAGCATTCACTTCGGGGCAAACCATCCTGTATAGCCCATCCGGTCAGTTGCAATTCGAGGGCGGCATCACATCCAGCCGAGGGCATTCAGGAGATAACTTTGGACGCAGCTCGATCGTTTCCATTCTAACAAGAGGGACGGCGGAGTTAAGGCGGACCCCCGTCTTTGGTTGTTCGCTCGTCACTCCAGGATCTGAGGAGCATCATGCAAAGGCAAGTCAGACCCATTAAAGAGAATCTAGATGTCAAGATTCAAGAACGAACCCAGGTGCTCTTTCAAGAGCACCAGCAATTCATATTTAAGAGGACTGACCGGCTTTTTGCAGGCCTGATGATATTCCAGTGGCTGGCGGGGATTGTCGCGGCCTATTGGATTTCACCCCGTGCTTGGGCAGGAGCGACGAGCCAGATTCACATCCATATTTGGGCGGCAGTTTTCCTGGGCGGGATGATTGCAAGCCTGCCTATATTTCTGGCACTTACCCAGTCTGGCACAGCGTTTACTCGCCACACCATCGCCGCCGGACAACTGCTGACCTCGGCACTGCTCATTCACCTGACTGGAGGCAGAATTGAGACTCACTTTCACGTCTTTGGTTCACTGGCCTTTCTGGCGTTTTATCGGGACTGGCGACTACTGATCACAGGTTCTGCGATCACGGCTTTAGACCACTTTATCCGCGGCATTTACTGGCCACAGTCCGTGTATGGGATCCTCGCCGCCAGTGAGTGGCGATGGGTGGAACATGCGGGTTGGGTGGTCTTCGCGGACATTTTCTTTATCAATGCCTGTATTCAGGGCTGTCAGGAAATGTGGAATGGTGCAGAACGCCAAGCTCAGTTGGAAGCTACTAAGGAAAGCGTGGAACGCAGGGTTCAAGAGAGAACTGCCGAACTCCGGGCCAGCGAAGAACGCTTTCGCTCTTTGAGCGCCTCTTCTCCCATCGGAGTCTTTCAGACGGATTCGGCTGGCAGCTGTTGTTATGTGAATGCAAAGTGCCAGGAAATCCTCGGATTCACTCACGAGCAGTGCCTGGGCAGCGGCTGGGCACAGGCTGTCCATCCTGAGGACCGAGAAACAGTCGTAGAGGAATGGTCGGGGGCAGCAAATGATTGCCAGGAATTCTCCCGCGAGTGCAGGATCCTTCGGCCTACAGCGGAGGTTCGGTGGGTTCACGCCCGGACCAAAGCGCTGCTGGATGAGGAACGGAAGGTGTCCGGCCACGTCGGGACGGTGGAAGATATTACCGAACACAAACGTTACGAACAGGCACTGCGAGCAGCCAAGGAAGAAGCTGAATTCGCGCGAGAGAAGTTGGAAGCTACCAACCACGAGCTTCAACAGGCGATCGAACGTGCCAACCAAATGACGGCCCAGGCCCAGGCTGCCAACCAGGCCAAGAGCGAGTTTTTGGCCAACATGAGCCACGAGATCCGCACGCCGATGAATGGGATTATCGGCATGACGGAACTCGCATTGGGGACAGAGCTCAGCTCGGAGCAACGAGAATTCGTTCAATTGGTGAAAGTATCAGCTGATTCGCTGCTGACTGTGATCAACGATATCCTTGATTTCTCGAAGATCGAGGCGCGCAAGATCGAGCTGGAGTCTATCGATTTCAGTCTGCGCTACGCCGTTGAAAACAAGGTCAGCCTCCTCGCACCGCGGGCTCATGGGAAAGGACTGGAGCTGGCCTACTCTGTTTCCAACGATCTGCCGGACTCATTCGTAGGGGATCCCGCACGTGTAGGTCAGGTTCTGTTCAACCTCATTGGTAATGCCATCAAGTTTACCGAGGAGGGTGAAGTAGTCCTCCAAGTTGCGCTGGAGTCGCAGAGCTCCGATAGAGTTTGCGTGCACTTCTCAGTACGGGACACGGGAATCGGCATTCCACTGGACAAGCAGACGACGATCTTCCACGCTTTTTCTCAAGCGGACACGTCCACAACGCGGAAGTATGGTGGGACGGGGCTGGGGTTGGCCATCAGCTCGCAACTTGTCGAGATGATGGGTGGTCGGATCTG
>QHZP01000513.1:3356-6392 GCA_003224715.1 Acidobacteriota bacterium | reverse complement strand
CGATTCTACTGGGCCTTTGTCTTGCTTTTGCTGTGGGTAGTTTGGTTTGGGGAATGTCCACCGGAGACAACTCTGGATCTGGCATTCTCCATCCCAATATTCAGTTTGTGGACCTCGCCCCCAAGGCAGGACTAACGGCTCGCCACGTTACCGGGAATGACGAAAGCCGGGAGTACATTCTGGAATCCACCGGAAGTGGTATTGCTGTCTTTGACTACAACAACGATGGCTTTCCAGATATTTTCCTCGTAAATGGAACCACGCTGCAGGGCTTCGCGAAGGGACAGGAACCGACCAATCATCTTTACGAAAATCTGCGTGACGGAACTTTCCGTGATGTAACCGAGAAGGCCAACTTGATGCACGGGGGGTGGGGAGAGGGAGTGTGTGCGGGAGACTTCGACAACGATGGCAATGAGGATCTTTTGGTCACCTACTATGGCCAGAACGTACTATATCGAAACGCCGGGCACGGAAGTTTTGTAGACATCACGGGGCAGGCAGGCTTGACGCAAAAAACCACGCGCTGGAATAGCGGGTGCTCCTTCCTGGATTATGACAAAGACGGCTACCTGGACCTTTTCGTAGCCAACTACGTTGACCTTGATCTCAAGAAGACCATGGCCAAGAGCCAGGAGAACTGCATCTGGAAAGGAATTGCTGTGTTCTGTGGACCGCAGGGTTTGCCCATGGCGAGCAACCTCCTTTACCGGAACAATCGAAATGGAGGCTTCAGCGACGTCACCAAACAGGCCGGCATCGGGGAACCCATTCGTGGCTACGGACTGACATCCCTGGTCTCAGACTTTGATAATGATGGCTGGCCTGATATCTATGTCGCTTGTGATTCCTCGGCTAGCCTTTTTTATCATAACAACAGAGACGGGACTTTTTCAGAAACCGCTTTGTTGACTGGGACAGCCTACAACAAAGATGGAAAGGAACAAGGTGGCATGGGTGTTGGCGCGGGTGACTACGATGGAGACGGCTTCTTGGATATTATTAAGACAAACTTCGACAGCGACATCCCGACGCTTTATCACAACAATAGGGACGGAACTTTCTTTGATGCCACCCTGGCCGCGGGCCTCGGGCTTTACACGCATTACGTGGGTTGGGGAACTGGTTTCCTGGATGTAGACCATGACGGTTGGAAGGACATCCTCATGGTCAACGGCCACGTCTACCCGGAGGTGGATAGCCACAAGCTGAATCGGTCCTATCGACAAAGTCGCCAACTTTATTACAACCTTCGAAACGGGACTTTCCGTGATATCTCGCTTCAGGCCGGACCCGCCGTCAGTGATCGACGCAACGGCCGGGGCGCGGCCGTGGGTGACATCGACAATGATGGCAGCCTGGAGATTGTTATTAACAACATGAATGATACTCCCAGCCTTCTCAAGAATCTGGGTGAACGGGAGAACTGGATCCAAGTCAGAACCATTGGGACCAGATCCAACCGCAGTGGGATTGGCGCTCGTGTCACGGTCATAACCGGCAATCACCGGCAGATGGATGAAGTGCGCAGTGGCGGAAGCTACCTTTCGCAAAACGATTCTCGGCTGCATTTCGGCCTTGGGAAGGCGGCCCAAGTCGACCGCCTGGAGCTGAGATGGCCCAGTGGACGGCAAGAGTATTTCACAGAATTGAAAGCGAATCAGATCGTCACCCTGGAGGAAGGAAGAGGGACGGAAATCGAGGGGGAGAAGTGAACATCACGATGCCAACCCGACAATTCCCCTCCCGGGAGGGCCAGAAGGCTCTAGCCTTCAGGCGTGGGTCCCTCCGGTTCGCCTACCCCTTCACCGCTGAAGGTGTGAAAGATTCGTGAGTCTTCGCAGAACCTGGTTGGTCTCAGATCGTCCCCCCTTTTCCAAGGGGGGACTCGAGGGGGGTATCCACCGTTGAATCAAGACTTGGTGCGGATTCCGAGCGACCCCCCTGAAGTCCCCCCTCGTTCGAGGGGGGACATGCTCCAGGCGACCTCCCAATCTCTTCAGACCTTCCCGCCAGTGGAGGGGAATTCGCATCCTCGCTGGTGCCGCGCACCGGCAAGGACAGCTCCTGCCTGGATTCTGTTTCTAGTAGCTCTTGCGGGACCGTTCCCAATGTTCGGTGCGGCCATTCTGGATGACCATTCAGAACAGGCAAACGTTCTTGAGGAGGGGAAGAAGCGCATTGAGGAAAGACGCTTTCCTGAAGCGATCGCGGCTTTTGGCCGGCTCAAGCAGATGGCCCCATTGGATCCCCGAGCCTACTTTCTTTCGGGGATTGCTTTGGCCGAGTCCGGTCATTTGAGCGCGGCCGCGGCCGAACTCTACGAATCGGTGCGGCTTGGGCCGGAACAACCGGAACCTGCTCTGGCCCTCGGAAATGTCCTGATTCGCTTAGGTCAAAAGCGGCAAGCCACCAGGGTGTTGGGAGTTTTCGAGCAGAAAACCGCTCTGAATCGGCTCTCGACCGCAAATTTGAGTGAACTTGTGAAAGTGTATTTCAGTCTGGAAATGACCAGCCAAGCCTTCCGAGCAGTTGATGAACTAGCCGCTCGCGAACCGGACCATCCCAGAATTGACTTCTACCGCGGGAAGATCTACAAGCTGATTGGGAACTTGGATCTTGCCCAGCACGCTATCGAGAAGAGTCTGAAAAAGGCACCCGGAAACCCGGCGGACCATTTCGAGCTGGGGAAAATCTATGAACAACGCGGCCAGATGGAGGCAGCCAAAAAGGCTTTTCTTGAGGCCTTGAAGCATCGGGAGAACGACCCTGATACCCTCTATGCAATGGCTTCGGTTTGCCTGTCTCTCAATGACATGGATGAAGCAATCAAATACCTGACGCGGGCCGAACCGGCCGCCGCCCATCTTCCCAAGATCTATTATGCTCTCGGCCAGGCCTACCAGAGAAAAGGAAACACCGACAAGGCAGCACAGTATTTCAACCTACAAAAGTCCCAGGAGTCTAGCCAGACTCAACGTGAGAAGGAATCGCAGCAGCGCGAGGAATTGACGCTGGTTACGCTGGCAAGAGAGC
>QHZP01000513.1:0-3310 GCA_003224715.1 Acidobacteriota bacterium | reverse complement strand
GCTCCAGCAGCTTTTGGAATTGAATCCAAGCAACTGGGAAGCTCACCGGTATCTGGCTGAGATCTACCTGTCATCCGAAAACTGGCAACAGGCCTACGCGCATCTCACCCGGCTTCAGGAAATCGATCCATCGGCGTCCGAGGCAAATCGGCTGATGGCGCTCTACTGGTACCGGCGCAAAGACTATAGTCAGGCCTTCCGCTTTGCAGAACAAGCTAAGTCGGTTGAGCCAGGCAGTGCCGATTTGCGAAACCTTCTCGGAGACATTTATCTGAAATTAGGCCAGCTCGAAAAAGCATTGGAGGAATACAGCCTGGCCGTGCAATACGCGCCGGATCGCAAGGACTTTCGAGCAAGCCTGGCGGCAGCGCAGAAGTTGGCGAAGAAGTAGGTTCGGTTGGACCGCGCGCAGAAAACCACGGATGGGCTCAAGGCGAAAGAAATGTCGAACGACTTGAAAAAATTCTGAGTGGCATGGGCTAGTTACTGGGGGAAAATTTCTCTGGTAGGGGGATGCTCCGTCATTTTCCCCTCACCCGGCCTCCGGCCACCCTCTTCCCCAATTGGGGCGAGGGAGTTAAGTCTAATTATACTTTCCCCTCGCCCCGTTGAGGGAGAGGGGCTAGGGGTGAGGGGGAACACCGCACCGTCGGTCAGTTCCGGTTTTTTCCCAGCTCCTGAGGCAGTACATCTCACTTGAAAAAATTCTTGACAAACTTCGGAAGGCTATAGAGACTATCGCCAAAGAACAAGTAAACGGTTGCAAAAGCGATTGTCGCAGGTGCTTCTGAAAAGGTCCGCCAGGGTTAGTTCGGCCGAATATCTACGCGGAGGTATAAGAGTATGGGAGGTCAAAACCTAGAACGCAGGGAAGTGTTGCGAGTCATGTCCTTGGCCGCTGCCGCCAGTCAGTTTGCCGGGTTCGACCGCTGGGCTTTTGCCTGTGACCATAACCACTCGACTGACGAATTGGTCAGACCTCCGACGGGGCCTTATAAACCCCAGTTCTTCTCCCCGGAAGAGTTTGCCACCCTGGAACGCTTGACGGAGTTGATTATCCCCAACGATGGGACTCCCGGAGCGCGTGAAGCTGGCGTAGCGGAGTTTATCGACTTTATGGTTGCCAGTGACCCGGGCATTCAGTACCGTTTTCGCTACGGCCTCTCCTGGATCGATACGCACGCTACTTGGCTTCATAGTAAGCCATTTCGCGATCTAACGAGCGAGCAACAGACCGAGATATTGGAGCACCTGGCGTATAAGGAGAAATACCGGCCCCGCGAAGAGGATGGTCAGGCCTTTTTCAAACTGCTCCGCGAATACACAGTCATGGGGTTTTACACCTCGCGCGTAGGTTTGGAAGAACTGGATTACCCAGGGCTAAAGGTGATCTATGACGAAATGCCTGGTTGCCCGCATCCGGACGATCCGGAGCACAAACACTTGCCGCCACCGAAAAGCTAGGGATTAGGGGTTGGGGTCAGGGATTAGGGACTGAGGGCCAGTCAATTGTTGCTTGATTCCGCTGACCGCTGACTGCTGACAGCTGTCGGCTGACCCCCAGTAAGGAGATTCCTTTGGCAGCGAAAATCTATGACGTGATCGTGGTGGGCACAGGAGCCGGGGGCGGCATGGCGATGAAAACCCTCTGCGAAGCGGGTTTGAATGTCGTCGCCCTTAATTCCGGACGGCGGCTGGACCCGGTTAAGGACTTTGGCAACCACCGGCACCGCTACGAGTTGAAATATCGGGGTTTCATGGATCCCAAAGATCGCCCCAACCGGTACGTCTGCGAGACGGAGATCACCCAACCCCTCTGGGAGCACGAGATCACCTATACGGTGGCTCCCGGTAGCCGGTGGGTGTGGGCCCGCTGCCACGCCGTCGGTGGGAAGGCCAACTTCTGGGGCCGTTCATCGGCTCGTTTTGGGAGCATTGACTTCCGGGCAGCCAGCCTGGATGGTTTTGATGTCGACTGGCCCATCACCTACGAGGAGATTGCTCCCTACTACAGCCGCGTCGAGAGAATGATGGGGGTGGCGAGCACGGTCCAAAACCGGCCCAGCAATCCGGATGGTGAATATCTTCCTCCGATCAAGTTCCGCTGCCTGGATTACATTCTGCAAAAGGGTGCCGAGAAAATTGGAGTGCCCTATCTTCCAGACCGCTGTGCCCAACTGACCGTCCCTCACAACGGGCACCCCGCTTGCCACTACTGCGGTGGTTGCACGAATGGCTGTGACACGGGTTCGTTTTTCTCTCCAACCTGGTTCACCATTCCGGCAGCAGAGAAAACCGGCAAGCTTGAGTTGCGAACCAACGCCCATGTCAAGGACGTGTTGGTCGACGAGAATGGGCGGGCCAGGGGCGTAGCCTATGTTGACAGGAAGACCCGTCAAGAAGTAGAAGTCTATGCCAAGGCGGTCGTGCTGGCGGCTTCCTGTTGTGAGACAGCCAAGATCATGTTGAACTCAAAGTCCCGCCACTGGCCGACCGGGATCGCCAACTCCAGCGGCCAAGTGGGACGCAACCTGAGCGATCATCTCTACGGAACGCCAGCCTATGGTTATTTGCCTCAACTCGTCGGCCAGCCCAGCCGGCCGGACAATGTGCACGAGTCCACGGTCACCTGGATGCCGCGCTGGCAGAATTTGAACAGCCCTCGGGAGGAAAAATTTATCCGAGGGTATTCCGTTTATGCTGGCGGAGGCTGTAGCACGTTTCCATACTATTATGACCAACTCGAGGGTTTTGGATCCCAGTTTAAGCGCAATATCAAACGCTACTATCCCACCCCGATCGATTTTCTAATTCAGGCTCCCTCGCTTCCGAGCAAGACCAACTACCTCGACCTTGATCCTCAGGTAAAAGACACCTACGGAATCCCGATGGCGCGTTTCCACTTCCAGTGGGGCTCCAATGAGATGCTGATGTGGGAACATTCAAAGCAGGTCTGTGCAGACTTGGTGAAGGCGGCTGGAGGCGAGCTCTGGGGGGCCGGCGATGATCCTTTTCCGCCAGGGCAAAGCTTGCATGAAACCGGTCCCTGTCGGTTCGGCAACGACCCTAAAAGGTCTGTGACCAACCGCTTCTCCCAATGTCATGATGTGCCCAATCTCTATATTTGTGACGCCAGTATCTTCCCCTTCGCAACCGACAAGACCAGTACGATTTCCATTATGGCGTTCACCCTGAGAACCTGTGAGTACATGATCGAGAACTTTCAGCGAGGAGATGTTTGAGACAGGGCGGCAGGTAGCCCCAACCATAAATCAAACCGCGAAGACGCCATGGGAAGCAGGTTTTAGGT
>QHZP01000065.1:30721-31324 GCA_003224715.1 Acidobacteriota bacterium | reverse complement strand
CAGCCACGGCATAGACGGCGCCCTCGTGAGAGGCAGGGCCCAGCGTGGGTTTTTCGTATGCACCGGTGCCGCTCTCACGCCCATCGCCAGGATCCTTTTTCATGCTTTCCGTGAGCGTGCCGGACGTCCCGTAATGCCCGTCCAGGAGGAATGACCGTTCATAGGAATGGCTATGGCCGGTCAGTACCAAATCCACACCGCCAGACTCCAGGATGGGCAGAGCGTTTTCGCGCATTTCGATAAGTGGAATCTGCGTATCGGAGTCATGCGAGCCCTTACTGTAGGGCGGATGGTGCCAGAAGGCGACGATCCATTGCTGTAACGTCGCCGCTAGATCACTCTGCAACCAGGTCATCATCGGACCGTTGGCGGAACGATCACTTCCAAAGGAATCCAGACAGATAAAATGGATATTGCCATAATCGAAGGAGTAATAAGCTTCGGTGCCGGAAGCTAATCCCCCGGCTTCTCCTTGCTTGGGCAAGCTGAAGATATCGTAGTATGGCCCAGTTTGAGTTAGAGAAACGCCAGTGTGGCCATCATGATTGCCGAGGGTGGGCCACAAAACGGATTTCCTCAAGATTGTGGGATACATGTCGAAGA
>QHZP01000065.1:23695-30713 GCA_003224715.1 Acidobacteriota bacterium | reverse complement strand
CGAAGACAGCAGCCTCGTACTCACTATCCGTACCATCCTCATAGGCATTGTCTCCCAGCATGAGCCACAGGTCGGTGTGGCGTGAACCGGTAAAGGACAAATAGGCGTCCCGCACGGCTGCAGCGTTGGCATCAGCGGTTCCGGAGTCTCCAATGACCCAGATGCGAGTCGGCTTGGAAGTGCCCGAGGCGGGCGAAGTGATAAAGAAATCATTGGCATCTCCACCCGCCAGTGTCTCCGAGGTAGCGCCAACGGAGTAGTAGTAGGTCATATTGGGCAGGAGCCCGGATAGAGTGATTTCATGCTCGGTGGTTACCGCTGCATCATCAGCAAGCGCATCCAAGTTGGCCTGGTCAGTTCCATAGAGCGCCCGGCTGTCACTGGGTCCGTTGGTTCGCCATTTGACGACGGCACTGGTCGGCGTGCCCATCTGCAAGTAAGGCCCGCGGATTACTGTGAGTGTGTCAGTGCCAAGCAGTTCTAAGTTAAAACTGATATCAGAATCTGAGCTGGAAACATTTCTCTGGTGAACTTCGACGGCTAAGATGTTTCCGCCATTAACTAAGAGATGGGGGTCCACATAGGTTGAATAAATGGTGGTTTCAGCAGTGCCTTCCACCGACGCCGTCGCTAAGGTTGTGTACCCGATCACACCAGTGGGCATGTTGCTTCTAAATACTTCTGTCCCGTTCAGGTAGATGACCGCGCCATCATCCCTTAGTAGCCTCAGAGCTAACGCTTTATAGACTGAAGTATCTGCAACGACAAAAGAGTGTCTGAAATAAGTCGTAACGTATTTATGATTGGGGTCAGGACCATAGCCCACGGTGGTGGCCTCATCTCCATCGCCGTAACCTAACTCGGCAGGACCTGCCGGCCAGGTACTGTCATCGAAGGTCGGACTTAGCCAGGCTGCGCCTTGGTTTGAGCTATTGTCCAGGTATCTCCAGGTGGTGCCTGCAGGTACCAGAACAGTCTCTGTGCTTAGGGCGTGGGGCAACCGCAAAGCCCAGAATGAAACCAATGCTAAGGCTAACAGCAAGGTTTTAAGTTTGAAGCCTGAAGTTTTGGCGAGAACAGCCTTGATCATGGGCTCGTCCTCCTTTTTCCAAAGTCGTTAATGGAGGTTAGCTAATGCACTTGGCTGGTGGGACTCAGCCTTTTCAATTCGGAGCGCAAACGTGTTTCTAATTCCTGCATCGAACGGTTCTTTCGCCGATACTCAGGGAGGTCTTCAATCGCTGACAAGGCTGACGTGAAGGCTGCACGTGCCTCGCCGGATCTCCCTGCTTGCTCCAGGATTTCGCCACGGTGCGCCAGCCATACTTCTTTGCGGGACGACTGGATTTCAATCTGACCCAGCCGCACTAAGGCAGCGTCGTAACGTTTTCTGAGGAGCTCCAAATCGATAGCATAGAGCTGAAGTGTGACCAGTGGACCGAGTTTCTCAATGCCTGCATCGAGTCCACGCAGGGCGGCGTCAATATGCTCACCACCTTCAGCGACAAGTGCCTGGGCCCGTTCAAGGTAAAGTTCAGGTCTAGGACTGGGCTGCTGTGCCACCGCACGCGTGAAATCCTCTGCGGCAGCCAAGGGTTCCCCAAGCTTCACCAGGACCCTTGCCCGTGCGACGAGGGCTTCGACGTCATTAGGATGGTTGACTAGAAAGCGCTCTAACGCGAACCGGGCACGCTGCAACCGACCAGCTTCAAGTAACGTCATCCCACGGCAAAGGTCTACCGTGTCCAGGCCTGGATCAATTTGGGCGGCTCGGTTGTAGTCGCCCAAAGCCGCATCCCATTGGCGGTTAACGCGGTGCAGCTCACCTCGCTTCAAGTACAACTCTGCATTGGTTGGATCCTGCTCTATTCGCTTGGTTAGAGCAACGATCTGCTCCTGAATCGCTTCGTGCCCTGCCACAGCAAAGGGGAACAAGAGAAAGAGACCAAGCCAGGGCCGCCAGAGGACACACCGGATTGGCCCGGTTCTTTGGTAACTTTTCCTTTGAAGTAAACTAATTTCGCGTTTCAGCGTCAGGTGAAAACAGCCCATGAATTGCTTCTTATGTAAAGGAAAACAGTAAGATGGGAGAAGCAACCCTATCACGGAATCTTCTGGAACCTAAGTAAGCCTTTCTGGTTGCTTTCTGTTTCGGCTGGATTGGATACTTCAGAGCCAGTTCAGGCACAAGACCTGCCGACGCGCAGCCAAAGGCTGAAACCGGGGCTGCATGGTATTTACGGCGATCGGGTGAGAAATTTTTCTACTAGGTCTGGCCGGCGGACCTACAAGTCAAGAGCTAGAAATCGCGCGTGCAGTATCCCTGCCTGGGGTTCTGGGGAATTTCAAATATTTTTGGCCAGATTTAAAATGCTGGACTCCAAGCCCGCACATGACCTGAACACGTCATCGAGCTTGTCTAGAATTAGACGGTTGTCTTGGGAATGTCCGAGGGGGGAATCAGTCTTTGCAAACACGGATTACCTACGGCCAGATCAATGGCCAGCAGGTCGATCAGTCAAATCCGATGCTGGGGTAGGAAATTGGCAAACAGGAGCGGATTGGCCGTGATGAGCTCGGCCCCGGCTAGCTAGAACACCAGCGAGGTCGAATCATCTGCCAAATCGTGCCGTCCATTCGGACGTCGTCAGAGGCGGATTTCGGAGGGTTTACAGCATTATGTTTGGAGACAGGGTTTGGGGAGGCTGTGGTTCACGGCCTGAAGAACACGAAGTCATCAACGTAGATGGTCGCATTCAGACTGCTGACCAGCATCTGTATACGCGCGTTTGTAGTCCCCGCGGGCGCAACCAGGGCGGCCACAGCCTGGTTCCAGCTGCTGGTCCCAGTCGTGTAGGTCTTGATAATTTTAGTGCTGATGGTGATGTCGCTGGCATCCTTCCAAATCACCTGCAGCTTGAAGGTGAATACATCGCTGGTGGCCAGGATGTTTAACCAACCTGAGAATTGGTAAGTCGCTCCTGCCGTCAGAGAATTGACTGTTTGGATGATGTTGTAGCCCGAATTGTCGGTGGCGAAGTGCTTGCCGGCATAGCTGCCGCTGAGCACTACTTCGCTGCTACGCGTGAACTTATTGCTAGTGCTCCAACCGTCGGGCTTGCCGTCGCTGTTGGCATCGAGCTCAAAACCGCCGTTCAACAACAGATTTACTGTGAAATTGGTGCTGCTCAGACCGCTGCCAACTCCGTTGGTGACGCTAATCTTGCCTGAGGTTGCCCCTGCCGGTACGGTGGCCGTGATTTGGATATCCGAGTCTATAGTAAAAGCGCTAGCCCCGGTTCCGTTGAAGGCCACAGCCGTGGTGCCTGTAAAGTTAGTCCCCGTAATCGTCACCGCCGTTCCCACTGGCCCGCCGGTGGGCGTGAAGGAACTGATAGTGGGGGCGGCCGTCACGACGAAATCGGTCGCGCTTTGACCCGTACCCCCAGAATTAGTGACACTGACCTTGCCGCTAGTGGCCCCGCTAGGCACGGTGACGGTGATCTGGGTATCCAAATCCACTGTGAAATTAGTGGCCGCCGTTCCATTAAATGCGACCACCGTGCTACCAGTGAAGTTGCTCCCGGTGATCGTCACCGTCGTACCCACTGGCCCGCTGATGGGCATAAACGAAGTGACCACTGGCGCTGGAGGAGGCAGAGCCTGGTAGGTGTAACCACCGGTCGAGCTGGCGTTACCGCCCAAAGTGGTCACTACGACGTCCACCGCTCCGGCCGCATGGGTGGGAGTGGTCACCGTGATCTGGGTGGCCGTGTTGGCTGTGATGGCGGCCGCCGCGCCGCCAAACGTTACTGCAGTAGCCCCGTTGAGGTCGCTCCCGTTGATGTTGACACTCTGCCCCCCCACAGTCGGGCCACTATTGGGGCTGATACCGGTAATAGCCGGCCCAGCCTGGAAGGTATAACCTCCCGTCGAGGTCGTGCTGCCCCCTGGCGTGGTCACCACCACATCCACCACGCCAGCCGCATGGGCGGGAGTGGTCACCGTGATCTGGGTGGCCGTGTTGGCTGTGATGGTGGCCGCCGCGCCGCCAAAGGTTACGGCAGTGGCCCCGTTGAGGTCGCTCCCGTTGATGTTAACACTCTGGCCCCCCACAGTCGGGCCACTATTGGGACTAATGCCGGTAATAGCCGGCCCCGCCTGGAAGGTATAACCCCCAGTCGACGTCGTGCTGCCCCCTGGCGTGGTCACCACCACATCCACCGCTCCGGCCGCATGGGTGGGAGTGGTCACCGTAATCTGGGTGGCCGTGTTGGCTGTGATGGCGGCCGCCGCGCCGCCAAAGGTCACTGAAGTGGCTCCACTGAGATCAGCCCCGTTGATGTTGACGCTTTGGCCACCAGCGGTCGGGCCACTATTGGGGCTGATGCCTGTAATAGCCGGCCCAGCCTGGAAGGTATAACCTCCCGTCGAGGTCGTGCTGCCCCCTGGCGTGGTCACCACTACGTCCACCACGCCGGCCGCGTGGGCGGGAGTGGTCACTGTGATCTGGCTGGCCGTGTTGGCTGTGATGGTGGCCGCCGCGCCGCCAAAGGTTACGGCAGTGGCCCCGTTGAGGTCGCTCCCGTTGATGCTAACACTCTGCCCACCCGCCGGCGGGCCACTATTGGGACTGATGCCGGTAATAGCCGGCCCAGCCTGGAAGGTATAACCTCCCGTCGAGGTCGTGTTGCCCCCTGGCGTGGTCACCACCACATCCACCGCTCCGGCCGCATGGGCGGGAGTGGTGACCGTGATCTGGGTGGCCGTGTTGGCTGTGATGGTGGCCGCTGCACCGCCAAAGGTCACCGACGTGGCTCCACTCAGATCAGTCCCGTCGATGTTGACATTCTGCCCACCCGCCGGCGGGCCACTATTGGGACTGATGCCGGTAATAGCCGGCCCAGCCTGGAAGGTATAACCTCCCGTCGAGGTCGTGCTGCCCCCTGGCGTGGTCACCACCACATCCACCACGCCAGCCGCATGGGCGGGAGCGGTCACCGTGATCTGGGTGGCCGTGTTGGCCGTGATGGTGCCCGCCGTGCCGCCAAACGTCACCGAAGACGCTCCACCGAGATCTGTCCCGGCGATGTTGACACTCTGCCCGCCCGCCGGCGGGCCACTATTGGGGCTGATGCTGGTAATCATGGCTGCAGAAACCACGGTGAAAGAGTTCGCACTAGTGCCCGTGCCTCCCGGAGTGGTCACACTGATCGTCCCGCTGGCGGCACCTGTGGGGACGGTAGCCGTAATCAAGGTGTCGTTATTGAAGACATAAGTGGTAGCAGCGGTTCCGTTAAATCTCACCGCCGAAGCTCCCGTAAAGCCAGTTCCGTTGATGCTGACTGACGAGCCCACCGGCCCGCTGGTGGGCGTGAAAGAAGTGACCGTCGGCGATGGCGGCGGTACTCCAAAATTGTTGAATAGGAATTGATCAACGTAGATCGTCGCGTTCAGGCTGCCCACGACCATCCGCACTTTCGCACTGGTTGTCCCGGCGGGAGCGGCTAGACTGGTTGTCGCCGGATCCCAGCCGTTGGTCGAGGTCGTGTAGTTTTTGATGATTGTGGTGCTGATGATCGCGCCGCCCGAGTTGAGCCACTGCAAGTCCAGTTTGAAGCTGAATACATCGCTAGTGGGAGGGATGTTCACCCAGCCCGAGAATTGATAAGTCGTCCCTGCCGTTAGAGCGTTTACTGTCTGAAGGATATTGTAGCTCGAATTGTCGGTTGCATAATGCTTGCCAGCATAGGAGCCACTGAGCACGACCTCGGCACTTCGCGTGAACCTACCGTTAGTGGTCCAAGTGTCAGGCTTGCCGTCGCTGTTGGCGTCGAGTTCAAAGCCAGAGTTCAAGAGCAAATTGACTGTGAAAATGTTCTCGCTCACTCCAGCGCCAACAGCGTTGGCTATGCTGATCTGGCCCGTGGCCGCGCCAGCCGGCACGCTGGTGGTAATCTGGGTATCCGAATCCACAGTAAAGGCGCCGGCTGTTCCGTTAAAGGTGACCGCGATAGCCCCGGTAAAGTTGGCGCCCGTAACGGTCACCACTGTCCCAACCGGCCCGCTGATCGGCGTGAAGCCAGTGATTATCGGCGACGTCACTGTGAAATCGCTAACGCTGAAGGCAGTGCCGGCAGCGTTGGTGACGCTGATCTTGCCGGTGGTGGCCCCAGCCGGTACCGTGGCGCTGATCTGGCTGTCCGAACCTACCGTGAAAGTGGCGGCTGTGCCGCTAAAGGTGACCGCCGTAGCACCGCTGAAGCTGCTCCCGGTAATCGTCACGGCTGCCCCAGCGGGGCCGCTGGCCGGCGTAAAGGAAGCAATCGCCGGCGGCTGGGCTATCACTATGAAGTTGCTATTGCTGTCTACCAAGCCCGCCGGCGCGGTCACCCTGATCTTGCCGGTGGTAGCCCCAGCCGGAACGCTGGTACTAATCTGAGTGTTCGAATTCACCGTAAAGGTCGCCGCCGTTCCGCTGAAGGCGACCGCCGTAGCGCCTGTGAAGTTGCTCCCGGTGATTGTTACTGCGGTCCCAACCTGACCACTGATCGGCGTGAACGAGGTGATTGTTGGTGGCAAACCAAAGTCTGCCGCACTGGAGTTCGTGCCGACTGCATTGGTGACACTGATCTTACCCGTAGTGGCCCCTGCCGGCACTGTGGTGTTGATCTGTGTATTCGAAAGCACAGTAAAGGCGGCTCCCGTTCCATTAAAGGCGAGCGCCGTGGCACCGATGAAACTGTAGCCGGTAATCGTCACTGCAGTCCCGACCGGTCCGCTGGTCGGCGTGAACGAATTGATCATCGGCGGGAGAGCCATTTCAAAAATTTTGCCGTCATTCTCCAGAGGATCGTTATTATTGTCGACGCGGCGATCGACAAGGTAGAGGTTCTTTGCCGAAGCGTTGGCACTTCCCGGAGCGAACGCCAGGTCTGCGAGAGCCTTTGCGTGTGCAGCGTTGATATCAATCACGCGGACTAGTGTCCCGTCTGTCGTGACTTCGAACACAGATTTT
>QHZP01000065.1:0-23666 GCA_003224715.1 Acidobacteriota bacterium | reverse complement strand
GACCTTCGACATCCGGAATCCCCAGGCTTAAGGTATCGAAATGGGTCACGACATCATCGCCGGACGGGGGTGCACCGTCGAAGATCCCGTTATTCCCCGGGGTCAGTATGTAAACCTCAGCCCCATCTCCATCTGTCACAAAGAGCCTCCCATTGGCGGCGTCGAAGGCAACATCCTCCGGATCAAAATTGTTGAAGTCCCTGGTACTGAAACCTGTGACGATGTCATCGGGTGTGCCATAGATTCCATCAGGACCTACGTCTACTTGAAAGACCTTATCCACGTCATCGTCGGAAAAGAAGAGATGACCATTATTGGTATTCACTGTTGTACCACTGGGTTCATAAGAGAAGTTGTTCGGGACAAGGCTCGTCGGCTTCTTGGTAAACGTAGTATGGGTGTTGACCAGAGTGCCTGACACAGTCGTCTCGAATAGGTTGCTCCCCTGCCAGTAGGGCGGCATTTCCTCGACTTCGGAGTCACTGATCAAGAGGGTATTGGACGAAGGGATGTAGGTAATGCCGGCCGGGTCAGGGCTGGGGGGAGACCACCGAGAGGTATCGATGGTGTGGACTAATGAGGCCGACACTTTGGGGGCCGACATGGCAGAGGCAGATAGGACGGGGGCAGTGACTGACAACTCAGTAACCGTGCCAGGTCCTTGCACTGGACTTGTCCCGGCACTCCGACCGGTATCAGCGATATAAAGATCCATAATCGAGGGATCGTCAGTCGGGTCTACACTCGGGCCAAAGAACATGGACTGAGGGTCAATAAGTTCCAAGGAAGAAAGGTCAAGGGTGGCAAGGGGCAGTCCTGTCAGGTCTAACTCATAGATCTTCTTCTCAACCGGGCTCAGGAGATAAAGGTGACCGTTCTTCGCGTTGAACGCAATTCCCTGCGGCTGAACAGGCCATAGCGGGCTCAGGTGAATTTTGGAAATCCTGCCCTGCTTTTCTGCCGCAACGCTGTCAAATCCTTGCTGATCATCCGGCGTGACGACAATGATCACACGCCCGTCCTTCTCCAAAATGAAGAGCCTTCCGCTTATTGGATCGAAGGCCATGCCCTTTGGGTTTTTTAGGTTGTACTTCTGGGCATCGTATCCGGTAATCGCGCTGGCCGAAGTATCCGGAATGCCAGAGGATTTTGCCTTGATCTCGATTAATTTGTTCTTCAGTTTATCAATAAATAACAGCCTGTTAGCACGACCATTGAAGGCCATGTTAAGCGGGTCGCTTATGACGGTGGGTACGCTCACAGAGCCCAGGGGATCCTCATAGAGGTTTATTGCCACAACCTTGGAGTTCGTTACCCCTGGCTGAGCGGCTCCTGGAGCGTCCAGCAACAGGATGGAATTGGCCTTAGGCGAGAAAGCGAGGCCTACTGGGTTCGAAACTCCAACGTCCGAGCCGTAAATAGTCCGAACGTGCCTGAGGTAAGCATCCTGCTGTTGAGCTGAGGTCACTGAACTCCTCGAAAGAGAGAGGAGCAAGATGCACCCCCCCAAAATCGTCGAATAGATTAGGAGAGATTTCTTTCGGTTCACGTTGAACATAATCTGCCTCATTCAAAATGGACGGGAAACATTAGGTTCCGGATCGTTGACCTCCCTGAACGCAGCGAACACCACGGGCTTAAGTGCTCCTCGTGAATCCTGTGTCAATGGATGGCAGCTATGACCGGGGATGGCGCACGCTTCAGGCGGGGTAGCAGGAGCTCCTGCGAACGGAACAGATGCGATGAAAATTACTTACGAGAAAAAGAAGAGCCTGACAATATCTAGCTGACCTTTGACGCATACCAGTTGATACTGTCTTGAATTGTGGAGGGGAAGGGGGAAGAGTGACAATTATCTAGAATGGGGATAGATATTAACCGGGGCTTGGTATTTCAGTTGTCTTGCCTTCGTGATCTCAGGAGGATCCGGAAAACGTCGTCTTCCAAGGGCCCTAGAGAAGATAACCCATATGGTTCGTAGAACGATCCTGCTGGCGTATAAAAACGATCCTTCACGAACATAGACCATATCCAGAGCCAATTTTGTCGGCAATAGTCGTTCAGTGTAATATTTCTCTCCATCCTCCTTGTCCAGCAGTTGTTCGCAGTGCGTGTAGTAGTAAATAGTGCCGGGACTGGAAAGCCCAGGTAGGATGCGAAGTGTTTCAAGCTGGGCCGGAGTATAGTAATGGGCGACAATTTCCGGGTCTTCCGGGCGCGGGCCCACAATTGACATTTCCCCCCTGAGTATATTGAATAGCTGAGGCAGCTCGTCGATTTTTGAGCGTCGTAACCAGGAACCAAAGGCAAAAACGCGTGGATCATTACTCGCTGTTACTGGACTATGATATTGGGTTTGGTCAATCTGCATGGTACGAAATTTATACATGGTAAAGATTCTTTTGTTGAGACCGACACGCTTCGCTCGGTACAGAATTGGACCCGGACTAGTTACCAGTACCCCTATTGCCGCTATGGCGAAGAGCGGACTAAACAAGATCACCGCTATTAAGGATAGAAGTGTATCAATCAGGCGTCTGACCATTTTGAAACTCGCCCCCTGACTTACAGATTGTGTTTAAGTGAGGAAAGTTTTCAGGACAAATTATGACTGCCGACGAATCCTGCGTCCCTTAGCGGGCGCTGAATGAAGATCTTGTTATCCGCTTTTCGCCTTCGCCCAGACACCTATACGCCGGCGGCTTTGGCCAAAACAGCGTAATCTGAAGCGGTTTGTTCGATTAAGCGGTTGGCCCATCCATTTACACAACTGATGCGAGAACGACCTTCTTCTGTGAGGAATTTCACGTTGCTATATTTCGCATCGCGGTAGTCTTTAACTTCACCGCTCTTAAGAACCTTGATCACTTGCTGCACTCCTTCCCTAATAGTCCACTGGGGAACGAAGCCCAGCGTTTTGCGGATCTTGCTAAAGTCAACCCGGTAGTTACGGCTATCCGCACCGTAACCCGAGCAAACTAGCTTGGCTGTGGGCAACAGTTCGTGAATGATCTCGCCTACCTGTTGAATCGTATAGTTCTGATCGTTCGAACCGACGTTGAATAATTGGTTGCGTACTAAAGGAAGAGGTGCTTCTAGCGCCTTGAGCACTGCCAGGGCGGCGTCGTCAACATGAAGGAAGGGACGCCACTGATCTCCGTCAATCACTGTGATCAGACCATCAACAACACCCTTCGCAGTCAGCAGGTTTACAACTAGGTCAAATCGGGTTCGGCCAGAAAGGCCGTAAATAGTTGAAAAGCGCAGGCAGGTGGGAGCAAAGCTGGCCGTGGCCATCCTCATCAAAACTCGTTCCGAAGCAATCTTGCTGCGAGCATAGAGGGAAACGGGCTTGAGGCTGGAGTATTCGTTCAGAATCTCTTTACTGGCCCCGTAAACGGAGCAGGTACTGGCAAAGATGAAGCGGTTGACCGAGCTGGCTTTGGCTACCTCGGCGATCATGCGAGTCGCCATTAGGTTAACCTCAATGGTCAGTTCCTTGTCCAAGGCGCAGGCCGGATCGCCGACGATGGCACCTAAGTGGACAACTGCATCCATGTCCTTAACAGCCTCCACCACTTTGTCAACCTGGCGAAAATCTGCTTGCATCACCTCCACATGAGGGCGACGCAGAACATTTTCGATGGGTTCTGTGCCATAAAGGAGCAGGTCCAGCAGGCGAACGCGATACCCCTTATCCAGGAGCTTTGGCAACAGAGCAGAGCCAATATAGCCAGCACCCCCAATAACCAACACGCTGTGGGCTTTTCGTTTCTGTGGCTGGATAACTAAGTCATGTTCCGACCGCACTAAATTACGCCATAGTCGGGACCATAAACGGGCTGCCACCAGCAGGCATAAGCTGACAAGCCAGGCTAACACCCATACACCACGTGCCGCGGGTAGACCCCCGCTGAAAAAATATAAGAGGAAGCCAAACAACAGATAACCCAGGCTGACAGCCTGAGCGACGATTAAGGCTTTGTAACGCCCGTTGTAAACACGACCGTAGGTGTAAAAGCCGTTAAAATAGAAGAAGACTAAACATATTAGGGTCAGGAGCCATGTCCCTTTACTGTAAGCCTTCAGGTAGCTCCAGAAAATAAGATTGTACACATCGCTGTTGCTCACTGCGCTCTCAAACACGACCTTATAGATGAAGCGGGCAGCTAGAGCAAACAGGAAGGCGATGTTGATCATCAAGGCATCGGCGATGATTCGCAGGACCATTTCGGGTTTAAGGTGCAAACGGGAAAGGGGCTTCATGAGTCTACCTCCGTTCAGTAGGCGAAAGGCAACTCTTGAGGAATAAGGTTGAATCCCCAGAGAACGCCACCTTCGAGCTCAAGACTAGTTGGTGGCTATACGACCCTTGGGGTGGGGAAGAACGTTTCCCATAACTCCAGAGGTGTTGAATGCTAATTAGTTCTCCTTCAAAGTGGAGGTGGTTAGCGGGTTTCGTGGGCGCGTTTTCTGGTGATTGTCACGTTACAGCTCCCAGTGGGATTGGGGATGGAAGTCGATATGAAAGCGGCTCCAGGTATCAGACCTGCCGGAGAAACGTGGCAGTGGGATATGAAAAAGCAGCCCACAGAAGCCTTTCGTCCAGGTTTCCTTTGCCAGCAACGATCCCTCAAGGCCCGACCGCTTGGGATTTCTGCTTGTATTTCTTTGCTCTCTTGATTCGAAATTTGCTGACTAATTCTGAAACCGCTTGAATGACATCGGTGACATCCTCATCGCTCATTTTGGAATAGAGGGGCAGAGAAACAACCCGCTGGTATTCTTGGAAGGCTACCGGGAAATCAATCGGAGCGTAGCCATAGGTCTCACGATAGTAAGGATGTAGATGTAATGGGATAAAGTGGACACTAGTCCCAATATTGAGTTGTTTTAATTCCTGAATGAATTGGGCGCGATCAAGGCAAAGCCGATCCAGGTTGAGGCGCAAGATGTACAGGTGCCAGGCATGCTGACAATCGGTCCGGTCCGCCGGGATTTGCAGCTCGGGTAGAGCGCCAAAAGCCTCGTTGTAGCGCAGCGCTATTTCACGGCGACGCTGCCACATGCGCTCGGCCTTACGCAATTGGGCCAGGCCGATGGCCGCGGCGATGTCGGTCATGTTGTACTTGTAACCCGGGGCCGTGATCTCATAGTACCAGGATCCTTCTGCCGTGTAGCGCTTCCAGGCGTCTCGGCTGATGCCGTGCAAGGCCATAATGCGGCAGCGCTCGGCCCAAGCGTCGTTGTCAGTGCAAATCATGCCGCCCTCTCCGCTGGTAATGGTCTTGGTGGCATAGAAGGAAAAACACGTGAAACGGGATGCGTGAGGCTTTGAGTTCGCGTTTAGATCCTGACCGATGAGTCGACCTCTGCACCTTGCCGGAAAGGCGTGAGCGGCGTCTTCAATGACGGTGAGGCCGTGTTCTGCGGCAACGGGGTAGAGAGCCTCCAATTCGGCGGGCAGGCCGGCGAAATGGACGGGAAGAATGGCAGGAACTCTTCGAACATTGGAGTTTGAATGTCGACTGTTCTTGGGGAGCCAACGCTGGGCCGCAGAACCGGTTTGCGTGAGGTCGTAGATGGCTTGGGCGGCCAGGCCTGGGTCCATGTTCAGCGTGCCAGGCTCGACGTCCACGAAAACGGGGACGGCGTCGAAGTAACGGATGACTTCGGCCGTGGCGGCGAAGGTGTAAGGGGTTGTGAGCACAAGGTCGCCGGCGTGCAGACCAGTGGCTTCCAAAGCTAAGTGCATAGCAGCCGTACAGGAATTGACGGCCACGGCATGTTTGGCCCCGACATAAGCTGCAAATTCAAGCTCAAATTCGTGAGTCTTGGGACCGGTTGTTATCCAACCGGAGCGAACGGCGTCAATGATTCCCGCGATTTCAGTTGCGTCAGTGTCAGGCAAAGCAAAGGGTAAGAAAGTTTTCCGTGTCCTTCTTTCGGTCTTGATCATTGCTAAAGTAGGTATCCAACCTGGTTGGCTTTTAGGTTCTCTTGAATGAAACGACCCAGATCACCCTGTCCGCGATTCGAGGGGCTGCATCCATCGATTGAGGTCACGGGCGCAACCTCATCTTCGGCTGCGGACGGAAGCTATGAAAAAATTGGGAGGGCGAGCCTCCTGGCGATCGCCCCATGAGGCTCGGCGGGAGCCTCGCCCTCCCGATTGGGCGGAATGGCCTGTGCCTATTTATGCGCCTTAAAAGACAGGAGAGCGGTTGGTTGTCGTTCAGCCAAGTCCCTTGCGTCGAGCAGTCCCTTCTGTGTCAGAAGCTCTTGGTAAACCGAGCGGATTTGAGCCGCGATGAGCTTAAGGTCAAAACGTTCGACAGCGCGCTGGCGCGAAATGAGCCCGAATTGCCGGCGTAGCTTTGGTTGGACCACCAGGCGGATAATTGCCTGGCTGAGAGCATGAGAGTCATGCACCGGAACCAGAAAGCCATTAACGCCGTCTTCCACCACCTCGTTACAACCCGATGAATTCGTGGTGACAATGGGTAATGCCATCGAAGCCGCTTCCAACAGAACCCGAGGGATGCCTTCCTTGTAGGCGGAGGGCAACACGAAAATGTCTGAGATTCCCAGAATGGCTGGAACATCCCGACTAGGGCCCGGCCATGTGACGGTTTGTTTCAGTTGGTTTAGCTGCTCCAAATCGAGTCGGTCGACGCTGTCTGGATCCTCCGGTCCAATGAGAAGAAAACGGACCTGGCGACAGAACTGAGATACAACCCTGGAAGCGGCCATAAACTCGAGAACTCCCTTTGAGCGGATAACCCGTGAGACCATCGTGACAACGATCTGGTCGGGACGGATCGCCAGTTCAGCTCTCAGCTGATTTTTTTGTGAGTCGGATACTCGCCCTGGCACGAGCAAGTCGGTGCACACGCCTGAGCCCGGGACAACCATAGCCTTTTGGCCGCTAACAACCCCGGCGGAGATGAACTGGTGAGCATCGTCGCGATTTTGGAAAATCGTCAAATCAGAACACTGGCAAGCCAATCTCTGCAACGGTTGGTAAATCGATCTGAAAACCCGAGTGGATAAATTGTTGCTGGAGTAAAGTGAACCCAAGCCTGGCAAAGTTCCCACGATGATCGGAACGCCTGCCAGCCGCGCCGCTATCCTGCCCCAGACGCATGGTTTGGTATCAAAGGTATGCACGACTTGAGGCCTCAAGTACCGGAGGATACGGACCAGTTCGGTCAGTGCCATGACGTCTGAAGCGGCTGCAGCTCGTCGGCTGAGGCGAAACGACTGATACTCGAATCCATGGGCCGAGAATTTCTCGTTAAGCTCCCGACTTGATCCCAGAACCTGAATCTCGAATGTGTCTTTAATGGAATGGATCAACTCGAGCCGCGCGTCGACGTCCGGGCCGCCCACAATAAGAACCCTTGGCAGAAACCCCGACCAAGGGACTTTGCTGCGCGATTTTCTATCTGCCCTCTTGAAAACGGCAGTAGTCATTGCAGACCTGCAATCAGGAAATCTCGTTTACTTTGGGAAAATGAAACAACTGAAGACGATTTGTTGGCAGGATTCAGTCAGTGGACGGAACTTAAATTTTCACGCAAGCTGGGTTTTAGCCCGGCTCTAACGGTGCAACAAGGAAATCAATTCCGGCCCAACGGGCGGGATTTGTCCTCTCGGTTGGGCCTGCAAGGTTGCATAGATATCGGAGAATCGTCTAGGCCTGGGTCTGATCTCTCCAGAGCCGGCACTTGGTTGATAGGGAGTTCGGGGTGTCACCATAAGGATCAGTCCCTACTAGGAGTCGACAACTTTATCAAGGGGTGCCAGAGTTGCAGATATCTCCTCCCGGTCTTCGACGGCTACTCGTAACCGTAGTAGCGATTCAATCCGCCCCCCGCGATCGCGAATAGGAACCGATGCCACGGCTTTAGGCGATCCCCATAACGTCGCTGGCTGTGCTTTTCAAGCCTGATTTTTCCTTGGAACCGGACTCGATTGCCACCTATCAGATGGCCAGTGGAAAACCATTCATCCCGATTGATTCGCTCGATGAGTTCTTCCGCCTCGAAACCACAAAGTCGGGATAGGGCTCGCAAGGCCTTGGATGGGTCTGCCAAAAAATCTTCGTAACGGAGCACCAGGTAGCGTCTTGGGCCCAGCATTCGTCCAAGCAGAGCCGTCCAAACATTGGCGCCTACCCAGCCGAAGGCAGCCCGTAGCCCTGCCCACTTTGAGGTTTGAACGTGGCCTTCGATCGCCCAGTTACTGCCTGTCACCAGAAGAGATTCCATCGTTGCCAAGCCATTGCGAACTAAATGCAAGACGTATACGTCTTGGCGGGCCAGTCTCCTCAAGGCCAGAAACCGTCCTACAGTGTCTCGGGCAGATTTCGAGGAATCAACCACGACCGCGCTCTCAGCGCGAGATGCGGCATAGGCAAACAGCTTTTCCTGATACGCTCGATAGGCTTGGCTGTCTTTGTCTTTGACCAGACCTAACAAGATGCGGGGCACGAAAGACAGCTTTTCCATTTTCCGCAGCAATTGAATTAACTGAGGGTTGGGAGGCTGGTCCAGATCAAGGTCCTTCCAAAATTCACAGGCGTGATAGGGCGCCCCACAAGAACACACGCGGTGATGATTCGTCCAATCTTCTGGAAGAAAACTGAGTTCGCCCACGCTGGTAATACTTGAATGATTGCCCAAGATGATATTTAAGACAGTGGATCCGCTTCGACCGTAGCCGGCGATGTAAAGAATTTTAGTCATGACCAGCCTTCCATAGCTTGATTCGACGCGTACTTTTCTTTAGCCAGACTGATTCGTATAGCCCAACTCTTTCAAGTATTTTCTAAAGCAAAGCGAGAACCAGGAATTAATCCACCGATCGATGTGGTGCCGCCAGCGGTCGGCCGCTTGTGCATCGAAGCCCTCTTGTCCTGCCAGGAAACCGGCTAGCATAGGGTTACGGGGCACGGATTGTTCGAGCATTTTATTTTGAAAATCCACACCTAGAAAACTGCACACCTGGTTTATGTAATTTTCTGGATCTCTAACCAGATCCTCGAACCTTAGCGCATAATAGTTGTCAGGATAGAGTTTTTTGTACTTGGAACACCGATATACGCTCTCGAACCATAATATTGTCGTTTGCAACAAGATAAAGAGCTTATAAAGAAATTCAAATCGTCTTAACTGGTTATAAAGAGAAGTGCTTGTTTTCCTTCTTCTCCTTAGCTCCGAAACAAAGATCGCTCGAGGATCTCTGATCATGTGAACGATTCGCCCATTAGGGAACCAACGCAGAATTTCAGGCACGTAACGGAAGTGAACTGGCGTCTTCTCGCCTATGATCGGTTTATTTTCGTGAGCAGCAAAAACTTGCATCATCACAACGAATAACGCCCGCTCACTTCTATCAGAGTTCAGTATCCTTTGTAGAAAGTCCTCTTTCTTAACCTTCTCAACGATCCAGCGCCAGTGACGACTGACGTTTCTATACCTCGAACTCTTCTTAAACTGGTCCGAGTATATATAGTCGACGAGTCTACGGACGTTGTTATCCACCGACAAATCACCAAATTTTCTGAATCTGTGCCTGGCGCCCTCTGAGCCGATGATATGACCGAAGAAATTATTTTCCCAGGCGATGGCGATCTTGTCGGAAGCGTTTAAGATATTCCACATCAGCGTTGTTCCGCTTCTGCTAACGCCAACGATAAAAATAGCTTCCGCCGTCGTTGCCGGGCTTGGTGCATAGACAGGATGATTCATAGTAGTTCGCTATTTTTCCCAACCAAGATTTACGCCTAAATAGCCATACAAACGTTGATTTTGTGGTTCAAAATAATCGATCAAGTACTTCCTGATAGCAGGATCCATCTTGGGATAGCTGGGATATCCGGACTGCCTGCCCTCTTCTGGTTTCCAAGTGGGCAAATTCAAAAAGGAGGTGATCTGCTCAATAGTTGATGATGGATCGTGATAGAAATCCTCAGCTCTCAGTATTAACATCTGTTCTTTGGGGAAAATATTCCGCCAGGATTTTAGTTGATCTACATAAATCCCTCTGGACAGATATGAGTAACGACGATGGTTAAAGCTGCAATAATCTTCATCCTCAACCATTCTTTTTGTCTCGCTCACTACTCTTTCTTGTTCTCGGTCTATCGCGTCTTGAAAGGAGAGGGATTCAAATCCCCTCCTCACTTCGTGATGATAGTGGGAATAAGCTCTATCAACCGGGTTTCTCAACAGTACAATTAACTTCACGTTGGGAACTAGCTTCGCAACCCGCTTCGGAACGTGGGGATGGAAAAGGTAATACGGACTTGCTTCTCCAGTAACAAAATCCCGCGCGCTGATTCGTTTACCATTCCAAGCTGGAAAGTGGGCTCGATACCAAGCAACACCTCTCTCATAATGCAGATCGAAAAAGTGCACCTCTTTCTTGAGTGCGGGAGCAATCCGCGGATGCTTTGTCAATTCACCATACAAATAAGTCGTGCCACACCGTTGGGCCCCAATAATAATAAAATCTGGTATTAGCCGTTCCTGGCCCAGCGCCATTCTATAGCTGACAACAAAGTTGGATGCCCCAGCCTGAATCTTGGAGACCCCAACCAGCTTGATTTTGCGTTTTATTGCAGATGGTACGGAAGGCGTAATCATGCTTCCTTTCATAATTAATACTTGACCATTACCTGGGCATAAACTTCCTCATATCTCTTGTGCATCGTGGTCAGGCTAAACCGCTCTTCAACCAGTCTTCTGCACCGCTCGCCTATTTCTGCTCTCTTGGCGGATGACATTTGTCTATACTTCTTAATTTCCCGAGCGAACCCGGGGGTATCATCAGGCTGAATCAAGGGAACGAAGTCGACGCCAGCGGCAATTTCTCGATGAGGCTTGATATCAGATAAAATCACCGGACAGCGACAAGCCATGGCTTCTAGAGTGGCCACGGGCAGCCCTTCTCCCCGAGAGGCGGAGATGAATAGGTCCGCTTTCAGCAAATGCTCATATACCTTTTCTCTTGGAATCAACCCTTTCAGCTCAGCCCGTTCCCCAAGACCACACTCGTTGATTTCAGCCGTCAACAGGTTGCGCAAGTCTCCTTCGCCAATAAGCACCAAGCGACTAGTTTGATCAGCGCTTTGTTGAAAAGCTTTTAGCACGGTATCGAGGTTTTTGATTTTGATCAATCGGCTGACTGTGACGATGGTAAACCCTCCATTTCGGAGATATTCGTGAGTATTACTGGCGGCCTGGTCGATCCGGCCTATATCGAGGCCGTTCGGCACGAAACAAAGCCTGCCACCGGCGAGCCGTTTAAAAAAACCAGGGAAGCTTTCGAAAGAGGCACTGCCACAACAGACGACTCTCTGAAAGAAAGTGAAGACCGGGATTAGCATTAACCTGTTCCGCAGTTTATAACTTCGATAGGAGTTATGTACGGTAAAGACCGTACCAGCCATAAATTTTCTGCGCATGAAAAGGCTCGCCCCAATTAGAAGGAGTCCCAGATGCGAGGCGTGAGCATGAATAATGTCATACTCCTTGTCCGCCACAGCATCTCTCAAAGCACGAAAGAAGCCCGGCAGGGAGCCGTCGCCTTCAAAGACAGTAAGGTCTTTCGGAGGATTGAGGTCAGAACTGAAGTAGGTAACTAGTGTGATGTTACGCCTTTCAGACCACGCGAGAGAAAATTGGTTAAATGGCGCACTTGTCTCTCTAACTCTCGGTAAGAGACGCAGTATGGCGATAGGGTGTTCCGACTTCTGATTTCCATCTTTCATTTTCCACTGCCTTACATTGGTTCTATTGTTTCGCTTTAGGTACCTTTGCGGACTACGCACAAGCATGACCAGGCCAGAAAACGACTCATCGGAATCTTATTGAACCACTGTTCAAATTTGCGATTCAAGAGAACCGACCACGGTAGAGATACCAACCCGTTACCGTAGGTCATGAAATGTCGTTGTATCGGCTCAAAGCCGCAGTCGCTGATCAAGCTATCAATAGTGGCGCCCCGAATTGGGAGAGCAGAAACGCTCGTTGACAATCGAGAGAGCTGGAGGAATCGGGTCCGCAACGATGTGCAGAGGGTTCGATTGGCAGAGTCTGCGTTGGGATAGGTGAAAACGAAGTATCCTCTTGGTTTCAATACTCGCTGGACCGTTTTAAAGAATTGCCAAGGCTTCTCCAAATAATCAATCACCCCTAACGCGTATATAAGATCAAACGAGTTGTCCGCAAAGGGAAGTTGTTCCGCCTGTGATTGAACGAAAAGGAACCCGTTCGGGTTGTTGGCCCGAGCTCTCTGCAACATCGGGTTCGATATGTCAACCCCGACCAACTTAGAGTTTGGCAAGCTCCTCCGTGCGACTGAAAGGACTACTCCAGGTCCACAGCCTAGGTCTAACGCGGACTGTGGTTTTAGGATCTGGAGGTAATTAACCAATATTTCCATGCGCCTTCTTTTCTCAAACCCGAAGATTGAAGTAGGATGCTCGTATTTGGCGCGGTATTGGGAAGCGATCTGGTCAAACTTCGCTTGGATCTGATTTGTGGTCGCCATTTTGGGTCATTGTTTCGCTGTCTTCTTTCCGCAAGCCGCTAGCCCTAGCCCATAGATCAGCCAGTACTGCCTGTGGAGCATCATTGGCGCAAACATGTGGATCATCATGACCGAAGCCCACAGAAGCTCTCGCTGTGAGCGATCTTCGGTCGCTCGCTGCTCTCGAAACAAGACAAAGAACCAGCCACCTATCAAGGCAAGGAATGCAAGCGTGCCAAAAAGGCCGAATTGCGACAAGAGTCCGATCCAAAGGTTGTGCGGGTCCTGTGGGGTCGCCAGATAATAGTGTTGCGGGGCAACGTATCGGAAGTTTTCAGGCCCAACCCCAATGAGGGGCGATTCAACAAAGGCGCGCCAACCGGCCACGTTCAGATTCACTCGGTCTTGACTTAATTGATCTCCCGGCGTGAGCGTCCGTTCGATGCGGCTGTGCAACATGGCCGGAAGGTAATTCGACAGGTAGCAGCAGTAGCCAAACAAGCCAATGATGACTGTTGCAAACAAGAACCGAAGGATGACCTGGGGTCTAATGTAGAACCCACGGCGAAAGGCCAGGAACACCAGCGCAGCACCCACTGTCGCGACGGCCGCGCTGCGTGACCCGGAAGCAGCCACGGCCCAGAGCATGATATAGAGTGCAGGCAAGGCTAACAGGATGGCCAGCCACCGCCTGCGCCGAGTACTAAGCACCAGGTAGAGCACAAAGGGCACGGTATAGGCAGCCGCATAGCCAAGCTGATTGGCGTTGGCACTATAGAAGGCCAGTGCTCGCCCTGATCCTGAAACTTTTCCAGAAAGGAAAGCCCAAGTGAGTACGATCAAGGTCCCCCCTAGCCAAAAGAACAGGCTCCTGTGAGCTATTCCTTGAGATTTGCCCAACGTCAATATGACTGGAATCTGCACAAAGAAGATGAAGGCAAACTGCAGGATCTCGGCTAATGATTCGAATGGTTCAATTGCCCGGATGGTGCTGAACAGAGCGGATAGGAGAAAAATCGCAATCGCGAAATTGAAGGGTAAGAACTGGAGTCGCTGACGGCGAGCAACAATTAGGAATCCCAGGCTCGCTACGGCAGCATCATAAGTGGTGAAGTTGTGCCAGGAAAGGATGTACTCCAGAGGAGCTAAGAAGACGCTGAAGAGAAACAAAAGCTGAACCAAGTCGGTGCGCGACTCAACCGAGTCCGCCCTAAATGTTAGGGCACTTTCAAGTTGGGACATGATTCAGTCCTGTGAGACAAAAACTATTAAGAGAGTAAGGTTCTTAGGCCTGGTAGTAACCGTCTCCAAGAAATCTCATTCAATCCACGCGCACGGGTCGAAGCATGGCTCGAATGCGCTGCAAGATACACTGCCGCTGATCGCCCGACAAGCCAGCATAAAACGCCAGCAGCGATACCCCTGCTACCGTCACTCCAGCCGAGAGAATAAGGCCAATCCATGTGCTTACAGTCAAAGAGCGGCTCAAGTAAGGTACCAGCAAAAAGAGCCCCATCATCGTACAGGCTGGCCGTGGCACGGCCTTGAGCTGCGAATATAACGAAATTCCAAGGAAGCGCCCGACTAACCAAGGGTAGCCCAGGCTGAGGATCGAGCGACCCACCATAAAACCCAGGCATAATCCCACGATCCCCCAATGGAAGACTCCCACGAGAACACTGGCAAACACCAGGGACATAGTTGCCGACAGGGTCCCGGTTAGCACCTTGTGACGGAGGTTGAGTGTGAGATCAATGATGTTGGCATCATTCCGGATCAGAACCAATTGGGCTACCATCAGGGTGATTAACAGTGCGGGAATAGATCCAGCATAATATTTTTCCCCTACCCATAACCGGATAAAGCACCGGTTCCATAGCAAGATTGTCGCTCCCATAACAGTTGCTATCAGCCACGTGCCCATCATGATCTCGCTTCGGACACGGATCGCCTTACGCGTTTTTCCAGCTCCAATAATGCCCCCAAGGCCAGGAGCGATCCCAAAGACCGTGATGGCTACCAGGCTGATCACGCTCTCTGCAGCGTATTTGGTGAGCGTATAGTGGGTTACCATCCCGACCGAGTAGAGCCTGCCTAACACGATCACGTCGCTGGCCATCATCAGTTGGTTCACCAAGCGCCAAACCAGAAACCACCAACTTAGACCAAAAAACCGGCGGACGTCCGCCCAGCCAGGCATGGTGATTCCAAACCAGGGGGCATAGGAACGAACAATTCGCACGAATAGCAAACCTGTCAACACCGTGCTAGCCACCTCAGATGCAGCAGCACCGATCAGGCCGGTCTTAAAGTACATCGCAACGGCAGTGAACCCTCCGCCTACAAACACCAGGATGGTCGAGAGCCCCATGCGCTTATAGCCGAGGTTTTCACCCTGGAGTACTGAGCGCGGCACATCGGCCAAGCTCATCAAAATCAGGTCTGCCACCAGCAGTGCCGTGGCGAGACGCACGCTTGCGGAAAATTCGTTGGGAGCTTTTACCCAGGCGGGAGTAAACCAGGTCAGCAATCCTCCAATCGCCGCCAGGACCGGCAAGAACACCAGCCACACGACGACCGCACTGCCGACGTTCCGACGCTTTTCCTCATAGTCAGTCGACGTCTGCTGATGAGCAATTGTAAACTTTAACGCTTGGCCAGGCCGTCCGCTTGCCGCGGACATGTGCCCGATTAAACGATCCAAGATTTGCCATACCCCGTAGAAATAAGGTCCCAATCCGGTAACCAGGACAGGCTGGATGATAAAGCCAACCAACACATGTGCTGCGTAGTCGAGTAGAGCAGCTAGTCCGTTGAGAGAGGCCCTCTTAGTCAGCGTTTTGTCCGAGAACCACCTAGAGAGGGTCTTAGAAGGTCTCTTCAGCGGAATCGCAGACGCTTCCTTGATAGGCCCCAGATCAGCCTGAGAGTCTATTTGAGAATCTATTTCTGTTGGTTGTGCTTCAGCTCTCATTAAGTTTCAAGTCAATTAAAGCCTGTACCCGATCTACAATTTGATTCAGAGACTCTTGATCTGTATCAAAACGGAGCACTGTGGGGCCACCATGATCGGACAACTGGAGTATTACCTGTTCATAGCAGCTACGAAAACACGAAAGGAATCCGTGTGCCACTTCTTCAGATTCTCCCTTTATGAGGTGCCATTTATTGCGAGTCCGTATCCGTTCCAGCAAGATCGCATCTGGGGCGTCAAGCCAAATGGCCATATCCAAGGTGGAAGCCCAGTGGCTGACAATGCTGTCCCACCATTTCCCAAAACTTTTGTTCTTGATACTCTCAGCGCCAGACCACATTAACCGCGCCAGCATGAATACGGGCCCCTGGTCCAGGACGGTTACTGTCCCATGGGCTGCGGCTTGCCGCCTCAAATCGTGCTGCAGTGCTTTCAAATGGACTATCATCTTGATCTCTCGCCAGGTGAATCTTCTAATGCGTGGGCATTGCCGAAAAAAGGTGGGTAAGAACAAGATAACCTGGCCCAGGAAGGATGGCAGGCAGCTAACTTCCTTGAGCCGAAAAACGGGGCGAATTTTCGCATTGCGCTCGATCAGAGTTCGTAAGAGAGCGGTCTTACCTGCTCCAGCGGGTCCCATTATTTCCACTACCAAAGAACGTCTCCCTCCAGAATTGCATTTTGATCCGGGCTCTACAGTTCTGCCCAAATTATGGATTTCAGGTCCGATAGCACCTCGGCCTTTGACCGACCGGCATTAATCACATGAGCAGGGGTTTGTCGCCAATCCATTTCATAGATCTCTTGGCAGCGTGCTCGAACGGTGGCTTCTTCTCCATCCGTCCTGCGGTCAACAGCAATTTCTGGATCTACCCTCAACAGCTGATAGTACGTTCTTTCTGTCTGGACCAGGAACCGGGCAAACCACTTAGCGCGGCCTCCGTTAGGCCTCGAATCAGACTGCGGTCCGTCCATTAACGTGATTTGAGGAACCGGATAACGATCACAGATCACCAGCCCACCATTCGAAGCAAATCGTCGAGCCCTGGCATAGGTACGATAACGGTCGCGCGCTATGCAAACTCGCCGCAATGACTGAAGGTATCCCGGAAATCCGTAAGGCTTGTTTTCCGCTGCTTGAACCGAATATTTTCCGTTCAGGAATGTGCCAGCCAGCCTACACATCTTCGATGTTGCCTTAATAGCAAGGGTACTCAACGACATGGTGGGCTTTCCCAGATGAACCTTGATTGTGGCAAACTTCGAAAGCCAAGCATACAGTCCATCCACCGCCGTGGACTTGCCGGCGCCATCGCCGCCTACCAAGGCGACTATAGCCCCACCCTTGGCTAAACGCTTTCGAGGCGAACACAGGAGGATGTATCGACGATATACCCCCAGGGTGCGTCGCCAATACTTCAGACAGACATCTGAAGTCAGCGATCGGCGGGAATGAGCTCTGAGCTTGCGTTGCAGACGCTGCCCCGCTTTGAGGCGAGTCCACAGCGAACACCCCGGTCGCAATGTTTGTAAACACTGGTCAAAGAAGGTCGCTCCTATGAAGGGCAAGTGCTGCTCCAGGATCCTAGGCACCCGGGCCTGTTCGATGAGCCCTTGCAGGTACTCGAGCTCTTGCTGTTCCGATCTGGATAAGGCTGCCTGCCGGCCAAGAACAGCATCCCAAGTGGAATGCTTCAACACCAGGCGAATCACGAGAACGATGAATTCAAGCTCAGGCACCGGAATTTTGAAGAAGCTGTCCTGGAAAGCGGATTCAAAAAAGGCCCTCTCGATGGGCAAGTGGTAATTCTTTGTCATGTCATGCCCAAGGACTAACTGATAGTGGGTGTGAACATGAACAAATTTGTCAGCCTCTCGGTCGTAACCGTAATAGCTGAGTATTCCAGGAACCTGCTTTGTGGCGGAACCCCGCGCCTCTTTGAATTGCAGCCGGGAAAGAATGGCAGTGAATTGCTCCACGTCAGGGCGACTGACCAGGAGGTCGAGATCATTCTCCCCCCGGGCAGAGCGATCCAGCGCTGCATTGCTCTTCCAATGGCAATAAGACACTCCCTGAGTATCTAAAGCTTGACAAAGCTGTTGGACGAGCTTCAGTGTTGACGAATCTGTTGAAACCAGCATCGGATGCATAAACGCGGAGATTAAGATGGAGGGGAGCTTCTACTCTGGGTCATTCCCCCCAGAAATTGCAACCAGGACATCGCGGAAGTGCTACTCACCATGAAATGAGGGTTTAGTAAATTGGACTTATTATAGTCTAGAGAATTTCCTTGCAGATCCGTGACGGCACCACCGGCCGCTTCCACAATGCAATGGCCTGCCGCCGTGTCCCATTCCATCGTCGGACCCAATCTCGGATACAAATGAGCCGACCCTTCGGCCACCAAACAAAACTTGAGCGAACTCCCCATGCTCACACAGCGATAATCCCTTAACTTTTGCAGAAAATGTTCCAGCGCTTCACTGCCATGAGAGCGGCTAGCAACGACCCGAAGCTTGCCCCCCGAATGATCCCTAACCCGGATCTGGATCGGACTCTCAGCCGACCTCTGCATGAAGGCGCCACCCGCTCGGGTAGCATAGTAAGTCAGGTCTAAGACGGGTGCATGTACCACTCCGACCACAGCATGGTTATTTTCAATCAGGGCAATATTGACCGTAAATTCGCCGTTGCGCTGAATGAACTCTTTGGTCCCGTCGAGGGGGTCCACCAGCCAGTAGGCCTTCCAGTGTTGGCGCTGTGGATAAGGAATGGTTTTGGATTCCTCTGAAAGCACCGGAAGGTCGGGTGTGAGTGCTTGTAACCCAGACAGGATTAGATGATGAGCTACCCGGTCGGCCCGGGTAACCGGGGATTGACCGAATTTGAGCGAGATACCGAAATCTTCTTCTCCATACACTTCTAATATGGCTCTGCCAACCTCTTTGGCCAGTGCGACAATGGTTTGAACTTGACAGAGAGAAATCATGGGACCCTTCGAAGTTGAAGTTATTCTAAAACCTGCCAATCACCCTCTGGAGGCAAGACTCAGTTGCTTCGGTCGCTCACTTCGAGTTTCGAGGATTCGCACAAAGCCTTTGCCGATCAAGTAATCCAGGATCAGCCGGGCATTCTCTTCCGACGTACACCTGGTGGTATCCAACATCATCTCAGCATGCAGCGGCGGTTCATAAGGATCGTCAATGCCAGTGAAATCCTTGATCTCGCCTCGCCGCGCCTTGGCGTACATGCCCTTGGTGTCTCGCCCCTCGCATATCGCAAGCGGCGTGTCTACGAACACTTCCACGAACTGATCCTTTCCCACCATATTGCGAACGTCGTTACGCGTTGCCCGGTAGGGGCTAACCGCCGCACACATTACCACGCCTCCATGGCGCACAATTTCAGCGGCGACGTAGCCAATACGGCGGATGTTGATGTCTCTATCTTCCTTGCTGAACCCTAGCCCCTTGGAGAGATGGGTTCGCACAACATCCCCATCCAGGAGCGTCACCTGACGTCCATGCTCCAACAAGAGCACAGTCAATACCTCGGCCGTGGTGGATTTGCCCGCGCCGCTCAGGCCTGTAAACCAGATGCAGACCCCCTGACGGTGCCGTGGCGGATAGGTCTCCGCTAAGATATCTGCCACCTCGGGCCGGGTGAACCAGGCCGGCAACGTCTTGCCATTGTTCAAGTATTCCTCCCGCACCTGGGTCCCGGAAATGGAAGCGGTTCGTTTGTGGACCGAGATCTTTGAGATCTCGTCGTAGCGATCTTCTTCAGGTAAGTACACCAATTCGCGAAAGGGGATGACGCCTATCCCCAACTCTTCCCGGAAGCGCTCCGCTAGCTCCTGTGCATCGTATGGGCCGTAGAAAGGCTTGCCTGTGGAATCCGAGCCGGGGCTGGCATGATCTCGTCCAACAATGAGATAGTTAGCCCCATAGTTACGTCGGATAAGAGCGTGCCACAGAGCTTCACGCGGCCCAGCTAGCCGCATCGCCAGAGGCAGCAGGGCCAGCAGGATCCGGTCGTGATCGAAGTAGCGCTCGGCCAGAGTCTTATAAGTGCGAACGCGTGTGTAATGGTCGACATCACCGGGCTTGGTCATGCCGACCACCGGGTGCAGTAACAAGACTCCATTCACCTCTTGGGCCGCTCGCTTGGTCAGTTCTTCATGCACCCTATGGAGAGGGTTGCGCGTTTGGAACGCCACCACGTTCTGGTAACCGAAGCCTTCCAGCTGGGCGCGCGTCTGCGCGGGCGTCAGGCGCAAGGGTTGGAAATCATAGTGTCGTGGTAATTGTAGAACCTGCAAGCGACCCGAAATGTTGTGTTGCCCCCAACGATGCATCTCCGCCACTAACGGATGGCGTAGATCTTGTGTTCCAAAGACTTTCTGAGCCACCTCAGCTCGATCCCACGGGTAAATCTCTTCTACGGTCATCACGGCTAACAATTCGTTCTGAGCATTTCGAAGTGCAATCCGTTGATCCAGATGGATTGCTGAGCCCGCCTCCACCGGCAGCGTGACCGGAACAGAAAAGACAAACCCACTGGATAGACGCATTTCCTCCATCACCCTCTGCTGATCCTCCCGGCCCATGAAGCTCTCCAGGGGACTAAAGCCACCGGTGGCCAGGAGCTCCAGGTCGCAAACGGAACGCTCCGACAGTTGCAAAGAGTGAAGAGCACTGGCATCGGCCTTGAGGTCATCCACTGCTTCTGGCGGCACCAACAGGTCCACCAGCCTGCCGCCATAAGGATAAATCAAAGGAGAATTCTTCAGATCTGTTTTCATGGCACTATTCATTCCTTTAGGATTTTATGGGATTCCCGACGGATATTTAGTGAAACCCAAATACACTGACGAAAGAAGAGAGAGCGAAACTTGTGGCGGCGGTCATCAGCGGGCAAGCGGGCCAGAGTTTGTAGATGATCCGGATGTGCTTGTTGGATGTGGTCGTTCTGAAGCCTACGTGGGCACAACTGAAGCCGATGACGGAACAAGTGATGATTTCGGCCAAGGACACAGGCACGCCGGCACGTGAGGAAACAAGCACGATAGTGCCGCTGACGAATTCCACGAGCAGTGCTTTAAGCGGATCAATTGTCGTAATCCCTTTGCCGACTGTCTGGAGAAGACGGCTACCAAAAATCAGAGCCCCGCTCGCCATCCCTAAACCGCCCAGAACTGCTGCCCACATGGGTGTCAAGATGCCAGCCCCCACAACGGGACCCACGGCTTTAGCGAGGCTATTCGAGCCGGCGGAGAACGCCATGTAGCAACCGGACAGGGTGATGAAGATCCGAAAGAGCCACTGCGGCATAGGCAAAACGTCCCAACAGGTAGGAGATCAACAACGAAATGAGAGGTGTGAGCAGCCACCAGACGACGATAACAGACACCTTTTTCCAGTTGACGCTGCCATAGAAAACGCCCATCCCGATAACAGAGCCCACCGTGGCGTGACTGGTGGCCACCGGGACGCGACGGAAGTTGGCAAAGGCAATGATGGAGGTCGCTGAAAGCAGGATGATTGCCACAGCCCCAAAATGTTTCTCCAGGATGGCACCGGGCATGATATCAGTGCCGACGGTTTGAACAACGTGACCTCCTGCGATCACAGCACCTAGAATGGAAAAGACCGCAATCAACAGAACTGCTTCCCGCTTGGATCGCACGCCAGCCCCGTAGGCAGGCCCCATTTCAGCGGCGGAGTTGTTAGCCCCGACGTTGGCAGCCATCGCTATACAGCAGATCACAGCCATTGCCGCCAAAGGGTCCATGCTTTCCTCACCACAGGATCAGAGACGTCGGGTTTCGCCAGGCGTGCCTACACATTGTCTGAATCAAACTTCGCTCAGTCTCAAGTCTCACGCTCTAAAGGACGTTGAGTGAGACCGGGCCAACTTCTAAAGCTTTTGATAGAGAAAACCAGGTATGGGGTAGGTTCGCTTGTTCAGCACGGCGGCCAGCAGGTGTAGTTTTGCAGCATCTAAGCTGTCTTTCGCTTTCCGCGCCGCCTCGCGACGTGTGGAATTTGCTTCCATCACCAAAACAATGCCGTCGACGCATTGCCCAAGCAAGGTGACGTCAGCATAGTGATTGATGGGAGGCGTGTCGACCAAAACGTAATCAAACTGTGAGCGTAATTTCTTCAGAACCGATCTCAAACCCTCAGAGGTCAGCAGAACATGATGGTCCAACGGGAACGATCCGCATGGCAGCACGTAAAGCCTACGCCCCGGAAGTTGCTGCACATAATTCTGTAGTGAGCCATTCTGTAGTGAGCCGAATTGAAGAGCTGCCTCAGTCAACCCTCTGCTGTTGGCCACCCCAAAATACCGGTGGAGGGAAGGCGATCGCAAGTTTGCGTCCACGATGCAAACGGAACCTGTCACCAAAGTCGCCAAGATCTCACTGGCGCGCGCGCACACTCGGCTACAGCCATTGCCGGGCTCGACGCTAGTGAATGCGGTCATCCGGGGGGCCTCAGGACCCGGGAGCAAGAAAACGCGCTGAACAAGTTTCATTTCTTCCTCTCGAGTCAGGTCTCCCAGGTTCAGCCGAGATCGCTTGCCATTAGCTTGAATCCATTGAGGTGCCGCTGTCTCAGTTCTGTGAGGCCGAGGGATTTCCTGACTTCTTAATCCCAAAAGGTCTTCGATGGTTGGCTGTTGGGCCGAGACCTGCTGTCCTTCTTTGACAGCTTGCTGTATCGCCTGATAAACTCTACTCATGGGCTTTGGTGGACTCTCTCATCTTGTCTGACCACTCTGGACATAGGGACGATCGGGCCGGAATCCTGTGCGCCAGAGCCTGTTCTTATCCGGCGGCGAAATGAACAGGGCAACCGCACTCTTTTTGAGCTTATCCCAGCTGGATTGAAGCTGAGGATTGGGTTCATCCAGTCCGCAGCGAGGGGTCCCAATACTCACAAGCGAATGCTATTCCTACACTCAAAAAACCGGCCAAGGGTCCACCTAACATTAACAGCAACAACACGGGTGGCCATGATGGTAACACCGGGACAATCGCTGCTTCCGCAATGGCAACGTTCATAATCCGTTGGCGGTCGAGTGCGTCGGAGATACGGGCATCTTCCTTTTTACCGAAGTAAACCATGTAACTCTGCTCTGCCAGCTTGGTGTTCCGGACCAAATCTTGCTGGATCAGTTCCATTCGGCCCAGGCGGCCGGCTTTCTCCCTATAGGCGGAAATGGCTTGAGCCGTTACCCTGGCGCGTGCCTCCAAGCCCATCAGCTCCGCCCTGGCCTTTGCCAATTCTGACCTGAGCCACTCGTAGGTCGCATCTCGATCGGTGCTCTCTTCAAGGAGGGGCACTTTCTCAGCCGCCGCAATGGCCGAGCGAGTCTCGGCAATCTGCTTCTCCACTTCCTGGACCGGGGGATAGCTCGATTGATAGATACCCAATAATTCGATACGCTTCAATTCAAGGGTCAAGAGGGTCGCCCGCTGCTGTTCTAGGAGCCGCGCGCTCGTGCGCACCTGGGTGGTCATCCGCGCCGGAGTTGAGGTTGCCTGACCCTCCAGGGCCCGAATGCGTTCTCTTAGGGTGGCAATCTCCGCCTGCGTCGCCTGTAACGTCGCCTCCAAGTCGCTTTGCTTCTTGACCGTTAGCTCTTTTTCGAGTTGCAGAGATGCTACGCCGTTGTCGCGTTCAAAATTGGCCAAACGCTCCTCAGCACGGGTTAACCCTTCCCGATATCGCTCAGCTTCCTGTTGAAAGAAATCCAGGGCGCCGGCAGGCCGACGGACTGCGAGATGCTTCTGCAGGTAAAGATCGGCCAAGGTATTGAGTACGCGGGCCGCCAGCTTTGGATCAAGAGAATCGTAGGTTACTTTAATGAGATTTGTTAGCGGCAATGGGGCCATGACCAGCTTTTGTTGTAATGCCAGCACGGCTAGAGCAATTCGCTTGTTCTTATCGGGCGGCGAAATGAACAGGGCAACCGCACTCTTTTTGAGCTTATCCCAGCTGGATTGAAGCTGAGGATTGGGTTCATCCAGTCCGCAGCTGACCACGATTTTCTGAAGCAAGTCCTGGCTGCGCAATATCTCGAATTCAGAATTCAATTCCTGCGTGGTGATATTAAGCAAACGGCGATTAGCTTCGGCGTCCG
>QHZP01000512.1 GCA_003224715.1 Acidobacteriota bacterium | reverse complement strand
TGCGCTGGCAATTGCCCAAAGATGCCAGCAGTTGGTGGCAGCGACGTTCTCAGCTAGATCTGGCCCTGCGAAAAGCCATCGGCCTCGAGAGACTGCCCGAGCGCAACCCTCTCAATGCGGGCATACTCCATAGCTACGAGATGGGAGACTACGTTCTCGAGAACGTCATTTTCTACAGCCGCCCCAACCTTCCTGTCACAGCCAATCTCTACCGGCCCAAAGCGCCGTTAGAGGGCAAACGCCCAGCGGTTGTCTGCCCACTGGGACACTACCTGGACGCCGGCAAAGGAATCGCAGAATATCAGGTCCTTTGCATTAAGCTGGCCAAACTGGGCTTTGTGGTTCTGGCCTACGACGCCATTGGTCATGGAGAACGTCTCATCCAGGGCAACACTCACCACGAGGCCGGTTTCGCACTCTTACCCCTCGGTCAAACCATCGCTGGATGGATGGTCTGGGACACCATGCGCGCCATTGACTATTTGCTCACCCTTCCCGAAGTCGACCCTGAACACATTGGAATCACCGGCAACTCGGGAGGCGGCTTAAACACTCTGTTCACCTCTGCGTTGGATGAACGGGTGCGTGCTGCCGCTATTGCAGGATACGTCTTTCATTTCAACAACTGGATCAAGTATGCAGGATCTCACTGTACCTGTTGCTACCTGCCTGGCTTATACCGTTCCATGGAGTGGTTTGAAGTTGCGGGTCTGATAGCACCTCGAGCTGTGCTCATGCTGCAAGGGGAAAGAGATGCCATGTTTCCCATTAGCGGGGCCCGAAAGGCGGGAAGAAATACCGAAGCCCTGTATTCGCTGCTGGGATACAAGGGGCTGGCCCGCTTCGATGAGATCAAGGGGCAGCCTCATGCTTATTCCCAGCCCTATCGCGAAAGGATGTATGGCTGGATGCTCCATCATCTCATGGGCAAGGGAACTGGAGAACCGATCGCCGAAGGGGATATTCGACCGCTGGCTGAGAATGATCCCAAGCTCATCTGCGATAAAGAAGGAACGATCATGGCCAAGGTATTATCTGTGGTCGAGCTGGCTCGAAACCAGGCTCAAGAGCTGGTTTCCTCCCTTCCCTCTGCAGGCTCGGAAGAAATCCGTCAAGCCACCCGGCATCTGGTAAGAGAACTAACGGCGCCTCCGGATCGAGAGCCCCATGATCTTTCGCCGCTCTCTTTCGAAAAGATCAAAATCCCAGCCGGCCTGCTGGAAAAAGTATTTTTCTTAAGCGAGGATGGCCAGCCGGTGCCGTGCCTGCTCTGGTTACCGCAGAATCAGCCAGCCCCTTATCGCACCCTGATTATGGTGAATGATCTCGGCAAGAGCGCCGTTGCCGAGTCGGGGATGGTCGAGTCCTTGATGGAAAGAGGTTTTGCCGTGCTCTCGGTAGACCTGCGGGGGAGAGGTGAGACTCTTGGCAAGAGTCACACCCGCGAAGATAACAACTTCCATTTTGCTGTGCATTCGGTCATGTGGGGACGCCCGGCAGCGGGTCGGCGGGCTTTTGATCTGAAGCGGACGGTGGATTTTGTTCAACGGCGCGAGGACCTTTCATTGGAGGGCCTGGCAATCGTTGGGTTCGGCGACGAGGCTCTGACAGCGCTGCTGGCAGCCGTGGATGATCCTCGCATCAAAAGGGTAGCTTGCGCCGGATATCAAAACAGTTTTGTTTCCCAGATGATATCCGCCCAAGTGTCCTCGCGAGCGGAGCTGGTCCGGGTCTGGAACTCCAGCGCCATGAAATGGGGGCGTCTCGATAACGGGAGATTCAAGGCCGATCTGGGCTCGGTTATTCCCTCGATACTGCTGACAGCCGACATCCCGGATATTGCTTCGCTGGTTTTTCCAAGAAAGCTTCTTTATTGCCAGGATAGAGACAACAGCCTGCCCGATTCCGAGTTGCGGCAGGCCCGCTTTAGGAGCGTCCTCAAGGCAGTCGATCCAAATGGAAGTGACTGGGCCTGGTATTATCCGGATAGACGGTTTGATACCGAGCTCTTACTCAACTGGCTTGCCAGCCGGTAGCATGGACAAACCCGTAGGGCAGCCCTTGCAGTGAGGTCCACAGTCTAGTCGGCCATTTGAGAAATGCGGTGACATACTTCGTCTCCATTCGTGCTCGTACTCGTACTCTTGCTCCTGCTCTGGCTCAGCTTTCTGTCCGAATAATCGAGTAAGAGCAGGAGCAAGAGTAAGATGATCTGTTGGAAGCGATCGGTTCGGAAACGGCATTCGCAAGCGTATTTATGAAAGTGAGCCTTTAGGTGTTCAACAGCATGCAAAAAATCACTTTCATTGCTGTGTGCCTATTTCTCACCTCTTGGGTTCTTGGTGAGGAACACCGGGTGGATCGCACTTTCCTGCGCCGCTTTGTTCCTGACATTCCCGAGAAGATGGCCGACATCAGTTCGAGGTCTTGCCATTACAGGCCGATCTTCGGAATCGGCGATTCTGATTCGAGCATCGTCAAGGGAGTCGCCCGCTGCGGTGAAATGGTCATTGATCCAGGTGGAAGCAGTGCCCGGATCAGCTATCCGCGGGAAGAACAGGTGTATGTCATCTTGGAAGGATCAGGCCTGCTGTCTTACGGAAATCAACGGGTTCAGGTCCGTCAGAACGACTTTATGTATTTTCCGCCAGGTATCGAACACGGGCTTTCCAGCTCCACCAACAAGCCATGTCGCGTGGTGGTGCTAGGTTTCAAAATTCCTGCTGATGTAACTGTCACTACGCCAACCAAGCTTTTGCTGGCAAATATCGACGAGGTCAAGCAACAGGTCGTCGAAGGACATCCTCCCTCGGTCCTCTATCAACTCCTGATGGGCGACACCCAGAGTAAGAGAGATAGGATTGCAGCCGGACAGGTTTTGACGAGCCTGTTTCTCATGGAGTTT
>QHZP01000511.1 GCA_003224715.1 Acidobacteriota bacterium | reverse complement strand
GGGCTCCTCGTCTCGCAACAGCCGTTGTGCGCTGAGCAGTGTCACGAACCGATGCACATCGGCATGCTTCGCCACCAGCGTCCAGTCAAACCAACTGGTCTCGTTGTCCTGGCAATAAGCGTTGTTGTTACCCTGCTGGGTGCGCCTTACTTCGTCGCCCATCAAAATCATCGGCAAACCCAGCGAGAATATCGTCACGGTCAGAAAGTTCTTCACCTGCCGGTTTCGCAGCTTCTCGACGGCAGGATCATCGGTGGGGCCCTCGACACCCCAATTGCAGCTTCTGTTGTCGTCCGCGCCATCGCGGTTGGCTTCGCCGTTCAGCTCGTTGTGCCTTTGGTTGTAGGAGACGAGGTCATTGAGCGTGAACCCGTCGTGACAGGTTACAAAGTTCACGCTCTGCTCAGCCTCGCGTTCCTTGTGACCGTAAATCTGAGGGCTGCCAAGCAACCGGTCAGCAAGGGGTGTCACCGACGCCTCGTCGCCACGAAAAAAGCTGCGGACCATCGTCGCGGAACCGGCCATTCCATTCCCTGCAACTGTCCCCGATGAAGCTACCGACCTGGTACAAGCCGCCCGCGTCCCAGGCCTCAGCGATGAGCTTTGTGCCCGCGAGCGCCGGGTCCGACTCGATATCCCACAGCACTGGCGGGCTCGGCATCAAATCACCCGACTCGTCGCGATCGAGGATCGACGCCAGATCGAACCGGAAGCCATCCACGTGCATCGCTTCAACCCAATAGCGAAGACTATCCACGATCATCCGGCGGACGATGGGATGATTGGCCTTGAGCGTGTTTCCTGTGCCGCTGTAATTGGCGTAACGTGAGCGGTCTCGTTCAAGGATATAGTAGGCGCTGTTGTCGAGACCGCGGAAACTAAGCGTCGGCCCACGGTGGTCGCCTTCGGCGGTGTGATTGAACACAACATCGAGGATGACCTCAATGCCGGCCCGGTGCACTGCTTTGACCATGTCGCGAAATTCGTCTACCGGTCCGAGCGGATCTTGACGCGAGCTGTAAGCCTGGTGCGGAGCAAAGAAGGAGACCGGTGCGTAACCCCAGTAGTTGACTTGCCCCGCCGGGGCATCCTGAGCGTCGAATTGAAATATGGGAAGAAGTTCGATTGCGGTGATCCCGAGTTGTTGAAGGTACGGGATCTTCTCGATTAGGCCGGCGTAGGTGACTTGGAGCTTATCCGCTACCCCGGAACTGGGATGCCGCGTGAAACCTCTTACGTGCATCTCGTAAATGATGGTCCGAGAGTACGGCCGGTGCAGCAGGGTGTCGCCTTCCCAATCGTACGCATGTGGATCCACCACGACGCTCTTCATCGCCGTGGCCGCATTGTCGCCTTCCAGGCGCGCAGCCTCGCGGCTGTAATTCTTGGGAGCAACTACACCGCGCCCATACGGGTCGAGAAGCACTTTGGTGGGGTCAAAGCGCATCCCGTTCGCCGGGTCCCACGGCCCATGCGCCCGATAACCATAAATCTGGCCCGGCCGCACGCCCGATACGAAGACGTGCCAGTAGTGGTAAGTACGGTTCGCCGCGGGGTCAATCGGAATCACACGGGCCGGGCGTCCATGGTCCTCCCGGTCAAAGAGCAGCAATTCCACGGCGGACGCTCCACGGGAGAATACGCTGAAATTGACGCCGTCAGGAAAGATCGTTGCTCCCAGAGGATAGCTCCACCCCGTGCTCTCAATATGGTTCGGTGCGGCTGACATCTTGTCGACAACGGCTTGCTCGAGGATGACACTCATGGCTTATCCCCTGCCCACGGCTCTTTCTCGAGACCGAAGGGGATGGCAACCCCGCTGAAAGGCAAAATGGTCTGGAGCACCGCCCAGCGGTAGTGAGTCAACTCCCACAACTCGGGTTCGAGTGGCCCGCGGAGCTCGTCCTCGAAATGGCCCCAGCACCAGCGCAAGTGGAAGGCTAATTCATCCAGGCTTTTCACGTGAGCCCTCTCGGTGACCGGGACAGGACGCGGGTTTTGTGTCATGTGAGTCTTCCTGCTTAACGAAATACGAGCCTGTGGGTGTGACGCGCGATCATCAGATCCTCTTGGGTTGGGATCACCCGCACGGTGCAGGGGCTTTGTGGGGCGTTGATCGGATCCGCGGAGGCTTCGTTTCGTTGCGCATCAAGGCGAACCCCAAGACACTCCAGACCGCGACAAACTTCCCAACGCACCGTCGCCGCTCTCTCTCCGATTCCTCCGGTGAACACCAGGGTATCGAGACCGCCAAGCGCTGCGGCCAGCGCGCCGATGGTCTTGCGCAGTTGATAACAGAACAGTTCTACCGCCTGAGCGGCATGTGGGTCACCTGCCCGCTTGTCAAGCAGGGTCTTCATGTCCGAGCTAATGCCGGACACGCCGAGCAGTCCTGCTTCGTGGTCCACAAGCCGCGCCAGCTGCCGCGCGTCATAGCGTTTCTCGTTAATCAGGTAGAGCAAGACGCCGGGATCCAGGTCGCCGGTGCGTGTGCCCATCATGAAACCGCCAGTCGGCGTAAAGCCCATCGTGGTGTCTATGGGCTGCCGGTCCTTTATTGCTGCCATACTGGCCCCGTTGCCCAAGTGGGCTACGATGACGCGGCCGGTGGCCGCGTCCCCCAGCATCTCCACGATGTATTCGTAGGAGAGGCCGTGGAAGCCGTAGCGACGCACACCTTCCTCCCAGAGCGCACGCGGGAGCGGGAAGCGCTGCGCCCGTTCCGGCATGCGCCGGTGGAAAGCCGTGTCGAAGCAGGTGACCTGAGGCCGATCTGGAAAGCGACGCAGCGCCGCTTCGATGCACAATATCTGGCTCGGCAGGTGCAAAGGGGCGAAGGCGACCAGTTCGCGCAACGTCTCGACCAGCTCCGGAGTGACCCGTTCCGGGCGGGTGTGGTCAGGGCCGCCGTGGACCACCCGGTGGCCGATGGCGTCAGAAGCCGGGAGCTGGAGCCCTTCGGCTGCTGCATGCAAACCGCGTAACGCTGCCGTATGATCAGGAAAATCCTCATAGCCTTCGGCCAGCGGCTTCCCGTCCGCGCCGCGAACCCACAGTCGTCCCCCCGCCAAGCCGATGCGCTCCACAGCTCCTTCGGCAATCACGGCCTCGGGTTCGGTGCCCATCCGGTACCAAGCAAACTTCAGGGAAGAAGACCCGCTATTCACGCAAAGAATGAAGGAATTCATTGCCATCCGTGACTATCTCCTGTTTTAAGCATTACGGGTGTGCGTCCGCCCAGGATTCCTGTAATGGTGATTGGGCCTCCTCTTGAATCCGGCGAAAGTGGTCGGCACCGCCAAAGCTCCGCGAGGCAGGAACTTCGATCTCGCTACAGCTAGTTTCTTCACGCCTCTCCTCCAGACCGCAGCGATTTTCATCCCGCCTGGCCCCTCGTCACTTCGCCCCACTTCCAGTCGCGGACTTCGGGCATGTCATCCCCATGCTCGGCAATGTATTGGTGGTGTTCGATCAACTTGTCGCGGATCGCCTGCTTGACATAGGCCGCGGTCCATCTCGTTCCGAACCGTCATATCGAAGGCGGTTGTGGTTGTGCCCTCCTCTTTATAGCCTCGCACGTGCAGATTTCTGTGATTCGTTCTGCGGTAGGTCAAGCGTTGGATCAGCCAAGGATAACCGTGATAAGCAAAAATGATAGGTTTGTCGGTCGTGAAGAGGGTATCGAAATCTTTGTGCGGCAGGCCATGCGGGTGCTCTTCAGCAGGCTGCAGCTTCATGAGGTCCACGACGTTGATCACGCGAATCCTGAGGTCGGGGACGAATTGGCGCAGCAGATGCACTGCCCCCAGCGTCTCCAGAGTCGGGACATCGCCAGCGCAAGCCATTACCAGATCCGGTTCGCCGCCCTTGTCGTTGCTGGCCCATTCCCAGATCCCGATGCCGGCGGTGCAGTGCTTGATGGCTGAATCCATGTCCAGGTATTGCAACGCCGGTTGTTTCCCCGCCACCACGATGTTGATGTAGTTGCGGCTCCGCAGGCAGTGATCACTCACCGAGAGCAGGGTGTTGGCGTCAGGCGGCAGATAGACTCGAATGATGTCGGCCTTCTTATTGACGGCGTGATCGATAAAGCCGGGGTCCTGGTGTGAAAAGCCGTTGTGATCCTGCCGCCACACGTGGGACGAGAGCAAGTAATTCAGCGAAGCGATGGGTGCGCGCCACGGGATCTCCTTGCTTGTCGTCTTGAGCCACTTGGCGTGCTGGTTGAACATCGAGTCCACAACGTGGACAAACGCTTCGTAGGTCGAGAAGAAACCGTGTCTGCCGGTGAGCAGGTAGCCTTCCAGCCAGCCGATGCAGGTGTGTTCACTGAGGATCTCCATCACCCGCCCATCGGGCGCGAGATGATCATCCTCAGGAATGGTATCACCCGTCCAGGTGCGACGGGTGACTTCGAGGATGGCGTTCCAGCGGTTCGAATTATTCTCGTCGGGAGACATGACCCGAAAGTTCTTGCTTTCCAGGTTAAGTTTCATCACGTCGCGCAGGAAGTACCCCATGACGCGCGTTGCTTCTGCCTGCACGGTTCCGGGTTTCGGGACCTCCACGGCATAGTCGCGAAAATCGGGCATCTGGAGCGGCTTGAGCAGCAGGCCGCCGTTGGCGTGCGGATTAGCGCCCATGCGGCGGGTGCCCTTGGGCGCCAGTTCTGCCAGTTCCGGCTTGAGCTTCCCATTGGTATCGAAGAGTTCTTCGGGCTTGTAGCTCTTCATCCAACCTTCGAGGATCTGGATGTGTCCCGGCTTGGACATGTCGCCCATCGGCACCTGGTGCGAACGCCAATACCCTTCAGTTTTCTCGCCATCGACCTCTTTTGGGCCCGTCCAGCCTTTGGGGGTGCGGAGAATGATCATCGGCCAGCGCGGGCGGCCAGAGTAACCTTTGGCGCGCGCCTGCTGCTGAATCTGTTTGATCTCGGCAATGCAGGTATCGAGCGTCTTCGCCATCAATTGATGGGTGGCCTCAGGCTCGGAGCCTTCGACCCGGTAGGGCTTGTAACCGTAGCCGACGAACAGGCTGTCCAGCTCCTCGCGGCTGATTCGCGCGAGGACCGTAGGGTTAGCGATCTTATAGCCATTCAGGTGCAGGATGGGCAGCACCGCGCCGTCGCTCGTGGGATTGAGGAATTTGTTAGAATGCCAGCTGGTGGCGAGCGGCCCCGTCTCGGCTTCGCCGTCGCCGACGACACAGGCGACAATCAGATCGGGGTTGTCGAACGCCGCACCATAGGCATGAGAGATGGCGTAGCCAAGTTCGCCGCCCTCGTGGATCGAGCCAGGGGTTTCGGGCGCCACATGGCTTGGAATGCCGCCCGGGAAGGAGAACTGCTTAAAGAGCCGCT
>QHZP01000504.1 GCA_003224715.1 Acidobacteriota bacterium | reverse complement strand
AGATGCCTCCGGCAGGAATGGACCGGCCGCAAGAAAGTACGTACCGCGCCGTCGTGTCCTGGCTATCCGACTCGCTGGACAAGGCGTCTGCCGAGCACCCGAATCCAGGCCGAACGGAGACATTCCGGCGGCTTAACCGCACCGAATACCAACACGCCATCCGGGATCTTCTGGCGCTGGACATTGATGCCACAGAGCTGCTGCCAAAGGAAGACAGCGGTCATGGCTTTGACAATGTGACAGTCGGAGACCTCTCTCCGATGCTGCTGGAACGCTACATCTCAGCGGCGCAGAAAATCAGTCGGATGGCAGTTGGAGCGCTGCGCCGTTCTCCAGGGGGCGAGACCTTCCGAGTTCGGGCGGACCTCACTCAAGAGGAGCAGGTTGTAGGGCTGCCAATCGGCACTCGCGGTGGCGCCTTGATCCCCTATACGTTTCCACGGGACGGCGAGTACGAGGTCCAGATCAGACTGATGCGTGACCGCAACGAGGAAATTGAAGGCTTGCACGAATCACATGAGTTGGAGTTGCTCTTGGATTGGGAGCGAGTGAGGCTGTTCACGGTAACGCCACCACCAGACAAGAACTATGAGAGTGTGGACCAAGCACTGAAGCTGCGCTTTCCCGTAACGGCCGGCCCGCATCAACTGGGCGTGACGTTTCTGAAAACCCCGTCGACGCTGCTCGAAACCAGGCGTCAACCGTATCAGGCGCACTTCAACATGCACCGGCATCCCCGCAGGACGCCCGCCATCTACCAAGTCTCGATTAATGGTCCCTATGCGGCCAAAGGTCCCGGGGACACGCCCAGCCGCCGACGTATCTTTGTCTGCCAACCGACAAAGCTAAGCGAAGAAGAAGGCTGCGCTGAACGCATTCTGTCCGTCCTGATGCGCCGGGCGTACCGGCGACCTGTCAACGCCGCAGATCTCCGAAAGCCTATGGAGTTCTACCGGGAAGCGCGGACCGGGGAAAGCTTCGAGGCGGCGATCGAAAGGGCCCTGAGCGCGGTGCTGGTGAGTCCCCAGTTTCTGTTCCGTGTCGAGCGAGACCCGGCAGGTCTTGCACCCAACACCGCCTATCGCCTCAGCGACCTGGAGCTCGCATCCCGCCTTTCATTCTTCCTGTGGAGCAGCATACCGGACGACGAGCTACTCGACACCGCCGAGCGCGGCAAGCTGAGTGAGCCGGGAATGATCGAGCAACAAGTGAGAAGAATGCTGGCTGACTCGCGCTCACGAAACCTGGTGACCAATTTTGCCGGGCAGTGGCTCTACCTGCGCAATCTGGAATCAACGACGCCAGATCTGCGACTTTTTCCCGATTTCGATGATAATCTCCGACAAGCCTTCCGGCAGGAAACGGAGCTTTTTTTCGAGAGTGTCTTGCGCGAGGATCGAAGCGTTCTCGATCTGTTAAAGGCGGACTACACCTATCTGAATGAACGCCTGGCCAAGCATTATGGAATCCCAAACGTGTACGGCAGCCGCTTCCGCCGAGTCTCTCTGGACACGGACAGCCAACGTGGCGGGTTGCTTCGCCAAGGAAGCGTTCTGACGGTGACGTCATACGCCACCCGGACTTCCCCGGTGATCCGCGGCAAGTGGGTCCTGGACAATATCCTCGGGACGCCGCCACCGCCGCCGCTGCCCAACGTGCCGGCATTGAAAGACAACACGGTATCGGCAACCCTTTCGGTACGCGAACGGTTGGCGGAACACCGTGCCAATGCTGCTTGTGCGAGCTGCCATAATCTGATGGATCCCGTGGGCTTTTCGCTCGAGAATTTTGACGCGGTGGGCCGTTGGCGAACGGTTGACGAAGGCAAACCCATAAACGCCACCGGCGGCCTTCCCGACGGCAGCACGTTCGAAGGTGTGTCCGGGCTGGAACATGGGCTGCTGAGCCGCCCTGAAATCTTTGTTGGCACCTTGACCGAGAAACTTCTGACTTACGCTTTGGGACGGGGAGTCGAACCCTCCGATGCGCCTGCCGTCCGCAGAATAGTGCGGGAGTCGCAAGGTCACGGATTTCGCTTCTCATCGCTGATCCTTGGAGTAGTCAACAGCCCACCCTTCCGCATGAGGAGGTCGCTATGATAATCACTAAGAAAGCCATGCCGCGTCGCACATTTCTCCGGGGCATGGGAGTCACACTAACCCTGCCGCTGCTGGATGCTATGGTTCCGGCGGCAACCCCGCTGGCCAAGACGCCAGCCAACCCGGTGCGTCGCCTGGGTTTCGTTTTCATGCCCATGGGGTGCGATATCACCCGTTGGACCCCTCCAGGCCAGAAGACTCTCGACGAGCTTTCGCCCATCCTCAGCTCACTGGGCCCGGTCAAGGAGTACGTCACGGTCATTACCAATCTGGAATTACAGAACGCTTACCCCGGCACTCATGCGACCTCCAACGCCGCCTTCCTGAGTGCCGCGAAGGCCAAACCGACTGAAAGTTCGGACTACTACTTGGGAACGACGGTGGATCAAGTCGCCGCTAAACAGATCGGTCAAGAGACGCAACTGCCGTCTCTGGAAATGTCGATGGACCTCTTACAGACTGTCGGCCAGTGCGACAATGGTTACGCCTGCGTGTATCAGAACAACCTCTCCTGGTCGTCGCCGACAACGCCGCTTCCCGCCGAAGCTCATCCGCGGATCGTGTTTGAAAGTTTGTTCGGAGAAGGTGGCAGCACGGCCGATCGACGTGCCGCGCTGAGAAAGAGTCGCTCGGCTGGAACGCCAACTCGGCCCGGCCGATCGCGCCAGGGTCGACCACTATTTCGAGACCATTCGCGAAGTCGAGCGCCGCATTCAGAAGGCGGAGGCCGATGCCTCAGAGAATCCCATGCCAGATTTGGATCGACCGGTGGGCGTGCCCGCCGCCTACGCGGACCACGCTCGATTGATGTTTGACCTCCAGGTATTGGCACTCCGAGGTGATGTCGCACGGGTGATCACATTCCAGCTTGCGCGTGAAACTAGCAACCGAACTTATCCCGAGATCGGTGTCCCCGATCCGCACCATCCCCTCTCGCATCACGGCAACGACCCGGAGAAGATTGCGAGGATGGCGAAAATCAATCAGTTCCACGTGTCGCTGTTCGCCGAGTTTCTTGGGAAGTTGAAGTCCACGCCCGAGGGGAATGGCTCGCTTCTGGATCATTCCCTTTACCTGTACGGCAGCGGCATGGGTAATCCTAACGTGCATGACCACAAGAATCTCCCGATTCTGGTTGCGGGCGGCGCCGCTGGCGGCATGAAGGGGGGACGTCACAT